>NZ_CP169638.1:3044135-3383270 GCF_042134605.1 Flagellimonas alginilytica | reverse complement strand
ATGAAGCCGAATCAAGAAAGAACCCTGTCCTTGTAAATACCGATCAACCATTTGTTCCCGATATCTCCATAACCGTTGGTGGCAATCCTTTGGATGCTATTGAGGGAAATCCAGGCTGTAATCTGATTTTATATGAAATTACAGTAACCAATACGGGTGACGAAAACCTCGTGAACATAGAAATATTCGATGATTTATTTGATGGAAATCTTGTTGGTCCAACGGAAAGTTTAACAGAGGACAATATCTTGGAGGTTGGTGAGGAATGGACATATACTGTCGCCCATGTAACAACGGTACAGGAAAAAGTGGCCCAACAAGTTGAAACTGCTACTGTAGTTACAGCAAATGTTCAAGGACAGCCCGATCAAATGGTCAATGATAATGATTCCACGGTAATTGTACTACCTGCATGTCCATCAAACACAGATATTGCCGTTGTCAAGGTAGGCGTACCCTTGAATGCGCTAGAAGGAGGCCCCGGATGTAATTTGGTACTGTATCAAATTAGTGTTACCAGTGAGGGAGGAAACAATTTGGAAAATGTAGTGCTAAATGACCCTTTACTGGGAGGGGATTTAGTTGGTCCTGATGGTGGCGACGATAACAACAATAACATATTAGAACCCGGTGAAACATGGATATATACCGTACCATACATAACATCGGTTCAGGATAAATTTGCAGAAGAGGTCGTCAATCAAGCAACGGCAACAGCAAATATTGAGGGAGATTTAAATGCCATAGTCCTCGACCTATCCGATGATGACAGCGTATTGGAAAATGACGAGACCGTTACGATTTTACCATCCTGTCCATCAAAAACAGACATTGCCGTTGTTAAGCAAGGGGTTGCTTTGGAAGACGTTGAGGCAGGTCCTGGATGTAACTTGATTTTATATGAGTTTACCGTAACCAATCAAGGTGTGGATATTCTGGAGAATGTGGTTTTAAATGACCCTTTGCTCGGTGGGGATATCGCCGGACCATTAACAGGAGATGAAAATAATGATGGATTGCTAGACGTAGATGAAGTTTGGATTTATTCCGCGGTCTACTTAACTACCCAACAAGATCTGATCAATGGCTATTTTGAAAACCAAGCAACTGTCTCCGCCAATCTTCTAGGGTTGCCCAATGAGCTGGCTATCGACCTTTCAGACGATGACAGCGTACTTGAAAACGACCCAACAGTTGTAGATCTGTCTTTTTGCGCAGTACCGGATATCGGATTAATAAAAGAAGGAAATTTGTTGGACATTGACGCCGACGGCTGTATAGAAAGTATCTTGTACACATTTACTGTTACCAACTTGGGCGATGTGGACTTAGATGAAGTCATACTCGAAGACCCCTTGTTCAATGGGGCCATTGCAGGCCCGGACTCGGAAAGCATTCTGGAAAATGGCATCCTTCAAGTAGATGAAGTATGGGTGTATACTGCAATATATGCTATTACGCAAGAAGATATTGATGCCACTCTGGTAATCAACCAAGCTACAGTTACGGCAGAAGTGGTGGATACTGAAAATCAAATATCCGACCTGTCAGATGATGACAGCAATTTTCAAGATAGTCCAACTCGCACAGAAGTACCAGATGATGCCTGTACCGAAGGAGCACCAGGCATTGGGCTTATTAAAGAAGGTACCGTAATTGATGTTGATGGTGATGGTTGTCAGGAAAGCATCCTATATACCTTCACTTTGACCAATATCGGTGATGTAGATATTGATGAAATCATGTTGGAAGACGAACTCCTTGGCGGCGAGGTGCCCGGCCCTGTAGATGGATCCGACATCAATGATGACAGTATCCTATCCGTAGGCGAAACGTGGACCTATGAGGCCATTTATTCCATTACCCAAGAAGACATAGACAATGCCGCTGTGGTCAATCAAGCAGAGGTGAACGGAGAGGTCATTGACACAGAAATTGTAGTATCCGATTTGTCCGATGAGGATAGTCTTTTTGAGAATGAGCCCACAAGGACGGCCGTACCGGACGATTCATGTACTGATGGAGGAGGTATTGGATTGATTAAAGAAGCTGAATTAATCGATATTGACCAGGATGGTTGTATAGAAAGTATCCGTTATACCTTCACTATTACAAATGTTGGAGGAATCGACTTGGAAAATGTTTCACTAAAAGACGAAGTACTCTTTGGACAAGAAGAAATACCAGGTCCAGATTCTGAGAGTATCAGCGAAAATGGAATACTTCAAGTCGATGAATTATGGGTATACACTGCTGTTTACCCTATCACCCAAGAAGATATTGACAATGGTTTTGTAATCAACCAAGCCATTGTCTACGCAGAGTTAATAGACTCAAATTTCATTGTCTTCGATTTATCCGATGATGATAGCAACTTCGAGGATACCCCAACTAGAACAGAAGTTCCCAACGATGCGTGCCCTGGTGACGGAGGGGGTAACGATACTCCACTGTTCGGAATCGCAGTAATCAAAATTGGAACTGGCATTGACTTGGACAACGATGGTTGCGATGATAGTATAAGGTATGACTTTACCGTAATAAATACAGGTACGATCAACTTGGAAAATGTAGTCCTTACAGACCAGCTACTAGGTGGAACCGTAAATGGATTGGAAGTTACCGAAGAATCACAAGATGGCATATTGGAGCCTGGTGAGGAATGGTTGTATACTGCAATATATAATCTTGCACAAGTGGATATCGATGGCATCTTCGTGGATAACCAAGCCGTGGTAACCGCAGATATAATTGATACCACGGATTCCGTTTTTGATAATTCCGATGATAACAGTTATGAAGAAAACGACATTACTTCCATGAATGTAAGCGGCTTTTGTGAATATTCCGGAGGAGGTATTGGTTTTGAAATTTTCAACGGAATTACGCCCAATGGGGATGGCATCAATGATTATTTTCGAATTCTGGGTATAGAAAACTATCCGGACAACAATGTGAAAATATTTAATCGTTGGGGGGTTCAAGTCTATGAAGTCAATGGTTATGGACAAGGGAACAACCTATTCTACGGAATTTCCGAAGGTAGAGCTACGCTCCAGCAAGATAGGGAGTTGCCCAGTGGAACCTATTTCTACATTCTAACATTTACCGGTGAAGATAATCCTGGGAAAGAAAGCTATTCGGGCTACCTATATATCAACAGGAATTAATACGGCCGACCAATAAAAAAATCACAAATCTAGAATTTTATCAAGAGGATGATACATCTTAAAAATTATAGAAACTTTGGGCTTCTGGCACTCCTGTTTCTATCCGCAACAGTGGCAACAAAGGCCCAACAGGATCCACAGTACACTCAATATATGTACAATACCCAGGTGGTAAACCCGGCATATGCCGGCAACAGGGAAGTATTGAGTTTTGGCCTTTTGGGTAGAACACAATGGGTAAGTCTCGAGGGGTCTCCCGAAACGGGTACATTTACAGTAAATTCCCCTATTGGACTTTATGATAATATGGGACTTGGACTATCCATTGTTTATGATCGAATAGGTCCGGCAATGGAATCCAACGTGGTAGTGGACTACTCATACTCCATAAACCTATCATATGACACAAAATTGGCATTCGGCATAAAAGCTGGATTGGATATGTTGGATGTGGACTATAGTAAATTGAACATTTTTAATCCGAACGATGCCTACTTTCAGACCAATGTGGATAATGAACTGAGACCGCAAATCGGTGCTGGTTTATATTTAAACACAGATAAATTCTACGCTGGTCTTTCCGTTCCCAATTTTTTGAATTCCCGACATTATGATGAAAGTGCATTGGAAAATGCGGACACTAATGACATAGCTATCGAACGCTTGCACTATTTCTTCATCACCGGTTATGTTTTTGATTTAAATGAAAACCTGAAGTTTAAACCTGCAACCTTGGTAAAATACGTAAGTGGTTCTCCATTGCAATGGGATGTATCCGCAAACTTTCTGATCAATGAAAAGTTTACTTTGGGGGCATCTTATCGATGGACTGCTTCGTTAAGTGCGTTGGCCGGATTTCAAATATCACCGAACTTCTTCGCAGGTATAGCCTACGATTATCAAACTACCGATATTGAAATGTACAGTGATGGATCCTACGAAGTATTTCTTCGTTTCGATATTTTCAAAAAGTCAGACCGAATTATAACCCCAAGATTCTTTTAATACAATCACCATGAAAAGAAGCATTCTAATACATGTGTTTTCCATCTTTTTGTTGGTCGGGAGCACATTCGCTCAAGAAACCAAAATAAAGTATGCCAATGAAGAATTTGATAATTACGACTTCATAGATGCCCGAAAAATATACCTAAGCGTGGTGGAGGATGGTTATGAATCAGCACAAATATTTGAGAAATTGGGAGATACCTATTACTTCAATAGTGAATATGCGAAGGCCAACCAATGGTACGGTAAACTCATGGAAAAATACCCAAATAATATTAAGCCCGAATACTATTACCGCACAGCACAAACGCTCAAAAGTGTTGGGGAATATGATAGGTCCAAGGCGATGATGGAAAAGTTCTGGAAATCTTCACCTTCCAATATGGCGAATGGGCAAATGGATAACTGGAAGTCCTTTGAAGAGCTTAAAGAACATCAAAACAAAAAATTTAAAGTAACCAATATTACAACGGATTTGACGGGTTCGGACTTTGGCCCTTCATTTTATGGAAATAAAATTGTCTTTGCATCCTCATCCATCAATACGGAAGGAAATAAGGTGCATGATTGGAACGGTCTTCCCTATTTAGATCTGTTTGAAGCTGAAATCAATGAAAATGGAAAACTGACCAATGTTAAATCATTGAAAGGGGATATCAATTCACCTTACCACGAATCCTCTGCCGTATTTACCAAAAATGGGAAAACGGTATACTTTACGAGAAATAATTTTATCGATGGTAAAAAGAAAAGGGGCAAAAAACGTTTGGTGAGCTTAAAAATCTATAAAGCCACAAAGAATGATGATGGAACTTGGGGCAACGTACAAGAACTTCCATTTAATGATGACTCCTACTCTACCGCCCACCCCGCCTTGAACATCGAGGAAACCCGATTGTATTTTTCCTCCAACCGACCGGGGTCCATTGGTGAATCCGATTTATGGTATGTGGACATTCTTAACGCCAATGAGTATGGTGAACCCATCAACTTGGGTCCCAATATTAACACCGAACAACGGGAGACATTCCCATTTATAAGCGACAGAAATACACTGTTCTTTTCCAGTGACGGCCATCTTGGACTTGGAGGATTGGACATTTACAAGGTTTCCAGTGCCAATGACATCGATTCAGGAGGTATTGTGAATTTGGGGCAACCTATTAACTCTAACCAAGATGATTTTGGAATCATTGTAAGAGAAAATGAAAAACTGGGGTACTTTTCTTCAAACAGGGAAGGAAACAGTGGCAGCAGTTCGGATGATATCTACGCCATATCAGAGAATTGTATGCCAATCATCTATGGAGCGATAACCGATGCAAATACCGGTGATCCACTCCAAGGCTCAATGGTGTACCTTTTGGACGAAGACAACAATATTATTTCACAATTGGTTACAGAATCCAACGGTAATTATGAGTTTGATGAGGATATTGAATGTGAAAAACATTATGTGGTCCGCGCTTCAAACGATGAAAAAGATTACCAACCTAAAGAACAATTGGTAACGACTCCAGAGGGTTCTATGATGCTGCAGGTCAACATAGCCCTTACACCCCCCGATTGCCCTGTATATGATTTGGGATGCAGACTAGATCTACAGCCCATTTATTTTGATTTTGACAAACACAGCATACGCCCAGACGCAGAAGTGGAACTAGCCAAAATATTACAGGCCTTGAAGCAACATCCACAGTTGAGCATTCACATTGAATCCCATACGGATTCCAGAGGTAATGACGAGTACAATATGCAATTATCCAACAGAAGGGCCAACTCCACACTCGAATGGTTGGTTGGTCATGGAATTGACCGCAAAAGATTATCCTCTAAAGGATATGGAGAATCTCAGCTCATAAATAATTGCTCTAATGGTGTAAATTGTTCAGAAGAAGCACACCAATTGAACAGAAGATCTATGTTTATCATAAAATAAGTTGTTTTCTAGTTTTTTCAATACTGTATATCAGCGTGTTATATTTTTTGGCACGCTGATTGCTTAATACAAGGTGGGTGTAAATATTTGCATCTGGAACTTAAAACCTTGTAGTATGAAAAAGTTAGTACTCATTATAGCAGCGGTTGTTTTTGGAATACCAAGTATCCAAGCAGAAACAACAAATACAAAGGTTACCGCACCTAATTATCGATATGGAAATTCTTTCATCTTTGTAGAAGATGGGGTTACTTTTTCCGTTTATCCCGATGGTGAGTTCGATTTCTATATGGACAACAGGGTAAATGTTGGCGTAGGAGCTAGAATTGGCAATGTCGGTATCACTTTTAACTCCGGATATAACTACAATCCATTTGTTCAGTACGATGATTACGGTGCTGTAATACAAGTAGAGAACACCCCTATTTTTTACGATTACTATGGTCGTGTATCACAAATAGGAAATGTGGATATCTGGTACAACAATGGTAGGGTACGGAGAATTGGTGGCCTACAAGTTTACTATAATGGTGGAGTTTTTAGTCACTACACAGGGTTTATCAATGTATATAATCGAAGATATGTGTACAGACCTTTTCACAGATATTTTATAAGACCGACCGTTGGTTTTTGCAACGTATACACTAGACCGTACAGAAGGTATTACAGACCTGTTCGATATACATATTATACACCCTATAGATACAATCCAAGACGTGCTTATGCAAGAGTTGGCAAAGTCTATAGAAATGATAACAGGTATAGAAGGGACAAAATCTATAGAAATGACAGAAGAGTTTCTGTAAGGGACAATAGCGCCAGAAGGGCCGATTATGGAAGAAGCAATGCAACGGTGTCCAAAAATTCCTCAAGAAGAGGATACTCAACAGCAAACCGTTCCAGCAATACCTTAAAAAGAAATACGGTGGCTTCAAGGAGTTCCAGTAGCAATAATTACAGAAAATCCAACAACGTTGGTCGATCAAGTAGAACTGTGACCACCAATACAAAGGTCACTCGAACTCCGAACAAGAGAACCGCGAGCACAAGAAAAGTGACCAGTAACTCACGAGGGACCACTGTAAAACGCACAAGTAGTAGTACATATAAAAAGCCTCAATCGGTAGCAAGGTCTTCCAATAGAACAACGCTGAACAAAGGCAACTCTACACGCAGAACAGTGTCCAAAAGTGCAAGGCCAAGTGTCAAGAAAAGCACCGTGAGCAGAAAAAGTAGTTCAAGAGCAACGGTAAGCCGGAGTTCTGGCAATAGAAAAAGTAATACAAGTGCTTCAAGGTCCTCGAGATCTTCAAGAAGTAACAATTAGAAAGATTTTTTAGGTTGGTTAGTTGTATGCCCCGTAGCTGAATTTATTCGCTACGGGGTATTTTTTTGAGCCATTTGGACAATATTCCGGATACATCCTCTGAAATATTAAAACGGTACAAAATACCTAAGTACATTACAGATACCAATATGGATTTTAAACCAATATTTATTATCGGATGAAATTGAAACTGCACAAAATCGAACAGTACAATCAATAAGACCAAGGTCGAAAAAACCTTAAATGTCGCCGAGGTAAAAGGCAAAATGCCAAATTTCAGCTTCACAAAAACCAATTTTACCAGATTAAAGATAAAAATAGAGACAAAACTGGCCCATGCAGCCCCTTCCATACCTAATTTGGGAATCAACAAAAAGTTGAGCAAAATGGTCAAGGCAGCCAAACAGACCCCGAACAACAACACCGTTTTATAGTATTTAGAGTTGTACAAGATAGAATTTATGTTTCCCAAAAGTGAATCCATAACCTTGGCCAAACCGATCAAGAACACAATGGTGAAGCCATTTCTATAATTTTTGGGAAGCATTAAATATAAGTCGTTGAGGTTTAAAATAATCAAAATGAACAAGATGCCCGAAGCAATGAACAGTGTTAGGGAAGTTTTTTTGTACAAAGTATCCAGACCAGCTTCATTTTTGGTATTCAATAGCTCTGCTGTTAATGGATAAGTAATCTGGTGCATGGCACGAGACGGTACAATAATCACAGTAGCGATATAAACGGACACTCCATAATACGCCACATTTTCTATACTGATGAACTGATTCAGCATCACTTTGTCTATTTCCAACAAAACCAGGGATGCAGATCCTCCCAAAATAATTAAAAAAGAATAGGACAGGATTTCTTTGGTATAGTTCGGAAAATTAAAACTAAACTTGGGCATCCGAAGGGAAAAAGCATACATTTTAATGATCAGTGTCCGCAATAGATACAATCCTACCAAACATTTGAAAAACATATCCAATGAGATCACATCAAAATAAAAAAGGACAAGCAAAAGGGACACCCCTACCCTGGCAAAAACCTCCTTCATAAAGTTTCCGAAAACCGACTTTAGATGCACCTTGGTCCAGGAGTAAAATACTTCAAAATAGCCCATCGCTAGTCCCACAAAAAAGACATACCACAGATAATCCTTTACCATAGGGTTTACTTGGGACACCCAATCGCCAATGGGATCGTACCAAATCAAGCCGACCAAGGCAACGGGAACTACCCCGAGCAGCGGAACCAACAACATCAAGGTAAAAAAACCATCTTTTTCGGTCTCTTGATGATTGCTATAAAACTTGATCATGGTATTGTGCACCCCAAATGCCATTAGCGGCATTAATATGGCTCCCGAAGCCAAAATAAAGGTTACCAGACCGTAATATTTGTCCGGCAGTATTTTGGTATACAGAAACAATGTATTAATAGCTCCAAAAAAGAACCCCAAATACGTTACTACTGTATTTTGTATGGATTGCTTAAGAACAACGCCCATTAGATAAATTTAGCCAAAGATTCCGTTAACGCCCGTCTGTGATATTGCTCCACTCCTTCTGAATTACAACCTAAAGTTCCTTTTTCGTACTGATGGAATGCCTCCAAAAGTACAGTTTTTAAAGTCGCTACATTATTATGCAAACAGAACGTTCCTGCTTTATGGTCCACGACCATAGCACCCGCCTCCCAGCCTTGTGGTCCTATGGCCAAAATAGGTCGCTTGGCATTCAAATATTCGAACAGTTTTCCTGGAATAATACCTTTGGTTTCTTTGGAATCAATCTCCAACAGCAATAGCAATTGTGACTTTTGCTGGGTTTCCAAAACCTTATCGTGTGGAAGATAGCCCAATTGTTCCACATAGTCGGTAAGTCCAAAATCCTTAATGGATTGTAGCACTTCCTCCCCCACTACACCTGCCAGTTGGATATGTAAAGCGTCTTTGAACAATTCATTTTCAGACAATAGTTCCTGTACAGCTTTCCAAAAACCTAAAGGGTTTCTGCCTGTCAACAACGAACCAATATGTGAAATGGTAAACTTTTTATCCAAGGCAACCAATGGCAATTCATCATCAAAACCATTGGTGATCACTTTAATGGGCTTGGGAGTTATGGCCTCAAATTCCAATTTTGTGGTTTTGCTTGTTACCACGATCTTATCTGCTCGTAAAAGAACGCCTTTTTCCAGTGCCTTATGTTTTAAATGGGCATAATTGGTGAGACGTAAACTTTTGTGGTACCCAATAGTGGTCCATGGGTCTCTAAAGTCGGCGACCCATTGGATATTGTACTTTTTTTTGAGTCCAAGTCCGATCAAATGTAAACTGTGCGGTGGCCCTGTTGTGACAATAGTGGTTATGCCCTCGTCCGCAATTACCTTCGCCAAATAAGAAATGGATGGTTTTACCCAAAGTTTCCTCGCATCAGGAATAAAAAAGTTACCGCGAATCCAAAGCAGCACCTTCTCTATAAAAGATGGATCTTTCTCCTTTATAATTCCAGAACTTATGGTCCTTGTTTTCTTTTTGGACAATATTGAGGCCCAACCGTAGGGCTCTTTTATGGGACGTTTCAGTATTCGGATGGAACTTGGAACTTCGTTCACCAGCTTGTTATCGATTATCGGATAGCTGGGGTTTTCCGGAACATAAACGATGGGGTCCAACCCAAGTTCGGGCAAGTATTTTACAAATTTGAGCCATCGCTGTACACCTGGTCCGCCCGCCGGAGGCCAATAATACGCTATGACCAAAATTTTTCGCATTAGGCCTCTTCTTTTTTACGCGAGAACAATGTAAAGCCCAGTCCCCCAACTATAATTATGCCAAGCAGGATGTTGGCCACCAAGCTGATCTGACTACCAGTTTCCACCACCTCGGGCTCAAACTTGAATTCGATTTCGTGCTCACCAGCGGGTACCTTGATACCGCGAAGTGCATAGTTTACTTTGTAATGTTCCTGAAATTCACCATCTACAAAAGCATTCCAGCCCGATGGATAATGCATCTCGGAGAATACGGCAAAACCAGTATTGGGGTTTTTAGATGTATATTTTAGGTAATTGGGGCGGTAATCCACCAAATCTATTCTTGCCAACGAATCTGCTGTGTAACGCATCTTGGTCAATTCCGGATATTGCGCCGTGTTCACCACGGCCTGTGTCTTGGAATTAAAATCGCCCAGTTTTTGGATTGCCTCGTTGGCAGATGAAACGGCCACCAATTGATCCACAAACCAAGCATTACCGTTGGCATCTGGATTTACAGCCGGAAAACTATTGCCTTCCTCATCTTGTTGGATAATATATTTAACATTCAACATATTAAGAACCTGAAGGTTGTTCTGGTACAAATGATACTCGAACAGATCTTGCAGTGCCCGTGGTTTCGCAGCATGGTAGCCACCGATCGATTTATGAAAATAGGAGGTTCGTGAACCATTTAAGCCTTCCTGAGGGTCAAAAACACGATAAATGGAATCGTCCTGCATGATCATTTGGTCTATTTGACTGGCTTGGAACGGTTGGTTTACTTGACGCTGACGTACAAAATCGTCCTCGTTCACGTACCTAAGGTCCACTCCTACCAGATCAAAAAGAATAAGGGCGCCAAGGGCAAATACCAAAACGTTTTTGTTGATTTTCTCTTTAATAAAAAACCACAATGCGGCTGCGGCCAAAAGAACATAGACCAACGAACGAATGGTGTCGCTAACATAAACAGCTTCACGATCGCGTAAGATCATGGACATTAACTCATCTCCAAAATATCCACGGTACATTTCGTCCCGGGCACCTTCAAAATCAAAGAAACCTTTTAACAATAAGATCACTATGCCCAAACCAGCGGTTATAAAAAAGCTCCATTTTAAAGCATTTAGTTTTTCTTTTTGACCTGTGCTGGATTTAAACAGTTCCCAAACCCCTAAAATTCCAAGCACCGGCAAACAGAGTTCCAGCACTACTTGTATGGAGGATACGGCCCGGAACTTATTGTACATGGGAAAATAATCTATCATAAAATTGGTGAGCAAAGGAAAATTCTTGCCCCACGATAAGAGCAAGGCCATAACAGCTCCCGATAATAACCACCATTTTTTTCTTCCATCAACCAAAAAACCGCCCAACACAAACAAAAAGAAAACGATCGCGCCTACGTAGGCAGGGGCTGCTACAATGGGTTGATCGCCCCAATAAAGTGGTAGGCCACTCGAAAATTCCAATGCTTTGGTGGGGGTCAGCCCTTGATTGGTCAAGTATTCATAAGCTTTGGAATCCTTGCCCAGGTTCTCACTGCCCGAACCACCAAAAAGTCTAGGTACAAATACATTTAGGGATTCCATTACCCCATAACTGTATTGTGTAATGTAATCGTAGTCCAACCCTGTGGAAACGGCTTTTTCACTTCCATCGGGGTTAATGGTGAGTTCGGATTTTCCACGGGTACTCCAATCGGCATACTCCTTTGTAGCCAGCAAACTTGTGGCATTGGTAAAAACGGAAAGAACAACGGCCAAAACCAAAATTCCTACTGAAACAAAAAAGTGTTTTAGTTCTTTTTCCTTAATGGCATAAATGAGATATACCAAACCCATTAGTAGCACCAAAAGCATAAAATAATAGGTCATTTGGTAGTGATTGGCACTTATTTCGAGTGCCATGGCCAGTGCAGTGAGTATAAATCCTAGAATATATTTTTTTCGAAAAACGAGTACAACCCCGCCAAGAACCATTGGAATATAACCCAAAGCATGTGCCTTGGCATTGTGCCCCACGCCAAGAATAATAATCAGGTAGGTAGAGAAGCCAAAAGCTATGGCTCCAAGGGCCGCCAACCTAAAATCAACCCTAAGGCAAAGCAACAGAATGTAAAACCCTATAAAATATAGAAATAAATAATCGGCGGGTCTCGGTAAAAAACGGATCAGACGATCTAACTCTTTTACATAATTATGGGGATAATTGGCTCCCAACTGGTAGGTGGGCATGCCGCCAAATGCACTATTGGTCCAATAGGACTCCACACCCGTGGCATCCTTGTAGGCATCCCGTTCCTGGGCCATGCCCTTGTACAACGCTATATCGGATTGATAAATAGCTTTTCCCTGTAAAACTGGATAAAAATAGACCAGTGATGCAAGAATGAATAAAGCAATAACACAAATATGGGTGATAATGGCTTTTGGAGAAAGATTCATGGATAGGTTTTGATTCGGCAAATATTAATCAATTTCCTCAAAATCTATGTATTCTCCAACTTTTTTTGAAGGATTGGATCTGCGATGTGGTTTTTTGGATATGGTGGTCTCCCCTTCCCGTGTTTTTGTATGTCCAAAATCCCCAGGATTTCCGAACTGCTGCTCAAAACGCTCGTTGGTCTTGCGCATGGCGTAATTGAGCAATTTCGGCGCCAACCATTTTAACAGGAATTTAAGCCCGTAGTATACTAATATGAATATTAAAATCGTTTGTAATAAAACCATATAACCTCAGTTATTGAATCAAATTTACACTGTTAGTCCCGCAAACCCATAAAACGTATCTTAAAATAGTATTAAAAACCAGTTATATGGACATTTCCATAATCAAAAAGAAATTCTTTTTACTCGCTTTTTTCCCCACCATTATCTGCGCACAATATACCGATGTGATCAATTCCAACCGCCCGGGCAGGGCCGCAAGTGCCTATGCCGTTGGTAAAAATGTGGTACAGGCAGAAGTTGGCTTGCTGTACGAACAGCAGGACAATGCGGACTTAAACTCCGACTCCAACATTTTTGGTGCCGATTATGCCCTACGTTACGGATTGCTTTTCGAGGAGCTGGAAGTGATCATGGAAGGTACGTTCATTACACAGAACATTACTTATCCGGACTTGGGCATCGAGGGTTCGCTCACTAATTTTTCCAGAAATCGTGTTGGATTAAAATATTTGGTCTTTGACCCCTACAAAGATCCTGCTCGGAGCAAACCCAACTTGTACAGCTGGAGGGCCAACAACCTTTTTCAATGGAAAAACCTGATTCCGGCCGTATCGGTGTACGGTGGTGCGAATTTTGTATTGGGCGATAATCCGTTCTATCCCGGCGAACCTACAATTTCGTACCGTGGTGGAATCCAAACACAGAGCAGGCTATCCCCAAGGTTTGTATTGATTTCCAATATTGCCTACGATCGCATTACGACCGATACCCCCGAATGGCGATACGCCCTTTCGGTAACCCATGCTTTTCGTGACCCCAGATGGAGTGTCTTTTTTGAGGGACAGGGCATTTCCGGGGACCGCTATTCTGATATTATCCTAAGGACCGGGGTGGCCCGTTTGATCAATCCTAATTTTCAGGCCGATATCCATATGGGGTCGGGTTTTAAAAACGACCCTTCCCGTATATTTGTAGTGCTCGGTTTTTCGTATCGCTTGGATTTTCATAAAGATGAACTTATCCCGATCAACGAGCAGCAATCTGGCATGAACGGGAAAATCAAAAAGAACTCCAATAAACGGAAATCAAAAAAGAAGAGAAAAAACCGTGGTTAATCCATGGATTTTTACGTTTTACATCATCTTATTTTTCTAGCGCAAGTAATATTCATAATATTGGGTATTAATTTGCAACTATGGTTACCATAAAACAGGTTTCGTCCAAATCGGACCTTAAACGATTTGTGAAATTCCCTTTCTCGCTCTACAAAGGCTCCCCGTATTGGGTACCCCCTATTATCAATGATGAAATGGAGTCTTTTGACAAGGACAAGAACCCTGTTTTTAAAACAGCGGAGGCGCAGTTTTTTTTAGCCTACAAGGATGGTAAGTTAATGGGTCGGGTAGCGGCCATAATAAATTGGTTGGAGGTAAAGGAACAGGGGCTTAAAAAAATGCGCTTTGGTTGGTTCGATTTTGTGGACGACCTGGAAGTTTCCAAGGCCTTGTTGGACAAAGTGAAGGAAATCGGTAAGGAAAACCAACTCGATTATATGGAAGGTCCTGTAGGTTTTTCCAATTTGGACAAAGTGGGCGTGCTCACCGAAGGTTTTGATCAAGTTGGCAATATGATCACCTGGTACAATCACCCCTATTATCAATCTCATTATGAAAAGCACGGGTTTACCACGGAAAAAAAATACTCCGAAAGCAAATTTTTGGCGGCCAATGCGGACCCCAAACTTTTTGAGAAAGCCAATATGCTCATCAAAAAACGATTCGGGCTCAGAGAACTCAACTTTAAGAAAAGTGCCGATATTATGCCGTGGGTGGACAAAATGTTCGACCTGTTCAACGATAGTTATGCCAAACTTTCTTCCTTTGTTAAGATCACGGATATCCAAAAGGAATATTTTAAGAAAAAGTACATTGGTTTTATAAACCCGGAGTATATTAAGTTTGTGGTGGACGCCGAGGACAATATGGTGGCCTTTGCCATTGTAATGCCCTCTTTCTCGGAAGCTTTGCAAAAGGCCAAGGGCAAATTGTTCCCGTTCGGCATTTTCCATTTGCTCCACGCCAGAAAACACAGTAAGGATGCCATTTTCTACCTTATCGGCATTCATCCAAAATACCAGAACAAAGGTGTTACGGCCATTATTTTTAACGAGTTCCACCACACTTTTAAAAAGCGTGGCGTTGTGAATTGCATTAGAACCCCCGAACTGGAGGACAATCTTGCCATACAACAGATGTGGAAGCATTTTGACCCCAAGGTAATTCGTCGTAGACGCACTTATGTAAAAAACCTATAGTCTCCCCTTTTTCCTCAAGCATCGGTACCAAAATAGCAGACAGTATTTGGGCCAAATAGTTACACTGATCGTTTACAAATTTGATTTTGTATTTTAACGGACAGGTTTACCGCGTAGCACCCCCTATTTATTTTAAACGAAATAAAATGAAATCCGTAAAATTGGTTTTAGGGACAAAAAATGGGGTGGACATTATCCGTATCGACTATAAATCGGACACAACATTAAGGAAACATCTATTAAAGCTGCCGGTATTGCAGCAGGACCTTCTGGATGGTACATTCTATCTGGAAAACTCCTCAAATAATCTAAATCTTATTTTCAATCATTTACGAAAAATCGGATGCTATGTGGACTATTCGGAGGTGAGACAAAAAAAGAGAGGACTCCCCAAAAATAAAAAGCCGTTCTTTTTACCTCCTTTAGGTCCAAAACAACAACGAGATCTACATAGTTTCAGAAAGTGGTTGATGGAGAAAAGATTGAGCCCAAATACCGTGAATACTTATGTAGAAGTAAGCGGTTTTTTTGTTAGGTACGCCATCCTAAAAAAATCAAAAATCTATTCCAAGGCATTAGTGGAGTCCTTTAATTATGATTTTATCGTGAAAGAAGGGAAATCAATTTCATACCAAAACCAATGTATCAATGGTATCAAAAAATATTTTTTGTTCAAAAATATAGCTATGGAGGCCCTAGATCTGGTGAGGCCAAAAAAGGAAAAGAAACTTCCTGTTGTTTTGAGCAAGGAAGAAATACGGTCCATAATAGAGGAAACACACAACTTAAAACACAGAACGTTACTGTCCTTGATCTATTCGGGCGGATTGCGAATCGGTGAGGCCATCAATTTAAAAGTGACCGATATTGATAGTGATCGAATGTTGGTCCATATTAAGGGAGGAAAGGGAAAAAAGGACAGGTATACCTTGTTGTCCCAGAGTTTTTTGGAAACGCTACGTACTTATTATAAACAATATAAACCGAGTAAATATGTATTCGAGGGTCAGCGTTCGGAAAAATACAGTACTAGCAGTGCGCAATGGGTATTAAAAAAAGCTGTTTTTAAAGCGGGAATTAAAAAAGAGGTTACGTTGCATACACTTCGGCACAGCTTTGCCACACATTTATTGGAAAACGGTACCGACATTAGGTACATACAGGAACTATTGGGCCATAGCAGTCCCAAAACTACAATGATCTACACCCACGTTACCGAGAATAGTTTTAAAAATATTAGCAGTCCGTTTGATGATCTATAAAAACAGTATATTGCATTGTAAGAAAATAACACAACCGGGCTAAACTGAAGAAGCCATGTATAAACTTGGGCATAGTCTTCCATTGTGGGGGTATAAACTCAGTAAAGTTCGGCATATAAACAAGTTGGCAACAATATGAACGAAACGAACAGCATAGAAAAAATTAAGACTGAATTGATTAATTCGTGTGTGAATTACGATACAAAATCATTTATTCCTTTTCTGATGTCAAAAAACGTTCTGACTGGAATGCCAAACAAAACAAGATTTTATAGTTTTTTCAAACATATGGTTAGTTGTACAAAACAATGTTCGGAAGGACAACTAACATTCAAAATAGAACACGAAAAAAGAATAAATAATCAGAGAAATTATTACTTAAATTTTTACGACAAAATTCATAAATATTCCCGTTTATCAATCGAAGTCAGAGAAACGAAAGAAAATATATATCTCGACACATTACCATTTTAAAAGCTTATGGATGATTTTATGAAAGAATGCTTTATAGAAGCATTTTCAAAAACAAACATTGATGATATTTGGAAAAATAGAACATCAAAAACCGACATTCTACCGATTGAAACCGACTTGCCTATTCGCAACAAACTAAATGATGTTGGTACTCGGAATATTGAGATTATGCTTCAATCACCTTTTGGTTTAATGTACAAAACTCTTGGACTTGTCGAAAATGACCAAATAATAATTCCTAACGAATTTAGCAGTCTAAAATCTCAAGTTGATTTTGGAAACTTCAAAACTTTCAACTTTAAAAGAGAAATTGACATAATGATTGGAGCTTTTTCAATGGATAGTCTTTTACAAGCAGTTGGTAATGAAGACGTGGACTTGTACAAAGCCAACGGAATTGATTTTGAAATGGTAAAAGCATTTGACGGGACAATGCAAACATTTACAAAAGAAAAAGATGGTTTAGACTTTTTCAATCCTTTGACAAGACTTCAACAAACTGAATTGGATGGTAATCCTATTTCAGCTTTTAAACTTCGTTCTCAACCATCAGGAGTTTTTCCAACAAACAATTCTCATCAATGGTTAGAGCGTTTAGCACCACAAAGACTAATGGCTATAATGACAATGGAACAATGACTACAGTATGACTGAAAAAGAGATAAAAGAATTAAAAGATTCAGTTCATATGGAGTTAGCAGGTTATTTAACTTATAAGTCCAAAGGAGAAAATGGACTTGATAAATTCGATGCACTCGAAATAGCATCTCACATATTTGCTGACTTCTCATTGAGGTTAATGGATATTCACGGAGAGCCGACCAGAGAAAGAACAAAGACTTTGATGAGAATAGTAAATGAATTTTACCAAAATGCGTTTGGTAATCAATTTGGGCAAAAAGATTTTGAATATTATACCAAAAGGAGTATGGAATTACTTCAAGATGTAGAAAATCGAAAAGAAAATATTGACAATTATTTTAAATCAATTTTACCGAAATAAATACTGTTGCCAACAACGTGTATAGCTCATTGCGGCTGAATTCCTAATCGGAATTCATTGCAATTTGCTATCTTCGGTTTACGGCGGAAAATCCTCGCGGATTTCCCGCAACGAGCCATACACAAAACCGTTGTAAGCAATTTGACCAAATCAATGAAAAAGTATTTAATCTTTCTTATTTTAATTTCAAACTTTTGTTTCGGACAATCTGAATCAAGACAAAATTTTGTCATAACATTAAACGTTCCTGAATCTGAAAGAAACAGTAATGAATCCTTTAAAAAAATTGCGACTGAAAACAAGATTAAGAGAATCAAATTTTACGAAGAAAAAGAAATAGTAACAGATTTAATTTTTGACAAATTTGGTAACATAGTTGAAGACACTGATACATCCAATAAAGTTATTAGCAAGACCAAATTTGAGTTTGACAAACATAACAGACTAACTAAACTTTCATTTTTTACACCAAAAGGAGATTTTAAATATGGCTACGAATATAAATATGATGGACCATACAGAACAGAGTATGAAATTGGAGATTCAATTCCGACTAAAAGAACTCTTGAGTTAAAAGACGAAAACATCACTATATATTCTGACTTTAATGAAAATAAGGAATGGGAATTAAATAGTGTAATATTCAAAAATGACGACAAATCGTTCGATAGGGAATTAAGATATAATAATGATGGCCTATATTCTGAATTCAAATATTTCTACAACCCAAAAGAAAAAATTGGTGGAACAAAAAAAATCAGTTATTTCAATGGGATTAAACTAAACGAAGAGGATTATTCTGCATATAAAACAGATTCCAATGGAAATAGAATTGAGAATTTTAATCCGAGAAATTTAGAAACGATTTCATCATTCAAGTTTAATGACAAGAATCAGATAATCGAAACCAAATATTACACTAAGTCGGAATATTTTGAATATAATGAAAATGGTTTTATCAAAACCAAAACGATAGAGGACAGAAATGGGACAACCATACTGACTTTTTTCTATGAAAACTCATTACCGAAAAAAATTGAGAAAGTTAACGGGAATAATAAATTGACTTTTAGATACGAATACGAATTTTACAAATAAAAAACTGCTTACAACAATGGCTATAAGTAATTGCTTGTTCTCGCCTACTTCTGAAAATCCTTGCGGATTTTCAGTTTCGTGTGTACTTGCAAAGTTAAGTGCTAAAACACGCAACTACTCATAGCCGAGACCGTTGTAAGCCATTTTGACCCGTCCTGAATAAAGGCTACATAATTCTTACAATTATGTATAAAAATGACAAAGTAATCAGACGGTATTCAGAATCTTTCAAACTCAAAATTTTAGACGAACTTACCACTGGAAAATTAAACAAGTATCAACTAGGTAAGGCTTACGGTATTGCTCCTACCACCATAAATGAATGGATTAAAAAGTATAATCGTAAAGACCTTATGAATACCAGAGTAACTGTGAAGACTAAAGATGAAATAACTCGTATTAAAGAGCTTCAAAAAGAGATTGAACAACTTAAAAAATTACTCTTAAAAAAGGATATGGATGCTTTAGTTGAAGAATCCTATCTTGAAGTAGCTGCTGAACAGCTTGGTTATAAATCTGTCCTGGAGCTAAAAAAAAAGCTAAATATAAAGCCCTGATAAAAGCTAGGGAAAAATCTAAGGGGTTTGCTTCTTTACTTACTATTACTGCCTGCTTTGACCTTAAACGTGATGCTTACTACAAATATAAACGTAGAGCTGACAAACGTTTAAAATTTGAACAACAGGTATTGAGAATAGTAAAGCAAAAACGCAAATCCCTACCTAGAGAAGGCGTGCGTAAACTCAAAAAATCTTTGAAAGATGAGTTTGAAAAAGCTAACCTTAAAGTAGGTAGAGATACCCTATTTAATATTCTTAGAAAGTACAATATGCTGACTCTTAGAAAGAAACCTAGCTACAGAACAACAAACTCTTTGCATAGGTTCTATAAGTACAAAAACATCATAAAAGATGTGCGGGTTACTAGACCAAATCAGGTCTGGGTAAGTGACATTACATACATTAGAACAATAAAAGGGTTTTGTTACCTAGCACTCATTACAGACATGTTCTCACGTAAAATCGTAGGATATGACATCAGCAACAGCTTGGAACTTAAAGGTTGCGAAAGGGCGTTGAACAAAGCAATATATCAAGCTAAAAATACCTGTGCTGAGCATAGTCGAAGCATTAATGGACTTATTCATCATTCCGATAGAGGTATTCAATATTGTAGCAACGTCTACACGCAAATTTTAAAAAGAAATGATATCTGTATTAGTATGACTGAGGATAACCATTGCTATGAAAATGCAATTGCAGAGCGCGTCAATGGCATCCTTAAAGACGAATTTTATCTTGACCAGACCTTTGATAGCTTGGAACATGCAAAAAGAGCTACAAAAAATGCAATCAATCTCTACAATGAAATAAGATTACATTTATCTTTAGAATACAAAACACCAAATATGGTATATAAATTAACAGCGTAAATCTATTTTTAACCTGTAGCCATATTTCAGGACTAGACATTTTGAAAAAATACATCTTAATACTCGCTTCGATAATTTTAGTTTCCTGCTTGGCAAGCAGAGAGGAAAGGATTATTGAAAAACTACGCTTGGAGTTGGAATCAAGAGGTCTTGAAATAGATACCACAGACTATTTCAATATCTGGATAAGTCCAAAGGACTTCAAGCTGGAACAAGTGACGATTAATATTACGGACTTTGGTTCTTTGGAAAATCGAGATTCCCTTAATCTCAGAATTATTCAAGAGGCAGAAGAAATTCAAACTTGGTTTGAACTACCGGATTGGAATGACACTTTAAACATTTTCTCGCCCACTCTTTCCATAGATGTTAGAGATCAAGTTTTCAACATCTATAAAGAAAAATTTACAGATAAATACTTTTTGAGCTTTTCACATATCAACACAAAAACTCACAAAATGACTCCAATCGGGTCAAGACTGCTAAAACATTGGAAGTTATCGGAAAAGGAGTTCTATGAATGGTCTAGGCAGCACTTGGAACACCTATTTTCTAGACAATCAAAATTGATTAAAACGGACTTTCCAAATAAATCAATATTTCAAATAAAATCAAGTAATGAGCGTCTCCCCCATGCTTTAATTTTTACGGAGAATTTCCAAGAAGAGGCAGCTGAAAAAATAGGCTACCCTTTCCACGTAATTTTAAATCCATACTTGCCAGTCTATGTTACCAATGATAGTGATTTACAATTTTTGAAAGAATATCTTGGTACACTGGAATTGAAAATAAAAGAACAGGACAAATTACCAACGGAACTTATAACTTATAAAGAAAGTGGGATTGAGCAAGCTGTATTGGAAGAATAAAAAACGGCTTACAACAATACCTATAATCCATTGCGGGCGGAAATTCCAAAAGGAATTTCCAGGGCATATTTGCTAACTTAGGGCTACGGCGGAAAAGTCCTGCGGACATTTTTCCGCAACGTATCATAGCCGAACCGTTAGCGGTCAGTGTAAAAAATTTCAAAATCCTAAAATTTGTTAAAACAAAATATATCGCTTACGATTTAATCTTCAAAGATATACTTTTACACTTAAATATTTATCATTCACTTTAAATTAAATCACTATGAAGTACAATCAATTAGGAAATTCAGGAATTTTAGTTTCAGAACTTTGTATGGGAACGATGAGTTTTGGTAGCAGTGGCTACTGGAGTGTGGTAGGTTCTCTAGGCTATGAAGATAGCAAGCGATTAGTGGACATCGCCATAGACTCTGGCATTAATTACTTCGATTCTGCTGATGTTTATTCTCACGGCCAATCGGAAGATATTTTAGGAAAAGCAGTGAAAGACAAAAGAAAGGATGTCATCATTGCTACCAAAGTCCGCGGTAGAATGAGTAAAGAAATTAATGATGTGGGCCTTTCCAGAAAACACATTATCGAGAGTTGTCACAACAGTTTAAAACGATTGGGTACCGACTATATCGACCATTATGTACTTCATAGTTACGATCCAATTACTCCTTTTGAAGAAACCATTTCAACCCTTGATGACCTCGTTTCACAAGGAAAAATTAGATATTATGGGGTAAGTAACTTCCCGGCTTGGCAGCTAATGAAGTTTATCAACACCGCTGAAAAAAATCATTGGGAAAAACCCGTCTCATTGCAAGCCATTTATTCACTTATATCCAGAGATGTAGAATATGAATTGATACCGCTTTGCTTGGATCAAAAACTAGCCTTTACCCCTTGGTCGCCACTTGGAGGCGGATTTTTAACCGGTAAATACAGAAAAGACAAGCCAATGCCGGAAGGAGCAAGAAGAACCAATGAAGAGCAGAATTTTATTCAAATCGATCCGGAAAAAGGCTATGCTATTGTTGATGAGTTGGAAAAAATTGCCAACAAACACAAGGCTTCTATAGCACAAGCAGCCCTAAATTATCTTTTGAGAAAACCCGGAGTAACTTCCGTACTTATTGGAGCTACCAAGCCTCACCAGTTGGAAGACAACATCAAAACTACTACCTGGGAAATGGATGCAGAAGATGTTAAAATCCTGGATGAGCTAACAGCATTAAACCCTATTTATCCTTATTGGATGTTGCAGTTTACAGCTATGGATAGAGCCAATGGAGATTTCTTTTTATAAAATTTAAAAACCAAACAGAATGAATACGATAAATTTTAAAACATACATTTTATTGCTTTTTACACTCCTTTTTAGTGTAGAAACTCTGACTGCCCAAAACAGCAAAGAAAATGTAAAAAGCAAGGTTAAAACTGAAGAAATTACCTATAAAGATGGCGAGGTTACACTCAATGGCGTTGTTTATTATCCTGCAAAGCAAAAGGGAAAACAACCTGCCATTTTAGTAGTGCCCGAATGGTGGGGGCTGAACGACTATGTGAAAAATCGTGCTAAAATGTTGGCAGAGTTAGGCTATGTAGCTATGGCGGTGGATATGTACGGTAATGGATTGGTCGTAGAAAACCCTGCCGATGCCCAGGCCAATGCCGGAAGGTTTTATGGGGATCCTAACCTGATAAAAAGTCGGATGCAGGCGGCTTATGATGCTGTAGTTCAACTACAACAGGTGGACGCTTCAAAAGTAAGTGCCATAGGTTATTGCTTTGGCGGAACGGTTTCGCTTTTTGCTGCCAGCTTAGGGGTACCATTAGAAACTGTGGTTAGTTTTCACGGTGGACTAAGCGGCTTTCAAGCTAGTCCTGCAATGAAAAACACCAAAGTATTGGTTTGCCACGGTGAAAGTGATTCGTTTGTGCCGCAAGCTGATGTGGATAATTTTCATCAACAAATGAAAGACAACAACATTACCTACCAGTTTAAGTCTTATGCTGATGCCACACACGCTTTTACCAATAAAGCATCTACAGCTACCGGGGAAAAATTCAACCTTCCCATTTCCTACAATGAAGCTGCCGACAAAGCTTCTTGGAAGGATATGAAAGCCTTTTTCAAAACTTATTTTCCAACTAAAAAGTAATTAAAATGGAAGCGAGCTTATTTGAACTTGAGGCAAAAAAACTCAACGGAGAAACCATTTCTTTGAAAGAGTTTGAAGGTAAAACCATAGTGGTGGTAAATACTGCTAGCAAGTGCGGACTTACCCCACAATATGAGGGATTGGAAAATTTGTATAAAATATACAAAGACAAGGGGTTGGTTATTTTGGGATTTCCTTGCAACCAATTCGGAAAGCAGGAACAAGGCACAGCCAATGAGATTAGTGAATTTTGCGAAATTAATTACGGGGTAAGTTTTCCTATGTTCGACAAGGTAGAAGTCAATGGGCCCAATGCTCACCCCGTTTTTAAGTATTTAAAATCCAAACTTGGAGGCATTTTAGGTAGCAACATCAAATGGAATTTTACCAAATTTGTCATTGATAAAAACGGAAAGCCGGTCAAACGATTTGCTCCTACCACCAAGCCGGAGAAAATGGAAAGTTACCTGCGAAAAATTCTTTAAAAATGAAAAATTCTGCTGAATTAGAAATTGAAAATCAGTATTGTTTTCCGATATACGCAGCATCTAGAGTGGTAACCAAACTTTATACGCCCCTGCTCAACGAGTTGGGGCTTACTTACCCTCAATATTTAACGATGTTGGTGCTCTGGCAATACCAAAACCTGACGGTAAATGATATTGGCAGTAAACTAATGCTGGAGTCCAACACCCTGACTCCCTTGCTTAAAAGGTTGGAAAGTCAAGGTTTTATTTCAAGGAAACGCTCTAGTAGTGACGAACGTGTAGTGGAGATAAGCCTTACAGAAAAAGGAATAAATTTAAAAAAGAAGGCGAGTTACATACCTGAAAAATTATCTTGCTCCATTAGTCATTCAGGGATAAGTCAAGAAGAAATGGACCAGATGAAACATACCTTGCAAAAGCTAATTGCCTTAACTAAAGAGCATCATTGTAAATAATTTTAAACAAAGTATAACCAAAAAATAATTGAATATGCAAAATTTTAAAAATCACGTCCGTTACAATCCACTTCATCATTTTATTCTATCTCCGCTCACACTTGTTGGGGTGATATTGAGTATTGTATTGCTATTCTCTGACCACAGTCTGACTGAAAAAATCTTTTTTCTGATTTTAGCTTTAAGTGTTTTTCTCGCTTCTTTAATAGCTAGATTGTATGCCACAAAAAATCAAGACAGAACCATAAGAGCAGAACTACGATTACGCTATTATATTTTGACAGGCAACAGATTAGAAGAATTAGAAGATAAATTAACTATGGCACAACTGGTTGCCACTAGATTTGCATCAGATGAAGAATTAGCAGCATTGATAGAGCGAGCAGCCAAAGAAAACCTTAGTCCAAAAGCCATAAAAGAAAGCATAAAAAATTGGACTGCAGATGAAAATAGAGTTTAAACATTTTAAAACAAAAAATTATGAGCAAAAAAAGAAAAATTACAGGTTGGGTAATGGCAGGATTGCTTACCGCTTTATTAGTAATGAGTGCCAGCCAAAAGCTAATAGGTAACCCCGAAATGGTTGAAAATTTCGGTAAATGGGGCTTGGGCTCAATGATAACCATCATAGCTTTGGGCGAATTGGTAAGTGTATTGTTGTTTTTGATACCTCGCACTGCTGTTTTAGGGGTATTGTTATTGAGTGCTTATTTTGGAGGTGCCATATTGGTACATATGGCCAATGACGAGCCTTACGTTTTTCAATCCATCGTTCTGTTGTTTATTTGGGTAACTGCTTGGTTAAGAACCCCTGAAATGTTTACAAGACTAATCAGTGGAAATCCTTCTTAATCAAATCCAGTATTAGAACAGTCAACTTAAAATGGATAGAAAACAATTTATATTAGCAACATTAGGACTAACAATTGTGAATACCTTAAGCAGCTTTAGAAAATATACGGATGAACTTCCTGTTCAAGGAAAAAAGATGCCTGTTTTATTTACTTCGCATGGCAATCCTATGGATATTCCGCTTTCAAGAGAAGAACGCACCTTTTGGAATACCTTATTTCAATTGGGAAAGGAATTGAAAAAAAATTATGAAGTAAAAGCTGCTTTGGTGGTTTCGGCTCACTGGTGTACCAGAGGAACTTTTGTTAACGTATCGCCTGAACAGCAACAGATTTTCGATTACTATGGGTTTCCTAAAGAATATTATGATGTATTTTACAAAGCTAAAGGCTCCCCTGAAATTGCAAAAGAAGTAAAACGCATTATCCCATCGGTTAGCGAAACTACCGACTGGGGTCTCGACCACGGAGCTTGGCCTATGCTTATGCACTTGTTTCCTGAAGCGGACGTGCCTGTATTTCAATTAAGCATCGACTATTATGCAAAACCTGAATATCATTACGAGTTAGGAAAACAATTAAAATCACTTCGTGAAAAAGGAGTACTCATCATTGGCAGCGGTGCATTAATTCACAATCTCCCACTTGCTATGAAAAAAATGCAAAGCAATGATAGTTCGCCCTATGGTTGGGAGATGGAATATGATAACTGGGTTAAGGAACAAATAGATAAAAGAAATATCTCTAACATTATTAATTATCAAAACAGTCATAAATTAGGCAAACTGGCAGCTCCTACGCCCGACCATTTTGTGCCTGTATTATATAGTTTAGGGTTGATGGATTCCAAAGATGAAATACATTACTTTTTTGAATCAGAGTCTTCCCTTCCCGCTTTTGGGGAAAGGAGTTTTATCATCAAACAATAATGACAGTATCCTGTTATTGGTACTTACTATTAATCGTTTTGATTTTCACTTCATTTAGCGTCAGTTTCAATCAAGGAAAAATACAATTAACAAAATATGAAAAATCAATCCCTAAAAATATGATAAACGAAAACACCTTTGAACTTCCCTTACGAAATGGGATTAAACCCAAAACTACACCAAGCAACCCACATATGCAGCTGAATCAACAGCCCGAAGACCGTAAACTCGTTGATTCACTAATGGATTGGGCATTCTCGCTTCCTGAAATCAACAAAGAGTTCAGCAAAATATCTGTTCCCGGAGCCCAAGCTATGTGTCTCTCTTCCGACAAAATGTGCAATGATTGTCACGCCTTTATGATTGGAAATGAGTTTGCTCACTTTCATCCAGTGCCCGATGGCAGTATGCACTTAGGTCTAACATTAAAAGATGCTGAATATGTCATAAGCCGAGGTTGGGGTGAGTTACACCCAGTTGCCAAAATGGGCTATCTTACTCATAATTTTATTATGGTGTATGCCCCTCGAAATGAAGAAGAAAAAGAAATCATTAAAAAAATTATCTTGCGGTCTTATTTATTTGCAACCGGCAAATTAAATGACAAATAAAGCCATAAAATATGCAAAAAGAATTTATTGAGTTATTAAAAAAAGGCATTGAAGAATTGATGCCTGCTAATCAACTATTAGGTATAAAAATTTTGGAAGTGAAGTCGGGTTATGCACATCTTCACGTTCCTTTTAAAAACGAATTCATTGGAGATTTCATTCAAGAGCGTTGGCACGGAGGGTTTTTAGCTGCTATTGCAGATACAGCAGGTGGCACTGCAGCTGCTACTACGCTGCAATCTCCCAAAGACAAACTCAATACCATTGATATGCGCATAGACTATCTACACGCTGCAACCTCCAGCGATATAGAAGCTAAAGCCCAAGTGATTAAAGATGGGAAAACCATCGTTAAAGTGGATATTCAACTTTTTCAAGACCACCAAGAAAATCCCGTAGTAGTTGCCCGTTGTGTTTTTAGCAAATTAATAAAAGAAAATAGTGATAAGCTTTCTGGAAAAGATTAGATGTGTTGGCTTTTTCAAGAATTTAAATGAATCAAATTTTTCTATCTAAAAAAGATGAACAAGTTTTTTCGAAAATTAAAAAAAGTGATGATTGTATTTATTGTAATAGTTTCCATTTTAATTCTTGCTCTTTGGCTTTTTATGCAACAAGATAAATTTGGGGCTTCTCCAACCAAAGATGACAGGCAAAAATATGAACAACTCTCTAATTATAAGGATGGTAAATTTCAAAATATCAGTCCAACACCGATGCTTACCCCTAATTATTCTTGGACACAAGTGATAAAAGAGCAACTATTTGAAAAACCTTCTAACCCTATTCCTGATAAAACATTACCTACCATTAAAACCGATTTGAAAAGTTTAGCAATTGAGGAAAATGTTCTTGTTTGGTTCGGTCATTCCAGTTATTTTATGCAACTCGACCAAAAAACCTATTTGGTAGATCCTGTATTCAGCGGCAATGCATCTCCCGTTCCCGGTACCAACAAAGCCTTTGCGGGAACGGATATTTATCAAGCAGAAGATTTTCCCAAAATCGATTACCTTATCATTACCCACGACCATTATGACCATTTAGATTACCCCACTATAATCCATCTAAAAGAAAAGGCAGAAAAGTTTATAGTTGGTTTAGGGGTAGGTAATCATCTTAAAAAGTGGGGCGTTCCCGAAGATAAAATCATCGAATTAAATTGGTACGAAAGCACACAACAAGGCACCGACCTAAGCATTCATTGCGAGCCTGCTCGGCATTTTTCGGGCAGAGGATTTTCCCGCAACAATACCCTTTGGGCATCCTTTTTAATTAAATCACCATCGATGACTATTTATGTAGGTGGAGATAGTGGTTACGATAGTCATTTTGCAGCCATTGGGAAGAAATATGCAACAATTGATTTTGCTATTTTAGATAACGGTCAGTACAATGCTGCTTGGCGAGCGGTTCACAATTTTCCGGAAGACGTTATACAAGCTGCCAAAGATTTAAAAGCCAAGCGCATATTGCCTGCACACTCTTCTAAATTTAAAATGGCCAATCACAATTGGGACGACCCTTTAGAAACCCTAACACAGCTTAATAAAACAGAAAACCTAAACATTGCAACCCCAAAAATTGGCGAAGTGGTTTACCTAAAAGATACCACCCAAGTATTTGATTTTTGGTGGAAATAAAAGACCTAAATTACTTTTGATAAACACCGAACCGCTAACAGCGTATATAACTTATGGCGGGGAAAGTGGTAAATTCAAGTTTTTTGCTTTTAAGTAAGTTTGGTGCAAGCCGACAAGAAAGCACTTCGAAAACCGCCACAAGTCATATACGCAAACCGTTGGCAATAATTTGAATGAAACACACAGTTGAACAATTAAACTCGGAAGGAATAAGACAATGGGAATGGATAAGTAAAAACTTTATCAATTCACCATTGCTTCTCGGAAATGGTTTCAGTCTAAATTTTAGCACAAGGTTGTTATATCGAAATCTCTACGACAAATACATTGAAACTTGTCCGAAAGATGTGAAAAATCTATTCAAAGAGTTTAAATCAACAAACTTTGAAATCATACTTGAACATTTAGAATCCACTGAAAGAGTATGTAGTGCTTTAGAAATTGAGCAACAAAGGATTACAAAAAACAAAAATACAATTAAACAAGGGCTGATTGAATCAATAAACAGAATTCACCCAACACCAGATGAAATAAAAATTGAACAACTAAAACTTGTAGCAGAACAATTAAGAGAATTTGACCAAATATTTACTACCAATTATGACTTGTTTTTGTACTATTTGATTTTGGAGAGTAAAAAGTTTGGTGATTACTTTTATTTTCACTTCTACGATGATGAAAGATTCCAATTATTTAACGCAGGAGACCAAGAAAATAAGCATCATATATATTATTTACACGGTGCTTTGTTTTTATTTGACCGCTCAATCAATACTATAAAAATTAAAAGAAATGATAATTGGCTAATAGAAGTTATTACAAAAGAAATTTCAAGCGACAACTACCCTTTATTTATTAGTGAAGGAACTTCAGAAATGAAATTAAAAGCGATACAATCAAATAACTACTTATCATATTGCTTCCGAGAATTAAACGAAAATAAAAGTAAAAAAATAGTAGTGTTTGGACAGTCTTTGAGCTCTCAAGATTTACATATTGTTAAAACATTGGACAAAAACTATAAGGAATTAGCTTACGGAATAAGAATATCTGAAAATAAAAGTCTCAAAGAAATAAGGGCGGAATTAAATAGAGTTCGTTCATTGTTTAAACAGACGGAAGTTGAATTTTTTGACTCATCAACACTATTTAAATTTGAATAAAAAACTATTGCCAACAATGTATAACCGCAATTACGGCGGATTCGACTACGTCCGAATCCACTCGGAATTGCTAACGCCTGTGCTTAACCGAAAATTAATAACTTTAATCCCGTAACTGACGGTTATACCAGACCGTTGTGCGTCAGCTGAAGAAACCGAAAACAAATGGCAATTTATCAATATTATTTAGCAGTTGTTCCTAAAGAAGGAATTCTAAAAAAACACGATTTGATTCCAGCCAAAATCGGAGTTTGTACCGAAACTGGATACTTTGAATCTGATGCGGAATTATATTGGAAAGAAATTGACAAAAAAGCAGAGGAAATAACGCCAAAAATTGACTCAATTGTAAAAAGAGCTGATTGGGGAAATAGTAGTTCAAGTTTTAACTGGAAAACATATACTGAAACTTTGGACAATGATGCTTTTATGGGATTGAATGAAAAAACATTCTCGATAACTGAATTTTCCTTTAGAGCGGATTTGCGAGAAAATGGATTTAAGTTCTTGAAAAATATGATTGAACTGGGAAAACAAAACGACTGGATGTTTATGGACAGAAAAGGTAAATTAATGAATGCTGATTTTGAAGAAATCAAAGAAAGTATTCGGAATTCGGACGCTCATAGTTTTTTGAAAGACCCGATTAAGTTTTTAGAAAGTCTCGATAACGAAAATGAATAAAGCCGAACGCACAACAATGTATAACCGCAATTACGGCGGATTCGACTGCGTCCGAATCCACTCGGAATTGCCAAGGCTAGTGCTTAATTCGAAACTAATCGCTAATTTAACCCGTAACTGACGGTTATACGAGACCGTTACCTACCATTAGAAAAAACCAGAGTTCAATGAATGAAATACAGGAAATAAAAAACGAAATTGTTAAACGAGGGATTGAATTGAAAACAGGTGGATTCAGACCAACAAATTCAGAATCTGAAAGTTGGATTGGTAAAGTTTACTTGTTTAAGGAAAATGAAGAAATTCCTCAAGACGACAACGGAGAATTAATGATTCCATTATTTCAACTTTGTTTCGAGAACTTACCTTTTATTCCAGACATTTTCTCTGACACGAAAGCATTAACCGTTTTCATTTCTAGTGAATTACCTGTCGATTTAACTGAAAATGGGAAAAATTGGCTGATTCGAGAATATAAAAAAGATGACAAATTAGTCGTAAAAGAATTAACTAATACTGATTCTTTTTTGAAAGCTTTTCCTTTAAAACCTGAAATTATTGAAGAAGATTATCCTGTTTGGGATGGTGGTGGATTATCAAGTGAACAGGAAGATAAAATTTTGGATTTAGAAAATTCAGGAATTATTAATGACTATTACGATATTACCGAAAATCAATATGGACATAAAATTGGAGGATATCCAAGTTTTTGTCAACCTGGAGTTTACTTTGGAGAAGATTTTGAATTTGCTATTCAAATCGCCTCTGACGAAAAAGCTAATTTAAATATAGTTGACAGTGGAACTATATTTCTAGCGAAAAACAGAAAAACTGAAGAGTGGAAATATTATTGCGATTTTTATTAAAAAATAACGGTAGGTAACAATGTATAACCGCAATTACGGCGGATTCGACTACGTCCGAATCCACTCGGAATTGCTAAAGTCAGTGCCAAACCGAAAATTAACGCATATTAACCCGTAACTGACGGTTATACGAGACCGTTGTACACAATTTGAAAAATGAAAAAAGCATCAATTTTACTTCTAGTTTTTATTGCAGTTGTTTCGTGTAAACAAAACAAAAAAGAGAAGGAACAAATAGTTACTGAAAAAATTGAGTTTACAGAAATAGTAAAAGAAGATTACGAACTTTATAAGCCAAATAAAAAAATAAAAGGGGTTTTAATTTTATTCGGTGGTTATCCTGAAGATGCTGATGATATAAAAAGGGAATTTCAAATTCTTGACATTGCGAGAGAAAACAGTATTGCTGTTTTGTTGTCAAATTTTAATCAAAAACTCTGGCTTGAAGAAAATGAAAAACATCAGCTCGCAAAAAAATTACAAGATATAGTTGTTGAAAATGAACTGCCAACAGAAAATATTTTTGTTGGTGGATTTTCGAGTGGTGGAGTTGTCAGTCTCTTAATAAGTGATTTTATTATTGGGATGAAGCAATTCTATATTGACCCAAAAGGAGTTTTTATCGTGGATTCACCGATAGACTTGGCTGCATTGTACAAATCTTCAGAAAAAAACATAGAACGAAATTTTTCAGAACCTTCAATCCAAGAAAGTACTTGGCTTTTAGAAACTTTAGGCTATAAGTTCGGTAATCCAAAAGACAATATTGAAAATTATGAGAAAAATGCTGTGTTTACATATAGCACGAATAACATCTCAAACCTTAAAAAATTAAAGCGGACAAAAATCAGGCTTTATACAGAACCTGACACGATTTGGTGGAAAGAAAATCGAATGGCTGATTATGAACAAATGAATGCTTTTTACATCAAAAAATTATCAGAAAGTCTTATCCAAAAAGGATATGAAAGTGTTGAATATATTCCGACAACTGATAAAGGATACAGGGAAAATGGTGAAAGACATCCTCATAGTTGGTCTATAGTAGACAAAAAAGACTTGATAAATTGGATATTGAACAAATAAAAACTGTGTACAACAATGGCTATAAGTAATTGCTTGTTCTCGCCTACTTCTGAAAATCCTCGCGGATTTTCAGCTTGGTGTGTACTTGCTAAGTTAAGTGCTAACCCACGCAACTACTCATAGCCGAGACCGTTGGCAATAATATAAACGATGAAATTAAAAACTAATAAATTATTGATAATAAGTTTAGTATTAATTATTGGAACTTTTATTCTTGCAATGTTTACAGAAGATTTAGGAATAAGTAAAAAGATTGACCCATATTTAGCTTTTCCTTATTTAATTGCTTTTGGATTAAATATAGCAGGATTAATTTTTGGTATTTCAGAAAAGTCAGAAAATGGGAAAAAATCATTAATGGGAATTATTGGAAACTCTATATTTCTATTAATGTTTATTGCATTAGGACTTTTTGCTATCACAAAAATGTAGAAAATGAAATGAAACTGGAAACGCCGGACATAGTATACCACCCTCGCTGGGTTAAAGTGACCATAGCTGGCCGGACGAAAGTGACCCACCTTCGCCGGGTCAAAGTGGACCACCTTTAGATTAGATCTATCTGTAAAAAGTCTAAGTGCTTTTTTTGTTAAAAAGCACCATGGCGAACAAGCAGATAGACATGCGAAAGACAAAACTGATTTACAAACTTTACACCTCCGGCATGAGCAAACGGGGGATAAGCCAACAATTGGGCATATCCCGTGTCACGGTCAGGAAGTACATAGAATTCTTCAAGCGGTACCGTTTTACGGCCTACGAAGTGGAGAAGATGACCTTGGAGGAACTCCACGGCCTTTTTAAGGACGGGCAAAAGCGCAAGAGCCAACGGTTGCTGACCTTAAGGCAGTACTTTCCCTATTTTGATAAGGAAATAAGAAAGACCGGGGTTACCCGACAGTTGCTCTGGGAGGAATATTATGCCAAGCATCCCGATGGCTTCAAGCTCTCACAGTTCAAGTACTGGTACGCCGAATGGCGCAAGGAGACCTCGCCGGTAATGCACATGGAGCACAAGGCCGGCGACAAGCTCTTTATAGACTTCACGGGGAAGAAACTCCACATTGTTGACAGGGACACCGGTGAACTGAAGGAACTGGAGGTGTTCGTTTGCATACTGGGCAGCAGCCAATATACTTATGTAGAGGCCTGTGCGAGCCAAAAACTGGAGGACTTCATCCGCTGCACCGAAAACGCACTATGGTTCTACGGCGGCGTACCAAAGGCCCTGGTACCCGACAACCTGAAGTCGGCGGTCACCAAGAGCAGCCGTTACGAGCCCAAGGTCAACGAGGTCTTCGCCGACTTTGCCGAACACTATGAAACGGCGGTACTGCCCACACGTACCTATAGGCCAAGGGACAAGGCCATAGTGGAGAACGCCGTGAAGATAATCTACACCAGGGTGTTCGCCCCTTTACGGAACCAGGTCTTCCATAGCATGGCCGATATCAACATGGCGATAAGGGAACTGTTGGAAAAACACAACACAATGCCGTTCAGGGGAAGGGAATATTCCAGGCGTTCACTTTTCATGGAAATCGAGAAGGGCGAACTGATGCCGTTACCGGCGAAACGCTATGAGGTAAAACGATATGCCCAGGCCACCGTGCACAAGAACAGCCATATCTATTTTGGGAAGGACAAGCATTATTACAGCGTGCCCTACAGGCATATAGGCAAACAGGTCAAGCTGGTCTATACCGACAGTATCGTCGAAATCTACCATAAGCACGAAAGGTTCGCCGTACATACAAGGGACAGGAAAAAATACGGCTATACCACCTTGGCCGACCATATGCCCTCGCACCACAGGTTCGTAAGCGAATGGAGCAGTGAAAGGTTCATCGATTGGGCGGGCAATATCGGTGGACACTGTAAAGGGTACATCATTGCCATCCTGGAGAAGAAGCAACACCCGGAACAATCCTATAAGTCCTGTCTGGGCGTGCTCCACCTTGCCAAAAAGTACGGAAGGGGACGTCTTGAGAATGCGTGCAAACGTGCCTCGGAATATGGTGCGTACAATTACAATATGGTCGAGCGCATCCTGAAAAAGGGATGGGACCAGATCGATGAACGTATGGACGGGGATATGGAAATGCCCGAGCACAACAACATAAGGGGAGGAAAATACTACGAATAGGAACAATACTTAAAAACAGAACATATGAACGAAAAAACAATGCAATTGATGAAAGAAATGAGGCTCTATGGAATGCACAGGGCCTTCACCACAACAATGGAAACCGGCGGTCCGTCCACCGGTTACACCAACGATGAACTGATCGCCTATCTCGTCCAGAGCGAATGGGACGACCGGCACAACCGTAGGATAGAGCGATTGACCAAGTCCGCAAGGTTCAGGTATACGGCCGTCATGGAGGCCATCGATTACCGACCGTCACGCCAACTGGACAAGAACCTGGTCCGGAGGCTCGGTTCCTGCGGGTTCATCCCTAAAAGGGAAAACATACTTATTACCGGTAGTACCGGTGTGGGGAAAAGTTATCTGGCCTCGGCCATCGGCCACCAGGCCTGCTCCTTGGGGCGAAAGGTCATGTACTTCAACACCGCCAAGCTCTTTACCCTGCTCAAGACATCAAAGGCCGACGGTTCCTATCCAAAACAGATAAGCAAACTTGAAAAACAGGACTTGCTCATCTTGGACGACTTCGGCCTTAAACCATTGGACAACATCAACAGGCATGCGCTTATGGAGATCATCGAGGACCGTCACGGCAAAAGGTCCACTATTATAGCATCACAACTACCAGTCGAAGTATGGCATGACATCATAGGTGAAAAAACACTGGCCGATGCCATTCTCGACCGTTTGGTGCACACGGCACACAGAATCGACATAAAAGGAGAATCAATGAGAAGAAAATTGAAAAATAAAAACTAAGTTTAACCCAAGGATAGATCAAATCTAGGCAGTTCGTTTACCCTGGTCAGTTTCATCCGGCGAAGGTGGGTCACTTTACCCGGCTTATCCAGGTTATACCAGACCGTAGTATGCAATCTGAAATACATAACAAATGAACCCTTTATTATTATTTGAAAAATGGTTTTCTGAAGAAAAAGAACAAAATAATTTAGATTTACCTTCTGCCTGTTGTTTATCTACAATTGGATTAGATGGATATCCGAATTCTAGATTTGTCTCTTTAAAAGAAATTAAGAACCAATCATTTGTAGTTACGGGTCCTTTAGATTCAAGAAAAGGAAGAGAAATTAAAAATCACTCGAAAGCTGCACTATCATTTTGGTGGACGTGTACAGAAAGACAAATTAGAATACAAGGAGATGTATCAGAAATTCCCAAGCCTGATGCTGAAATTTACTTTAAGAAAAGGAATAGAGACTCAAAGATTGTATCTACTATTTTTGAGCAAGGGCGGGAAATTCAAGATATACCATATATGCAAAAACTGTTCGAAGAGAAGAAAGCAGCATTAGGAAATAAAAACGTTGGGCAACCAAAAAACTGGGGAGGTATTTACATTAAACCGATTAGAATAGAGTTTATGGAGTTTAAAACAAGTAGGCTACACGAAAGAAAACTTTTTGAACAGACCAGTAATGGATGGAAAATGACAATACTACAACCATAACACATTCTGTGAACAAAAAAATTGCATATATAACCGATATTCATTTAGATGAACGATTTCCTATTGACCAAGGCGTTGACGCTCGAAAAAATTGGGAAATAATACTTAATGATGTTTCTAAAAAAGGTATAGAAGAAATTGTATTTGGAGGAGATATTGGAGAAAAAACTGCAAACCAATGGTTTTTTGAATCTCTGAAAAATTATAATTTAGCCATAACTTTAGGAAATCACGATTACTTTGATGAAGTAGTCGATCACTACGGCATGGAAGTTGTTGAAAGCCAAACTGAACTGTATTATAGTCAAGAGTATAATTATTACAAATTTCTATTTTTAGACTCAAGTTCAGGCTCCATAAGTCAAGAACAATTTAATTGGTTTAAAAAGGAACTTTTAACGGAAAAAAACATCATCCTATTTATTCATCATCCCATTTTAGGGGTTGACACCGAAGTAGATAGGCAATTTGCCTTAAAAAATCGAAATCTTCTAAGAACAGAGCTGCAAAACCTTGAAAAAGATGTTGTCATTTTCTGTGGACATTATCATTTCGAAGATGAAAGAAGTAATGGTAATATCCGACAGTATATTACACCTGCAAGTTCTTATCAAGTAGAAAAAATACCCGATGAGATAAAAGTTAGTAGCGCAACATTTGGATATAGAATTATTGAGCTGAACAAAAATAAACTTAATACGGAAGTAATATTGTTTACTACATAAAAAAACACTGCACACAACACGGTATATAAGTAATTGCGGCTTAAGTGCTTAATCTAAAGATTTTAGGGTAAATAAGAGTACATTGTAATCCGAAAAGTAGTTTCTTAAAATCCGCAACTACTCATAGCCGAAGCTGTTATACGTAATTTAAACTAAAAAGTAAAATGAACATCAAAGGACCGAATCCAAATAAACCAGGTTATAGTAATGATGGTAAATATATGGGAACTGATAGATGGAAAGATTCACTAGAATCATATAAGAAAGGAAGTAAATATGTTAGGGGTTTATATTTAATTGTTGCTATCGCTATTATTTGGGGAACTTATGAGTCCAGTAAGTCACAATTTTCCGGAAATCGAAACGGAAAGTTGACTAAACAAGATATTGAACAACAACAAAAGTTGGCTAAAGAATTAGAAAAAGAATCTTATTTATATGATGCACCTAATTATTCAAAAAATCAATTATTGATTTCTTTGGAGGGAAAAAAAATTGATGATTGGGCTTTAGGACTGCAAAACTATGCTACAAAAAATAGAAAGTTTGATGCTCAATTATATAGAGATTTGGCAGATAGTACTACAATTTATTCCTCTTACGAAGAACAAGAGAGGTTTTTGAAATTTATGTGGGGCTTAGATTCGAATGGAAAATCTAAACTTACAAGAGCTCACGTAAGAGAGGTTAAAGAAAAGTACTCAAAATAACCAATAAAAACTACTTACAACAAAGAACTGAGTTAAAAAAAGTTCTTTTAGTTCAATCTCGACACATAGTTCTCATCATAGGGCAGCCCTGATTTTGCAATGGCAAATGCCTGTTTATTGCTCTTCCCCTTCCCTGTCAAACGTTAATAGATTTCCCAACAGGTCTTGTTGCTTGCACGATGAGAAAGCACATAGGAACAATAGGTTCCACAATTTCCCGCCCCTTGGACATCCACCCCAATCTTACACATAAATGCAATTTGATAACGCTATACTTAGCATTAAAATTTATATGTAATTTTCAGTCACCATAAATTTTCATCCAAGAACGTAACTGCGTTTAGCAGAGCGTTGGCCACAATGCTTTATCATGAACAACTTCAAAAAATATTTTGCCGAAGGATTGCTAATTGTCTTTAGCGTGCTATTTGCTTTGTTAATAAACAAATTATTCGAAGACTATAAAACTAACAAGAAAAAGACCGTTGCCATTGAAAGTCTTAGGAAGGAATTATATCGGAATTCGGCCATATTAAAAAATTGGAAAGAACAACACATAGAAATAAGAAACCGGATTAATGAGGTAATTGAAGGAAGGAATGACAGCCTAAAAACGGAATTAATGAAATATAATTACCTAAATCTGGGAGTATTGACTAAAAACGAAAGTTTGATTGATGCCATTTTGACCAATACTGCTTGGGAATCGGCTAAATCAACAGGAATAATTGCTGAATTTGATTTTGAAACAACACAAAAGCTGACCTACGTTTACTCAATGCAAGATGTGTTGACAAATAGAACGATTGCAAAAATTATAGATTTCTATTTTGATACAAATGCTCATAATATGGAAAACATAGATCAGAGCCTAGTTCAGTTTCAATTGAGGTTTTGGGAACTAACAGGACAAGAAGAACTTATAGGAAATCTATATACTGAAGCAATTAAGGAATTAAAAAAATAGGACAACTAGCCATACACGAATACGTTAGGACCCGCAACCTACGGCACCACGATTGAAAACAACTAAAACCCGACCCAACCTTACCTAAATGCAATTTAATAAGGTTCTGGGTTTAGCAGGGTATTGAAGCCATTATAGCAAAACTGTAACAATAATCCTGTTACATCGTCAAATGTATTATGAACACTATGAACAAACAACCTGTGGATTTAAATAAAGAACAAAAGCAATCGATCAAAACTGCAAGAATAACTGGCGTTTGGTATTTAATAATGGCTGTTTCAGGGATTTTAGGGTTTATGGTCTTTCATTCTCAAATATTTGTATCGGGCAATCCTGAACAAACGTTAACAAATTTGGTTGAACTAGAATCCACTGTAAGAATTAGGTTGCTATTAGAATTTGCCATAGTAATTTCACAAGCACTTACCGCAATTTGGTTTTACAAATTGTTTAAAGACAAATATGAATGGGAAGCTTGGACTCTCGGTATATGGGGAATGGTGAATGCCATAGCCATTATGATAAGTGCAATTTCGATCGCCTCTGCTTTAGGCGTTGCCAATTCCGACACGGGTGCTTTGGAAGACAAAGTTTTACTTATTCAGGCTTTTCAAAGTATAATTTCAAATGCTTGGGGTATTGGTGGTCTATTCTTTGGGCTTTGGCTATTTCCCATGGGGTTTATGGTCATTAAATCCAAAAGAATGCCAGTGTGGTTAGGAAGGGTTATTGTTTTAGGTGGTATTGGCTATCTAATCAGCACCGTTATCCGCTACGCAGGAATTGATTTTGGCTTCAATAGATTTCTTACCCTACCCGCAACCATTGGTGAATTTTGGATGATTGGGTATTTACTTATTTTTGGAATAAGACCTATAACCGAATAAAATTAAAACGGCACACAACAAAAGTCTGAGTCAAAAATTTCCATTGGCCCAATTTCCATACAGAGTTCTCATTCCTGGTTCCACAATGGAAGGCACCAACTTCAACAATTTGTTCGCCCTACTCCCATAGGCCTTATTTTCCTCTGCAGCAACTCAAACTTAGTGTAATCTAAAACAACTTTTATACATTTTTACATACGTATTTTTATAAAATGAACGTGACTTTTTGTTTTCAACAAAAGTAATTCCTCATTTTCTTAAATGTTTTAGGGAAGGTTAACGGAATCTTACTAATTTTAAACAAAATCTCCCCCTAAGAACATATAATTTCCTTTAGAGCAAATGCGGCGCATTCCTGCCCTATTCGAAGTTATTATCGATTGTTGTGCATCGATTTAACCAACCACTAATAAATGATAAAATTCTTTAGGAAAATTAGACAAAGCTTACTATCCGAAGGGAAAATTGGAAAGTACCTGAAATATGCGATTGGGGAAATTGTACTCGTAGTCATCGGAATTTTGATTGCATTACAGATCAACAACTGGAACGAGCAACGTAAAGATAGTATTAAGGAGCAAGCTATTTTAAAAAGACTTGAAAAGGAATTTATATCCAATAGAGATCAACTGCTGGATAAAATTCAACTCAGAAATACATTGATTGAAAATTGTAGGCGATTATTGGAATATTATAATCAACCGGAAAATGCCAAACTCGATAGTATCCTTGTTTTCTTAAGTACTATTCAGCCCCCAACCTTTGACCCTATTCAAAACGACTTAGTGAGCTCTGGAAATATCGAAATTTTGAAAGACGAAGAGTTAAAGCAACTACTCGTTAATTGGAGCACCGATGTGATTCAACTTCAAGAAGTAGAGCAAATATTTCTTAGGTTTTGTGAACAAGATCTGTATCCTTACTTAAATAAAGTAGATATACAGCGTGATATGGTATACACCTATTGGAAAGGCACGCCAAAAAACTTATTAGAATCCAAACAAGTTAACAACCTAGTGCCTGGAAAATCAAAACTCATAACAAGGACTACCAATGAGCTTATGGGAGATTCAAAATTAGAAGGTAACATTGCTTGGTCATTAACACTAAATATGTTCAATAATCAAGAATCCTTAACTTTAATGAAAAGGATTAACCGTATTCTTGAAGTATTAGATAGCCAAATAAAAAAATAACCAAAGCTCAACATTGCATAAGCACATTGTAACCAACTAAAGAGTGGCCTATAAAAAATTAAAATATTGGTTTGATAAAGGTTTAGTTACCCAACTTGCAGAAAAATTATCTTCAAATAATTCTGCTTTCAACAAAACAGTTCTAATACACAACATTGAATCGAAATTAGATTTTCTTGAGCTAAAAGGTAGAGTAGAATTAATTGCAGACCAATTGCATAATAGTTTTGAGCAGGATTACAACTTAGGACTCCCCCAACTAATTAACATATTAGGTCCAGAAAACAGCAATGAAACTGGAATGTTCACTGAGTATTATTGGGTAATGCCCATTGCAAAATATGTAGAAAAATATGGTTTAAATGATTTTGAAAAATCGATGAACGCCTTAGAAGAAATAACCAAAAGGAATACAAGCGAATATGCTATTCGCCCATATATTTTGCATCACTTTGATAAAACACTAAAGCAAATGGTAAAGTGGTCAAAACACTCAAACTTTCATATTCGACGGTTGGCAAGTGAAGGAGTAAGACCTAGATTGCCTTGGGCAAAAAAACTAGATGTTTTTATTCAAGATCCATCCCCAATAACTCCTATTTTAGAAAACTTAAAAGATGATACATCCAAATATGTTCAAAAATCTGTAGCTAATTGTTTAAACGACATACTTAAAGATAACTTTTCTGCTGGTAAGCAAATCGTAGAAAGCTGGAAACAAGAAGAAATGACGACGGAAAGGCAATGGATTGTAAAACACGCCCTTAGAAACTTAATAAAAACAAGAGATGATTGGGCAATAAAAATGATTAAATAACTTACACCAACTAAAACTTAAATAAAATGAAAAACTTATTACTAATACTTCTGACATTATTTCTTATTTCTTGTAATGGAAAAAACAATCGATCAGAAATCAAATCGACTGATGTAAATAAATTTGACATTCAAGCTGAATTAGCCTCCATTGAAGAAACTCGGAATGGATTTCAATTGGCCATTAAAGAAAAACGTTACGCTGATTTAAGAAATTTTGGCACTAAAGATATAATATCTTTAACACCTATTTGTGGAACTTGGGAAGAATACAAACGTTTACGAAATGAACCTGTCGGCTCTTTTAGTTACGACAGTTTAATTATGAATCCTAAAGAAACAATAATTGTAAGTGACAGCGTAGCATATGACTTTGGAACGAGTTCTGTGTATTATACCAATGAGCAAGGTGAACCGGTAGAAATTGAGGATACTTTCTTGGCTATATTAAAAAAGGATAAGAATGATGGGAAATGGAAATTACACAGAGAAGTAGCTACAACTAATAAATTGGAAAAATAATATATACAACAAAGAACTGGAGTAAAAATGTCTTATGAGCCAATTTCCATACGTGGTTCGCATCACCGATTCCGCAATAGAAAGCACCAACTTCAACAATTTGTTCGATACAATTCCCGAAGACCTGACTTTTTTCTAAAGCAATCCAAACCTAGTGTGATCAAAACAACTGTTTAAACATTATTTATATGCTTTGTTATAAAATGAACGTGACTTTTTTGTTTTCAACACACTAATTGTTCACTTTCCTTAAATGTTTTAGGGAATGTTAACGGAATCTTACTAACTTTAAACAAACTCCCCCCCCCCTAACAAATTAAAATTTCGTTTAGAGCAAATGCGTCGCATTCCTGCTCTATTCGAAGTTATTATCGGTTGTTGTGCATATATATTGCCAATCACTGACCAATGCCAAGATTATTGGAAAATTAAATACAAACTACCCGGTAAAAACAAATTGGGATAGCTCCATTATAAACGGGACAGTCCAAAACTGACCAAAGTAAACATTAAACAATCACAATTATGAAAAAAACGACCGCCAAACTAATCTTATCCTCAACACTTGTAATCTTCACTTTGATGTTTCAAAGCTGTGAACAAAAGCAGCAGCAGCAAACCAAAGAAATTGAAAACGAAACAATAGTTGAATCCGAAAAACCTGAATATTTTTTGTTAAGGCCAGATATAGAAAAGGCCTATGGATATTCTCACGCCGTAAAAATTGGAAATACTATTAAAATTTCTGGAGCTGTTAGCATGGATGATGAAGGTAACCCGACCGCCATAGGAGATTTGGAACAGCAGATAAAAAATTGTTATGCTGATTTGGAAAAAATATTAAACCACTATGGTTGCTCATTTGACGATGTAGTAAAAGAAGACATCTTTACAACCGATATGGCACAAATGATAGAAAAATCTGCCTACCGCGCCGAAATATACAAAAATGGATTTCCAACTGGTTCTTGGCTCGAAGTAAAGGGGTTGGCATTGCCGGAATTTATGGTAGAAATCGAACTTGAAGTTCATAAATCTGAATAAATGACGAGCATAAGGCATCGAAAATATACGTATGGAAGCATATTGAGCAATTGGAATGGAAAACGGCAACTGGCCATGGTATTGACGCCGTTTGTTCATTGGATACTCTACCAATTAGTCAAAAGGAATACATATTTTTCAATAAAGCCCACGCTTTTATATCCATCAGAACATAAAATATAAAAATTAAAAACAAAACAAGTACAGACATGGAGTTTCTAAATAGATTGCTGGGTATTGATCCCAATTACATTATTATAGGATTGATTGCCCTGTTTTTTACCCTGGAACAAATAATGGGGTCACCATTCAATTTCAAGAAAAGGGCCCATCATCTATTACAGAATGTGCTGTTCCAAATTGTACTGGTAGGCATAAACATTTTTTTTGTTACGTTTCAGGTATTCTCAATTGATTGGTTGAACAACAATGGCGTGGGGCTCCTTTATCTTTTTGAACTGCCTATATGGGCAAAGTTGATTGTTTCCGTGGCATTTTACGATATTACGGCGTATTGGATACACAGGGCCACCCATAAAATACCTTTGCTTTGGAGGTTCCATAGAGTTCATCATAGCGATACCACCATGGATTCTTCGACCGTTTTTCGATTTCATCCCATTGAGTTGACCATGGTTTTCGGACTTGGAAATATTGTCACTGCAGCAGTTTTTGGCACTGATGTTTTTTCTATGGCATTGTACTATTTCATACTTTATATTTTCTTCTTTTTTGAGCACGCGAATTTAAACTACCCAAAATGGTTGAACTCCACATTTGGATTGATTTTTGTTATGCCCGACCATCATAGGGTGCACCATCAACAAGATCAATTCTACACCGACTCCAATTATGCCGACATTTTTATCCTCTGGGATCGAATTTTTGGTACCTTCAAGACAATGCCTTTGGAAAAAATGAAGTTTGGCTTGGTCGAATTCGAAGAAGATAACAAGCAGACTTTTCTCTATTTAATAAAAAGCCCTTTTATCAATATTAAGAGAACAACATCGGCACCGGATAAAAGAACCCCAACTACCCTTAAAAAATAAGATAGGTTTTTAGGGAGATTTCTCTGCTCTTTCGTGCACGGCATATTATAGGCATAACGACCCAGAATCAGACCCTAAAACGCTCTAGATTTTACTTTAAAGTAACAAACCAATATTCTATTCGTCTACATAGGACCAACGAACAAAATGAATAGAATTAAAGAGAAAATATTACCGCAGATCTGTGTTGTTTATACAAGGTATTTAATAGGCGGAGCATTTGTTTTTGCCAGTCTTATAAAAATAAAAGGACATCGATTTACAACTGAAAGTGGTGAAATGTACCCCATACATAGTGCTTGGCATTTTTTTGAAACTATGTACCAATCCGGTTTGTATTGGAAATTCATCGGAATGGGTCAGTTGATTGCCGGGTTGTTGTTAATGACCCAGAGATTTTCAAAACTAGGAGCGTTGATCAATTTTCCAATCATATTAAATGTCTTCGTAATAACATTATCCTATTCCTTTGCCTATACACCTGTGGTCACCGGGCTAATGCTGCTGGGCAATATTTGGCTCATACTCTGGGAGTGGAACGAGATTAAAATTATATTTAATTTACAGCCGCACATTGACACTGGGGAAAGATTGGAAAAAGACGTCCATTGGCAAATTCTTGGGTCAATTCTATTCGTTTTTACCTTTACCTATAGAATATTGATCGATCAATATAATATTGGATTTTGGGCCTTAATTTGCCTTTTAATTGGTGTAGTAGGTTTGATTGTTGGGTTGTACCGGGAAGGAAAACGAAAAATCCGACTAAACCAGCAGCACTGATTTAAGCCTAATGCCCAACGGTTCGTTATTATACTTTTTAAGATTCTTGATAAGTTCTTTAATAAATTACCATTTTTAAAATAGTAACTTACAACATACTATTCTAAATAGCCGTAAAAACTAAATTGTGGATATTAAAGAGATTGTTCAAAGCGTTTTTGATAGGACAAAAGGTATTGAAGACAAAGGCAAACTGGCCTCCTATATTCCCGAGCTCAAAAATGTTGACCCAGACTCGTTCGGAGTCCATATTTCTACAACCAACCACTTGAACTTTGGTGTCGGTAATTACCATGACAAATTTTCCATACAAAGTATAGTAAAAGTACTGTCTTTGGCCATGGCCTACAGTTTGCTCGGTGAGGATTTATGGCAGAGGGTAAAGGTTGAACCCTCCGGAACCGCTTTTAACTCCCTTGTTCAGCTCGAGGTAGAAAATGGGATACCAAGAAATCCCTTTATCAATGCTGGGGCACTTGTGGTCACCGATGTGCTTATGAGCAGTTTAAATAACCCTCAACAAGATTTTTTGGCCTTCCTTAAAAAACTGTCCAAAAGCAACTCGATATCATATTCAAACAAAATAACGGCATCCGAAAAAAAAGTGGGGTACAGAAATGCGGCACTTTGTAATTTTTTAAAATCTTTTCACAATATCGATAACGACCCAACCGATGTGTTGGATTTTTACTATAAAATGTGTTCCATAGAAATGAGTTGTGAAGGATTATCCCAACTTTTCTTGTTCCTTGCAAATGGCGGTTGCACCCTGCACAAGAACAGCCGAATAATAACTCGGAGCCAAACCAAAAGAATAAATGCGCTTATGCAAACTTGTGGTTTTTATGATGAATCCGGCGATTTCGCCTTTAGGGTCGGGCTGCCCGGAAAAAGTGGCGTCGGCGGTGGAATTGTGGCCGTACACCCCAAGGAATACGCCATTGCAGTTTGGAGTCCCCCATTAAATCAAAAGGGTAACTCATACAAAGGCATGCGTTTTCTCGAAGAATTTACCACTCGGACCGAATTGTCCATATTCTGATCTGGTAATAAATTGATTTATTGTACGCCACAGATTTTATGACGCCTATCCCCTTTCCAGATGTCGTTCCCGATCAAGGTAAAATATTTCGTTAAACCGGATACGAATATTGATTGAATATGTGCTAAAACTTACTTTTGATACTTTAGGATTAAGCGATAATATTACATTGTCCAAACAGAATTAAGGCTTATCGGGTCAAACCAATAACTTACATTATAATCACCAAAAGATAATGGCATCGTAAGGTGATGAACTTCACTAAAAAAACCAATTGTGACGGAAAAAGAAAAAATGCTAAATGGGGAATATTACGACTCCCGAGACCCAGAACTGATTAAAATCTATCATAAAGCACGAAAACTTCTGAAAGATTACAATAATCTAAATTCCGAACTAATCCAAGAACGGGAGCGGATTCTAAACGAACTTTTTGAACACAAGGCCCATGGTGTTTGGATAGAAATCCCATTTTATTGCGATTGTGGAGAAAATATCTCCATTGGAGAAAACACCTTTGTCAATACCAATTGCATGTTTTTGGACAATAATAAAATCAAAATCGGCAAAAACGGGCTAATCGCCCCGTATGTTCAAATCTATACGGCCACACATCCATTAAAGGCCTCAGAAAGAATTGTTCAAAACAAGAACGAAAACCGCTATCTCACCTATACCAAGCCAGTGACTATTGGCGATAATGTTTGGGTGGGCGGGAATTCCGTAATTTTTCCTGGAGTAACCATAGGAAGCAATGTGACCATTGGTGCAGGAAGCGTCGTAACCAAAGATATTCCCGATAACGTGCTGGCGTATGGCAACCCATGCAAAGTGATAAAAATATTGGAATAGGACACCCATAAAGGTTAAAAGTGAACAGCAAAAGGTATTAAATAAAAACTATGAATTGGATATTATTGATTATTGCCGGGCTTTTTGAAGTCGCATTTGCAGCCTGTCTCGGAAAAGCCAAAGAAACATCTGGAACTGAAGCTACTTACTGGTATTTGGGCTTTTTGGTATGTTTGGCCATAAGCATGGTCCTTTTAGTAAAAGTTACCCAACACTTGCCCATAGGAACTGCATATGCAGTTTGGACCGGTATCGGTGCCGTCGGGACTGTTTTAATAGGAATTTTGGTCTTTAAGGAACCGGCCACTTTTTGGCGACTTTTCTTTATAACTACTTTGATTATTTCCATAATTGGACTAAAACTAGTCTCCAACTAGCAGTTTTAGATCGAATTGTTGTTCCTCAACTAATTTTATTGTTGGATTTGCTTCTTTTTGATAGTTTTAATACAGTAACCCATTGACTATGAAAAAGATTGCCTCAAGCCTTTTTGTTTTTCTATTTGCCCTATCGAGCACAAGTGCTCAAAACTCCAACTTTGTCGGAACTTTTGTAAACGGTACCAATAGTATCTCAATTCAATTTAAACGTGTGGGTGATGAATACCACGGTATGCTGGCGGCCGTAGGCGCAAGTTTTGCGATCAGAGCTACAGGTTCTGGTACGCGGATTAGTGGTGAGATCTTTGGATTGGACGGCCCAGTGGATTTTGAGGCTACTTTAAATGGGCTGAACATGAGTGTTAGGGCAACAGGGTTCAACGAACCCTTTTATAAATATTCCGACTTACAAAATCTAGGCAATTATGATCTTACGCCTTTTATGAAGGACAATAGGAAAATTTCCAAAAATGATACTTTTCGTATTCCCCCCTCCCCCACTACGGAACCAAATAGCACAGGTCAGTATCCCGAATTGAACAATCAAGGCCTATGGAACATTATAGCTGGCAGTCAACTGGTTTATTATCAGCGTACATCTTACGTAAATGATAGCATGGCCAGCTCCATAACCTATGTTAACTTTTGTGGCAATGGTACTTTTTCCATAAATACGGATGGCTCTTTTAGTGTGGAAGGGAACTATGGCAATGCTCAAGGTATTTCCAGTGGGTCCAACGGAGGGCGGTGGCAACTGGTGGATTATCAAGGACAACCAGCAGTACAGTTACAATATTATGATGGGCAAACCAGCATAAACCCATTTAACGAGAATAATGTGCGCCAAGGCATATGGCGAATAGGAAATACACAATACGCATTGCAGCGGAACAAAGTCCGCTGCAATTAGTTTTAAGTGTTTTTTAAAAGAAGGGTATTATTCTCCCATTGCAGCTGCCACGGCAGCAGACAATCGTTTGTACGTTCCATTTTGTAAACGCTCCCTGATCGATGAAAATGCATCCAAGGTTTCTTCGATATCCTTCATGGTGTGCGTTGCTGTTGGAATCAAACGGAGTAGAATCAATCCTTTTGGAATTACGGGATAAACCACTATGGAACAGAAAATTCCATGGTTTTCGCGCAAGTCCTTAACCAAGGCCATTGCTTCCGGTATACTTCCGTTCAGGTAAACTGGGGTCACACAGCTTGTTGTTGTACCAATATCGAACCCTCTTTCCTTTAATCCGTTTTGTAACGCGTTTACATTCTCCCACAACTTTGCCTTAAGTTCTGGCATAGTGCGCAACATATCCAATCTTTTCAACGCGCCCTTAACATAGATCATGGGCAAGGATTTTGCGAACATCTGTGAACGAAGGTTGTATTTTAAGTACTCTATAATTTCTTTATCTGCCGCAACAAAGGCGCCAATACTCGCCATGGATTTGGCAAATGTAGCCAAGTACACATCAATCTGGTCTTGTACCCCTTGCTCTTCTCCAGCTCCGGCACCTGTTTTGCCCAAAGTTCCAAATCCATGGGCATCATCCACCAATAGCCTGAACTGGAACTTTTTCTTAAGCTCCACAATTTCTTTAAGTATTCCTTGCTCACCACGCATACCGAATACGCCCTCGGAAATCACCAAGATTCCACCACCGGTCTCATTGGCCAATTTTGTAGCGCGCTCAAGGTTTTTTTCTAAACTTTCGGGGTCGTTATGTTTAAAGGTAAAGCGCTTGCCCATGTGCAATCGAACACCATCAATAATACAAGCATGGCAGTCCACATCGTACACGATTATGTCATCTTTGGCCACCAAGGCGTCGATTACGGACATAAATCCTTGGTATCCAAAATTCAATAGGTAAGCGGCTTCTTTTTGAACAAATTCTGCCAATTCGTTCTGTAATTGTTCGTGGTAATCGGTATGACCGCTCATCATTCGGGCACCCATGGGATAGGCTGCTCCGTGCTCCATGGCTGCTTCACCGTCCACTTTTTTAATCTCGGGCAAGTTGGCGAGACCCAGATAGTCATTGATACTCCACGTTATTACGTCTTTTCCTTGAAATTTCATTCTGTTGGAAATGGGACCCTCCAATTTTGGAAATACAAAATAGCCTTCAGCTTGTGAAGCCCATTTACCCAAAGGTCCTTTGTTCTCAATGATTCTATCGAATAAATCTCTCATCTACATTAATATTGATTCATCTGCAAAAGTATATATTTTTATGAACCTCGCATAACGATATTTTTATAAATAAAAAAAACGGCAATGAATTTACATTGCCGTTTTTGAGGTATTATAAGGTACTTATTTATTTTATGTATTTGATTTCTTCGGGAACCTCGGCATCTTGGATATCGAAAAAACCTTGGTTGTCCATCCATTCGTTGCTGTATACCTTGCTCATATATCTTGAACCATGGTCCGGGAATACCACAACAACATTACTGTCTTCCGTAAATTCTCCCTCCGTGTTCAATTGATACAGTGCCTGAGTGGCTGCACCACTGGTATATCCTGCAAAAATACCTTCGGTATGGGCCAATTTACGTGCCATATGGGCACTTTCGCCATCGGTTACCTTTATATATCTGTCTATTGCATTGAAATCTGTAGCGGAAGGAATCAAATTTTTCCCCAAACCTTCAATTCGGTATGGGTAAACTTCGTTATGATCAAATTCCCCTGTTTCGTGGTACTTTTTCAATACCGATCCATACGCATCGACCCCCAAAACTTTAATGTTCGGGTTTTGCTCTTTTAAATAACGGGCAATACCAGAAATGGTACCACCTGTTCCACTGCAAGCCACCACGTGGGTAATCTGACCATTGGTCTGTTCCCAAATTTCCGGCCCTGTACTGGAATAGTGGGCATCTATGTTAAGCTCGTTAAAATATTGGTTAATGTAAATTGAATTCGGGGTTTCGCTGTGCAAACGTTTGGCCACTTCGTAATACGAACGTGGGTCATCTGCACTTACATGGGCAGGACATACATAAACGTTCGCTCCCATGGAACGCAACATATCAATCTTGTCCGGGGACGATTTTGAACTTACTGCCAAAATACATTTGTATCCCTTAACAATGCTTACCATGGCAAGGCTAAAGCCCGTATTGCCCGATGTGGTCTCGATAATGGTGCTACCCGGCTTAAGAATCCCTTTTCGCTCGGCTTCTTCAATAATATGAATTGCAATTCTGTCCTTTGAAGAATGTCCGGGGTTAAAGCATTCAAGTTTAGCATAGAAATTTCCAGTAAGAGGGGCGGTAATTCTGTTTAGCTTAACCAAGGGGGTACTTCCAATTAGGTCTAGGATATTGCTGTGCGCATTTATCTGTTTCTTCATAACTGGTATTAGGTAGGAACAAAACTTCGATTAAACGAAAGTTTATTTAGTGCAAATGTAACATTTTATTTTTAATGGGCTTTTCCTTCGAGGTCCAAAATAAAGGCATATTCCTTTGCGGTTTCCTTCAATGCTTCAAATCTGCCCGATGCCCCACCATGGCCGGCATCCATGTTCGTATCCAAAAACAAGAGGTTTTCCCCGGTTTTGTATTCCCTTAACTTGGCTACCCATTTGGCAGGCTCCCAGTATTGAACTTGAGAGTCGTGCAGTCCTGTGGACACATACATATGGGGGTATTCCTTGGCCTCAACATTATCATACGGCGAGTATGATTTTATGTAATCGTAATACGCCTTGTCATTAGGATTTCCCCATTCGTCATATTCGCCGGTGGTCAACGGAATGGTATCGTCCAACATTGTGGTTACCACATCTACAAAAGGTACTGCAGCAATTACGCCGTGGTACAGTTCTGGTTCCATATTTATGATGGCCCCCATTAAGAGTCCGCCAGCGGAACCACCCATGGCGTACAAATGTTCGGAGCTAGTATATTTCTTCTCGATCAAGTGGTTGGAAACATCTATAAAATCCGTGAAGGTGTTCTTTTTATTGAATAATTTGCCATCTTCGTACCAAGGTCTTCCTAAATATTCACCACCTCTAATGTGTGCAATCGCATAAATAAACCCTCTATCCAATAAACTCAATCGTATGGATGAAAAATAAGGGTCCATCGTTGCTCCGTAAGAACCATAACCGTATTGCAACAAAGGACTTGTGCCGTCCAGTGGGGTATTTTTATGGTATATTATGGAAACAGGCACTTTTTTGCCGTCCCTCGCCGTGGCCCATATACGTTCGGTCTTATAATTATTTTTATCGAACTTGCCTCCAAGGACCTCTTGTTGCTTTTGAACCGTTTTGGTCTTGGTTTCCATGTCAAAATCGATGATGGCATAAGGTTCACCCATTTCGTTATAATAATAACGAAGTATTTTTGTGTCAAAATCCAAGTTCACAGATGGTCCCGCTACATAAGTCTCGCTATCAAAAGGCAAATAATAACTAAGGGAACCATCCCATTTGGCAATCTTCATCTGATTGAGACCGTTGTTTCTTTCGGTAACCACGTAATAATCCCTGAAAATTTCCACATCTTCGAGCAGCACATCTTCTTGGTGCGGAATAAATTCTTCCCAATGTTCGGATGTAGTGTTGTTTTCGTTGGTTTTCATCAACTTAAAGTTAGTTGCACCATCCTTATTGGTAAGTATATAAAAGTTGCCTTCAAAATGGGATATGGAATACTCCACACCTTTTTCCCGCTCAGAAAAGATTTTAAAATCGCCTTCGGGATCATCGGCATTTAAAAAGCGATATTCCGAAGTAAGGGTGCTACTGGATCCGATTACAATATATTTTCTGGTCTTTGTTTTATAAACAAAGGTGTTGTAAGTGTCGTCTTCTTCATGAAAAACCAATTCATCCTGGTCGGCAGATGTGCCCAATACATGCTTATATATTTTATCGGAACGAAGGGTGACAGGGTCTTTTTTAGTGTAGAACAAAGTATTGTTGTCGTTGGCCCATACTGCGCTGCCCGTTGTATTTTCGATAACATCCGGGTATATTTCACCTGTTTTTAGGTTTTTTATCTGGATATTGTACTGTCTTCTGGAAATAGTGTCGGTTCCAAATGATGCCATGGTATTGTCCGGGCTTATGGAAACACCTCTCAAATTAAAATAATCGTGCCCTTCTGCCATTACGTTACAATCGAACAACAGTTCTTCCGCTGCTTCCAGCGTTTCTTTTTTTCTGGAATAAATCGGGTATTCCTTTCCTTCTTCGTAACGGGTTATGTACCAATATCCGTCGAGTTTGTAGGGTACGGAAGAATCATCTTCCTTGATCCTTCCCTTCATTTCTTCAAAAAGTTCTTCTTGGAACGCTTTGGTGTGGGCCGTCATTTTTTGAAAATAATCGTTCTCGGCATTTAAATAATCGAGAACCTGTTGATCTTCCCTATTGTTCATCCAATAATAATCATCAATTCTAACATCACCGTGCTTTTCTAGCTTGGTTGGATGTTTTGGTGCCACCGGCGGAGCTGTACTCATGGATTGTTCTTTGTTGTTTTTACAAGCGGGGGCAAAAATAAGGCATAAAAGCAGAATAGAAATTCTTAAAATGGATTGTTTCATTTGTTAGTGTTTTGACCAATTTACTACTTTTGAACTTAGTTTAAACAATTATAGATAGAATGCTTGTTCCGACAGCTGTCCTGCAAGCCCTAAAATTAAAGTTATGTTTGGAGATTTAATGGGAATGATGGGTAAATTAAAAGAAACCCAAAAGAAAGTTGAAGCCACCAAGGAAAGATTGAACTCCGTTATGGTAGATGAAGCATCCTCGGACGGACTCCTTAAAGTAACCTTAACCGCCAATCGTGAATTAAAATCCATCTCCATTGATGACTCTTTGTTGGAAGATAAAGATCAATTGGAAGATTATTTGGTACTTACCCTAAACAAGGCCATTGAGAAAGCCTCCAAAATAAATGAAGCCGAATTGGCCGCTGTAGCCAAGGAAGGTATGCCCAACATTCCGGGAATGGATGCTTTTATGAAGTAGTCTTGGTTTGATTTTAGTATTGAAACACTAAACTTTAGAATTCGATTGTCCGTTCAAGTGCAAAGCGTATCGCGAACAGGTTTGGATAATTGGATTTTGTTTAGGTCAAAGGTCTAAAGATAAAAAAGTATAAGGTCGAATAGTATAGAGTTCTTGCACTTATACATTTTATCTTCTAGAAAATTTGTTCCATTGGTGTAAACCCCATGAATTTTGGAGTTTTAGACACCTTAGCATTTTTAATGTTAGACCGAATACAATCAATTGCTTTTCACGCTTCTCCTTCGCGCTCGAAATGATTACCCTGCTACCCTATACTTTTTAAAACCTTTAAAAAGTGTTGGTGCATCGTATCGGTGTAATCCAAATGGGTGACTATACGCAGTTTTCCCTGTCCCATTCCAATTATGGAAACCTTATTTTCGGCCAATCGTTCCAGAAATTCTTCGGACGACATGCTTTGCTCATCAATTTCAAAAATTATGATATTGGTCTCGATAGGTTCCACCTTTTTGATAAAATCGAGAGATGTGAGCACCTTACCGATCTCTTCAGCTTTTTTGTGGTCTTCCACCAACCCATCCACATTATTTTCCAGCGCGTAGATAGCCGCTGCGGCTAAATAACCGGATTGGCGCATTCCTCCACCAAAAATTTTGCGTATTCGAATCGCTTTGTCCATATCTTCTTGGCTACCGACCAAAACCGAACCTACGGGACACCCCATTCCCTTACTGAAACAAACGCTAATGGTATCGAATAACTTACCGTAGGCTTTTGGATCTTCTCCCTTTTTTACCAAGGCGTTCCAAAGTCTCGCACCATCTAAATGATATTTTAGACCATGATTATTGCAGACTTCTCGGATTTTACGTAGTTCTTCGAAATCCCAACAAGCCCCGCCACCTTTGTTCGTTGTATTTTCTATGCTTACCAATGTGGTCAATGGACTATGGTAAAAATCCGGAGGGTTGATCGATTCCTCGACTTGTTCCGCCTTCATCATTCCCCTATGCCCATTTACCAATCTACAGGAAACCCCACTGTTAAAACTCACACCACCTCCTTCATAATTAAATATGTGGGAGTACTTATCACAGATCAGTTGATCTCCTGGATTGGTATGGATTTTAATTGCAGTCTGATTTGTCATGGTACCACTTGGGAAAAACAGTGCCGCCTCCATACCAAAAAAATCTGCGACCTTGGCTTCCAACTCATTCACAGTAGGGTCGTTCTTGAACACATCGTCCCCCACTTTGGCTTTCATCATGGCCTCCAACATTGCTGTCGAAGGCTTAGTGACCGTGTCACTTATTAAGTTTATCTCCATAAATAAAATTAGTCCATACAATCCATGCCAATAGGCGAACCATCAGGGATTTTAGAAACTGGGATCAGTTTAAAATCGGATGGTTTTTTGGTAAAGGCATCTATTCTTTTTACCATTTCGGTTGATATTGCATTTTTACCATTGCTCAACAACTGTGTTTTTAGTTCACTTAAAGTTTGGTTGGCAATCGCATTTACCTGTGGGTGCACTTGGTTGTGAGCCGCAAGGTTCATGATATGGTAGAGCACCCTGAAATTTATAGTATTCTGCACTTCTTGATGGTAGGCATCTCGATGTGAAAGATCAAAAGTGCCTTGAATTGTTTTTTGCAACACATCTTTTAATCCCATCTGTCCTTTATCCATGCTTTTTTGCTGAATAAGTCGAGAGGCCCGTTCTGGGTGCAATAATAATTCCAGGGTCATATCTGCTGCCGTTTCCGATGCGGACAATGCATCAAAACTAACCCCTGTTCTTCCTTTAAAAGATTCCCTGGAACGGTTAAATCCGATGGCGCGAGGTGGGAACAAGTCCAATTTTTCTTTTGGAACAGCGATCACTTTTGCGTCCAACGTCTTTAAAATGGACTCCATTGCCGATTTTTGAACTGTTTGATTGATCGGTCTTACTGGAAACTGCCCACCATTTTTTACGGCATAATTATAATCCAAGCCGCCAATTACCTTGGATACTGCTTCGGTTTGGTACCGATGGAAAAAATAAAGGGGTACAAAAACATCTTCCAAAACGGAATATGCTTCCCCGTTTCGGATATTGTCGATAGAAAAATTATGTATGGCCGTCTCCCTTATTTTCAGCATTTCCTCCAATTCGCTACTTGCACTTTTACCGTTGTCCCACAAGTGGGCCAATGCGTGCGCACCTCCTTTTGGCCTTGCATCTTGATCCGAGATATAGCGCAATCCGTCGTCCTGGGCTTTTTTTAATATGGCATTGAGCGCGGCAGTCTCGTCTGTTCCTTCGGGAAAATCTGAATACGCATAGGCTACGGTTACCTTGTCCCACTCTCCTATTCCTGTATCGTATGCGTTCTTAAAGCTAATCTTATCGCCTTCCAATTCAAATTGCGGGTGTGGATAATCCATAACAGAAGCCCTATTGTTGGTGCTTGCCGCAAAATTATGCGCAAACCCGAGTGTGTGTCCTATTTCGTGTGCGGAGAGTTGTCGGATTCTGGCAAGTGCCAATTCCAGCATTTCTTTATGGTTATCATCTCTTTCGGCAAATGGTTTGTCCATTAAAGCTTGTGCTATCATAAAATCCTGACGAATTCTTAAACTGCCCAGACTAACATGTCCTTTTAATATTTCCCCTGTTCTGGGATCAACAACACTTGCCCCGTAGCTCCAACCCCTGGTCGATCGGTGTACCCATTGTACTACATTGTAACGCACATCCAATGGATCGGCGTCATCCGGCAGAATTTTCATTTGGAATGCATTTTTATAGCCTGCCGCCTCAAAGGCTTGATTCCACCATTTCCCACCATCCAACAAAGCTGATCTAATGGGTTCCGGTGTCCCATTGTCCAAATAATAAATTATTGGTTCAACGGGTTCACTTATAGCTGCGTTAGGGTCTTTTTTTTCCAATCGATGTCTTCGGATAAAGCGCTTTACCAAAGATTCTTGAACCGGAGTGGCATAATCATAATAGGTAAATGGGTAGCCACCACTTCGAGGGTCGTACAGCCTTTTTTCAAATGTATCATCAGGTAATTCTATTAATGAATGATGTTGTGCCACTGTGACCAAGCTTGGTGTAGGTGTAACTGAACGAATCCAGGCACCTTGTGGATCTCCCTTAAAGGTAAGGGTTACATCAAACTCTACATTTTTTGGAAAAGCCTTGGTACGCTCCAATGCGAATGCGCTTTTACTTTTATCCAAACTGTAAGAGCCTTGCTTAGATCTTTTTAGACGATTGGAAACTCCATGTGCGTCGCGCACCAGAAAATCGGTAAAATCTATAAGATAACTGCCGCTCGCCTCTTCTACCACATCAAAACCATGCAGAATTGACTTGGCAAAGGCTTGCTCCACAGACTTTCTCTCGAGCTCATTTTCCGTAATGGCCCTAAAAGTTTGGTTGGGCTGCACAAGTAGCAACTTGTTCCCTGCCTTTTTAAAATAGACCACCTGTTCGTTGCCCAATTGCCCGCGATCTAGACCAATATCGTTGCTTCCTATTCCACTGCTCAAAGAGTAGACGTACAAAAACTCTTTTTCCAACTCATCGACTTGGACGTAAATCTTATCGTTGGAGTCATCGTAATAAAAATTAAAATAGCCGTTATACTTTTGAAAGTCCTTAACCTTCTCGAACGTTTGTGCCCCCATGGTAAAGCCCACAAAAAACAATAGGGCCATGAGCTTAGTTGAGTTCTTCATAATTTGGTTGAATTAGTTGCCTTAAAAATATGCAAATCATTTTTAAAAAACAGTTTGCACTGTCTTATTCTATCCCAATAAATTGAAAAATCAACTTCCGTTTTACTTTAATATATGAGCTCGGACACAATACCACAGGTTGTTCGATAGAATTCCATTTATAATAAGGTCATTTTAGGAAAGAAACTTATTTTTACCCCAAAATATATTACATGGTAACCACAGATCAACAGAAAGATCTTATTGAGCGCCTTGGTGCGTTAAGGAGGTATCTTTGACATCGATGCCAAACTTATCGAAATAGAGAACGAAGAGGAAAAAACCCTTGCTCCAGGTTTTTGGGACAATCCGCAAGAAGCCCAAAAACAAATGCAGTCCATCAAATCCAAAAAGAAATGGGTAGAAGACTTCGAAGAGGCCAAAACATTGGTCGGTGATCTTGAGGTGTTTATTGAATTTCAGCAGGCCGGAGAAGTTACCGAAGAAGAGGTAAACAAACAGTTCGAAAAAGCACAATTGTCCATTGAAAAATTGGAATTTAGAAATATGCTTTCGGATGAGGGCGATGAGCTTACCGCAGTGCTACAGATTACCGCGGGCGCTGGTGGGACCGAAAGCTGTGATTGGGCTTCTATGCTCATGCGCATGTACCTAATGTGGGCCGAAAAGAACGGCTACAAGGTAAAAGAACTCAATTACCAAGAAGGTGATGTTGCAGGAATTAAAACGGTTACCCTGGAAATAGAGGGTGATTATGCCTTTGGTTGGTTAAAAGGTGAGAACGGCGTACACCGTTTGGTCCGCATTTCTCCTTTCGACAGCAATGCCAAAAGGCACACCTCCTTCGCTTCTGTTTATGTATACCCCTTGGTGGACGACAGCATAGAGATCGAAGTAAATCCTTCGGATATTGAGATTACCACGGCACGATCTAGTGGTGCAGGTGGCCAAAATGTAAACAAGGTAGAAACCAAAGTTCAATTGGTTCACAAACCAACTGGAATCCAAATTTCCTGTTCCGATTCTCGATCGCAGCACGATAACAGGGCTACGGCCATGAAAATGTTGAAATCGCAACTTTACGAAATCGAACTTCGTAAAAAGCAGGAAGCGCGCGCAGAAATCGAGTCTTCAAAAATGAAGATCGAATGGGGATCGCAAATCCGAAATTATGTAATGCACCCCTATAAATTGGTGAAGGACGTTCGAACGGCCGAAGAAACCGGAAATGTAGATGCCGTTATGGATGGGGAAATCGATGCATTTTTAAAGGCCTATTTAATGATGATGGGACAAAAAGAAGAATAGTCTGTGCTAGTTGGCAGTGAGCAGTGAGCAGCAATTAGTTTAAACATATTGAAATATGATCAAAATTTATCATAATCCACGGTGTAGAAAATCCAGGGAAGGATTGGCCATTTTGGAAAAGTCGGGGAAAGACTTTGAAGTAATCAAATATTTAGATGATGTTCCCAGCAAGGAAGAACTAACAGCCCTGATTTCATATTTGGGCATTGCACCGATAGACCTTGTTAGAAAAAATGAGTCCATTTGGAAAGAGAACTTTAGAGGGCGGAACTTAACGGATGATGAAGTTATCTCCGCGATGGCAAACTACCCTAAATTAATAGAACGACCCATTGTGGTCCATGGGAAAAAAGCTGTGGTCGGCAGACCTCCCGAGAACATATCAAAGCTGTTATAAGCTTGATTTCCAACATGATTTAACAGGGTAGATCCAAACAAAGAAAACCTAAAATACTATCTTTACCCCATGAAAAGTACCCATTCACTATTTATTGCGACCTTGTTGGTCGGCATGTTCGCCATAAACGATATCAGCGCACAATATGGATATGGCTCCCCATATGGCAACCGTTTTGGCAGAAGAATGAGCTCTGTACCCCAAGCCGGTCCAACAACCCCGCAAAAAGAGGAAACACCGCTAACCGCCGAAGAAATTGTAGATGAGCAAATGCCATCCATATCGGAGGCCATTAATCTAGATCCATTTGAGCAAGCCGTGGTACGTACAGCTTTGATCCAGTCCGTGCAGCAACGAATAGAACTTCAGATTTTGGAACTGGAACCCCTTAAAATGAAAGAAGAGGTTGAAAAAATCCGTATACGCCAAGAGGCTGAATTAAAGGCCGGACTTCCCGAGGATAAATACGACGCCTTTATGGAACTTCAAGAAAACAGATTCAAGCCAAAAAAGAAAAAGAAGAAGAAAAAGAATAAGAAGGGCAAGAATTAACAATTCGTTAAGGTCATTCGCAGGATCATTTACGTTGTTCGGGGATTAATATTTCGCATCCCTTGTTTTTTCTTTCACATTTGCAGCGTAAAAATCAAACTATGCAAAGGATACTTATCCCGTTGTTGCTATTGACCCTGTCTATCTTTCAAGGCGCAGCACAACAAAACCAAAAGCCTATCACAATAACCGGTAAAGTTATTGATTCCGATTCCGGACAACCCCTGGAATATGCCACCTTCGTATTGCAAAATGCGGATAATCCGGAGAGAGTTACCGGTGGAATAACGGACCTCTCGGGTAATTTTGAGGTCGAAGCCACCCCGGGCACCTACAACATAAGCGTGGAATACATCTCCTATAAATCCTATTCTTTAAAAGGACAAACCTATAACTCGTCCATTAATTTGGGTTCCATATCATTATCCCCGGATGTGGCACAACTTGCGGAAGTAGAAGTGGTCGGCGAAAAAACCACTGTAGAAGTACGGTTGGACAAAAAAGTCTATAACATAGGTAAAGACATTACCACGAGTGGAGGTAACGTTAGCGATGCCTTGGGCAACATTCCATCGGTTTCTGTAGATGTAGAAGGAGCCATTAGCCTACGTGGCAATGATAATGTCCGAATTCTGATCAACGGAAAACCATCTGCATTGGCAGGATTTGGATCTACCGATATTTTACAACAATTACCTGCCGATGCCATTGAAAAGGTGGAAGTAATTACCAGTCCTTCGGCCCGATATGACGCAGAAGGTACGGCAGGTATTTTAAACATTGTACTAAAAAAGGAAAAGACCCTTGGGATCAACGGTTCCATCAATACAACCATTGGTGATCCTTTCAATGCCAGGGTTACATCCAACTTTAATATCAGAACAGAAAAGTTCAACATTTTCAACACTATCGGATATTTTCACCGTGAGTCACCGGGTGGTGGACTTTTTGACAACAGATACCTAACCGATGCCAGTGATTTTGACAGGATATTAGAGGATAGGGACATTAGCAGGAATGATGATGGTATTAGCGTTAACATCGGAATGGAATACTTTCTTACCGAAAAATCATCCGTTACCGGTAGCTTCTTTTACAGATGGTCGGATGAAAACGATTTGACCGAGAATGACAACCAACGTTTTAACGATGGTACGCTTGAGAGCAGAACCTTTAGAAGTGAAGATCAAAAGGAGAACGACAACAGTTATCAATTCTCTTTCAATTATACCAATAAGTTCAATGATGATGGGCATGAATTAACTGCCGATTTTCAATATTCTTATGATGATGAGGATGTTTTGACCCAGATATTGGAATCGAATACAGTACCGAACACGGATTTATTGGCAAGTGAAAATATATATGAAATAGAGACCCAAGACGATATTTTGGCTCAGATAGATTATGTTTTGCCCATGGGCGATGCACAATTCGAAGCTGGGTACCGAGGTACTTTCGAAAAACAGGTCAGCGATTATCAATTGGATACCTTAAACCAAGGCACCGGTCAGTTTGAAATGAACGAGGATCTTACCAATGTTTTCACCTACCACGAAAACGTAAATGCGCTATACACCCAATATGGCAACAAATATGGAAAGTTATCTGTGCTTTTAGGACTGCGATTGGAAAACACGGAACTAAGGGGCAATGTAGATTCCAGTGTGGACATTGATGGTTTACAGGAAATTGTGGGGGAAGATGTTGATTTAAATTTTGATAAAAACTATTTGGGGCTTTTCCCAACCGTGAATTTGATCTACGAACTATCCAAAACGGAAAATATTTCCTTGGGGTACAACCGAAGGATAAACAGACCAAGGGGATGGTTCATTAATCCATTTCCATCAAGATCCAGTAGAACCAATGTTTTTCAAGGTAATCCAGATCTAGATCCGGCATTCGCAAACGCATTTGATCTTGGTTACTTAAAAAGATGGAAAAAATTGACCCTCACTTCCTCCGTTTACTACCAAAGAGAAACAAATTCGTTTGAACGAATCCAAGAAGAAACGGGGCAGCTAACCTCCGATGGTATACAGATCATTCGTTCGGTTCCCATTAATCTATCCACGAACGAGCGTATTGGTGCGGAAGCTGGCGTTATATATAGTCCATTTAAATGGTGGCGCTTGAACGGTAGTGTAAACTTCTTTACATTTAGTTCTGAAGGACAGTTCAATGGTGTTGAGTATGGAACGGACAATTCCAGCTGGTTTGCCAGGTTCAGTTCTAAATTCACTTTACCTGCCAAAATCGATCTTCAGGCCAACTCGTTTTACATGGGCCCAAGACAAAATGCACAAACAGACAGCAAAGCTATGTTCTCTTTGAACTTAGCATTGAGCAAAGATATTTTAAAGGACAATGCAACAGTATCTTTAAATGTGAGCGACGTTTTTAATTCAAGAAAAAGACAATCTTTTACCGAAACGCCTACTTTCACCTCAGATAGTGAGTTCCAATGGAGAAAACGACAAGTAAACTTATCTTTTATCTATCGTTTTAATCAACCAAAGGAACGCCAGCGCGGTCGGGGCAGACAAAATGATGGCGGTGATGATGAGGAAGGCCAATTCCAGGGTTAAACCAACGTAGTTCCCCTATATACCTAATTAAAAAAGCAACCAATAAGGTTGCTTTTTTAGTTTCACTGAATTTGCCACAGGTTGATATGGACCAAAAAATTAGCCTTTACAATGTAGTAAAGGCTAATTATTAAATATAGGTAAAACAAAAAAGAAGCCGATACGGCTTCTCTTTGTTTATATTATTCTTCTAGTTGGGCTCTTTTAGCCTCTTTTCTTTCTTTGGCCATTTCCCTAAGGTTACCGATCAACCAGTAAGGAACAACAAAGGTCAATAAGAATATCATTAACCAAAAACCTATTGTCAAAATCGTTAGAAAAGCTAAAAAACCTAAATATTGGTCAAATTCGAACATCTTTACTCCTTTTGTTTTAACAAAGATACTTTCTTCTGATGAAAAAAAACAAATCGTACGAGAAAAAAGTGTAATTATTCCAATCAACTACCATATAAATCCCCTATATCCTACCTTTGTAGGACAAAATTTTTAACTATGAGTTTCAGGATTGAAAAAGACACCATGGGCGAGGTAAAAGTACCCGCCGATAAATATTGGGGCGCCCAAACTGAACGTTCCCGAAACAACTTTAAAATTGGTGCGCCTGCATCCATGCCCTTGGATGTGGTCTATGGTTTTGCCTACTTAAAAAAAGCTGCAGCTTACGCCAACCACGAACTAGGAGTGCTGAGCCAAGAAAAAAGAGATTTAATCGCGCAAGTATGCGATGAAATACTTGAAGGAAAGCATGATGACCAATTTCCCCTGGTAATTTGGCAAACAGGCTCTGGAACACAGAGCAACATGAACGTAAACGAAGTTATTGCCAATCGTGCACACGAAATTGCGGGTAAAAAAATCGGCGAAGGGGAAAAAACCATACAACCCAACGACGACGTAAACAAAAGCCAATCTTCCAACGATACTTTCCCAACTGGCATGCACATTGCAGCTTACAAAAAAATTGTGGATGTTACCATTCCGGGAGTTGAGCAATTGCGTGATACTTTACAAAAAAAGTCCGAAGAATTTAAAGATGTGGTAAAAATTGGTAGGACCCACTTAATGGACGCCACTCCCCTAACCTTGGGGCAAGAGTTTTCGGGTTATGTTTCCCAACTGAACCATGGGTTAAAAGCATTAAAAAATACATTGGCCCACTTAAGTGAGCTTGCACTTGGCGGAACCGCGGTGGGAACAGGCCTAAATACACCAAAAGGATACGATGTCGTCGTGGCAAAATATATTGCCGAATTCACAGGTAAACCTTTTATAACCGCAGAAAACAAATTTGAAGCCTTGGCGGCACACGATGCCATTGTGGAAAGTCATGGCGCTCTAAAACAATTGGCAGTCTCTTTGAACAAGATTGCCAACGATATACGTATGATGGCCTCTGGTCCTCGTTCTGGAATTGGAGAAATTATAATTCCGGCCAACGAACCAGGTAGTTCCATTATGCCAGGAAAGGTAAATCCAACCCAGTGCGAGGCACTTACCATGGTCTGTGCCCAAGTAATGGGCAACGATGTTGCTATTAGCGTAGGTGGCACACAAGGACATTACGAACTTAACGTTTTTAAACCTGTAATGGCGGCCAACATTTTACAATCGGCACAATTGATCGGTGACGCTTGTGTTAGTTTTGATGTAAACTGTGCTGTTGGAATTGAACCTAACCATGAGGTAATCAAAACCCTGTTGAACAATTCTTTAATGTTGGTTACGGCTTTGAATACTAAAATTGGTTATTACAAGGCTGCTGAAATAGCCAACACGGCACATAAGAACGGTACAACTTTAAGAGAAGAGGCCATAAACCTTGGCTATGTTAGCCCGGAAGAGTACGATGAGTGGGTAAAACCGGAAGATATGGTCGGAAGTTTAAAATAGACAATTCGATTTTTTAGCATATAAAAAATGCCCGTCCAGAACAGGACGGGCATTTTTATTTATAATGGTGATAGTGTGTGTGCTTATTTCAACTCGAAGCTGGAAGTACCCAACAATTTCAATTTATTGTCGTACACATTTACCATGTAGTTTCCTTTTTGGAAATCACCACTTGGCTTGTTTATGTAATCACATACATCCAACGCATCGTTCTCATAATAGAAAGTGGTTCCTTTGCTGTAAGTAAGAGAACTTCCTTCTTCGGTAGTTTTTGTTAGACCTTCGCCCAACACATTGCCCTGTGGACCAAGAACTTCGATATAAAATTCTCTGTCGCCAGCTTCAGCAATTACGTTGTCCGCAATGGTAAAGCAAACTTTGAATTTATCTGTAGCTCTAGCTCTAGAAGTAGATACCAATTTTCCGCTGTTTCTTTCTTTAATAGCGTCAACACTAATAGTGTTAAGGTTAAGTGCAGAACCTTTTTCAACAGCATCGGCCAATTGCGTGTTCTGGATAATCAATGAATCATTAAAAACAGTTTGTTGCTCCAACTCTGCAAAAGTGCTATCTCTTTGCATGGCCAACAAGCTATTGGATTGTGTCAAGGAATCCACTTGCTTCAACAATTGCTCTCTTTCTTTCTTAAGAACACTTACTTGTCTTCTGTAACGAGAAAGTGTGGCGATATCGGCTTTCATGCTACTTACGGAATCAATATATTTTGCGATATTGTCTCTTGCTGCAACCAACTCCTCGTTGGTAGCGTTGCTTTCCAAAATAGCTTTATCGTACTCAGATTTCAAGTTGTTCAAATCTTCTACAACCAATTCTTTCTCTTGGGTAAGAGCTTCGGTGGTTTGTTTTTTATCTTGATAAAGACTTACGGTGTAAATAATAGTTCCCAAAAGAACTACACCCAACAAACCAGCAATTACTTTTAATCCGTTATTGTTATTTTTTGTTTCAGTCATAACTTTTTGTTTTAATTGATTCTTCGTTTAAGGTTTTTAATCAATCGCGTTCGGTTTATATACGCAGTGGATGTAACTTTGGATTATTTAGATGTAAATATTCTTGATAAATTATTCTGATTCTTCGGATTATCCCTTAATTTTAAAAGGATTTAAAAGATTGCTTCATGAAAAAAAATATTACACTTACAACAACAATCTTGTTATTGATTCTTATTGCTTGCAAGGGAAAAGCAGAAAAACAAGAAGAAACCACAGAAATAGAAACAACAATTAAAGCTGAAACCTATGCCCCGGCCAAAATAATACCCATTGAACATGCTACCGCCATTATTGAGTGGAACAATACAACTATTTATATAGATCCCGTTGGTGGTAAGAATGCTTTTAAAGGTCGGCAATCTCCCGATATAATTTTTATTACAGATATTCATGGTGACCATTTTAATGCTAACACGCTAAACGAGTTAAATCTTGAAGGTGTACAGATCATTGCCCCAGAGGCAGTTAAATCACAAATGGACCAAGTATTAGCATTAAAAACAGATACCATGGTCAACGGGGAAGTCAAAGAATTGGCCAACTTTTCCGTAGAAGCCATTCCCATGTACAATTTACGGGAAGAAGCGAAGGATTTCCATATAAAAGGTAGAGGGAACGGATATTTGTTCACCTTTGGAGATGAACGTATTTACTTTTCAGGGGATACCGAGGATATTCCCGAAATGCGCGCACTAAACAATATAGACAAAGCCTTTGTTTGTATGAATCTCCCCTATACCATGACCGTGGAAAGTGCTGCGGATGCAGTGTTGGAATTTAAACCCAATCAGGTATATCCATATCATTATAGGGGCAGACCGGATGTTAGTGATGTTGAAAAGTTTAAAAACTTGGTAAACCAAGGCAATCCCGATATCGAGGTTGTCCAATTGGATTGGTATCCGAACGAAGCATATTAGTATTGTAAAATATAAAGCTGTTTTTAGCGTTAGTACATCAAACTATTAACCAATAACAAGACTCGAATATGGCTCCCAAATCCCATGTTTTAGTAGTTTTGGCAGTATTTTGTGCCATACAAGCTACCTACTCTTTTCAATGTGATAATTTCTATTCCAAAGTAACCTATGCACTGAGCCATGGAAAAAAGGCCATGGACGCTACCAACTTTGAGCATCAGATGTACTATGCCGAAAGAGCTTTGACCGCTCTTGAAAAAGGTGAAACTTTTATGGCTGATTGTTCTTGCGATAAGGCTAAGGGCAAGACCGTGGATGCTATGGAAACCTTGGACAAAGCCATAGAACCTGCGGACTGGGAAGCTGGTAGATTTTTTACCAAAAAAGCTTTGGGAGAAATCAACGAATTGATCACTATTTTGGACCAATGTACACTAGGTGTTTCCTCGCCAGTTGTTACCAATGATGATGATACCATAACAACCGATGAATCTGTCGAGAAAGGCCCCGATGGGTCTCAATCCGTGGCAGCCATGGAAATGGAAATGATCAAGGTCTTTGATAAACATGCAGACGATAAGCTCCAATCTGCCGAACAGGCCATAGATCAACTCATAGAACTATCCAAATCCATAAGCTCGTCCCCGGACGAAGTTCAGGACCCGAACAGTTTGGCCGCCCACCAAAGGTCATATTTGGAAAAGGCTAAAAAACTTTTAGAGGAAGGAATCAAAAATCTTAAACAAGATTAATCACTCCTTCCCTTTAACTTTAACGAATCAGTTTTTTGTATTTAATACGCTTGGGCATAATATCCGTACCCAGGCGTTTCTTTTTGTTTTCTTCGTAATCGGAGAAAGACCCTTCAAAGAAATATACTTGAGAATCTCCTTCAAAAGCAAGGATATGTGTACAGATTCTATCCAAGAACCATCTATCGTGGGATATGATAACTGCACAGCCCGCAAAATTCTCCAAGCCTTCTTCCAAAGCACGGAGTGTGTTCACGTCCAAATCGTTCGTAGGCTCATCCAAAAGTAACACGTTGCCCTCTTCCTTTAATGTCATTGCCAAATGCAAACGGTTACGTTCACCACCGGAAAGCATGTTTACTTTTTTGTTCTGCTCACTACCAGAAAAGTTGAATCGGCTAAGGTAAGCTCGTGAGTTGACTTGCTTCCCTCCCATCATAATCAATTCCTGACTATCACTAAAGTTTTCCCAGATGGTTTTTTCCGGGTCAATGTTGGAGTGGGACTGATCAACATAGGCCAGCTTTGCCGTTTCACCAACAATAAACTCCCCTTTGTCCGGGGTTTCCTCTCCCATGATCATTTTAAAAATGGTCGTCTTACCGGCACCGTTGGGACCAATTATACCAACAATACCTGCTTGGGGCAGATTAAAGTTTAGGTTCTCGTACAGTAGTTTATCTCCAAAAGCTTTGCTTACATCTTTGGCTTCTATCACATTGGTTCCCAAACGTGGCCCGTTGGGTATATAAATTTCCAACTTCTCCTCCATCTGTTTTTGATCTTGGCTTAGGAGCTTATCGTAATTTTTTAAACGTGCTTTTTGTTTGGCCTGCCTTCCTTTAGCGCCCTGGCGGACCCAGTCCAACTCTCGCTCCAAGGTTTTTTGGCGTTTGGATGCCTGCTTGCTTTCTTGCTCCAATCGCTTGGCTTTTTGATCTAGCCAGCTAGAGTAATTGCCTTTCCATGGAATTCCCTCTCCACGGTCGAGTTCCAAGATCCATCCGGCAACGTTGTCCAAAAAGTAACGATCGTGCGTAACAGCGATTACCGTTCCTTTATATTGCGCCAAATGATGCTCCAACCAATGTACGGATTCGGCATCCAAGTGGTTGGTAGGCTCATCCAACAACAAAACGTCCGGTTCTTTGAGCAATAAACGGCACAAAGCCACTCGTCTTCGTTCCCCACCGGATAATACTCCTATTTTCTTATCAGAATCCGGGGTACGGAGTGCATCCATTGCAATCTCCAATTTCGTGTCCAGTTCCCAAGCATTGGCAGCATCTATTTGATCCTGGAGTGCAGCCTGCTTGTCCATTAACTTTTGCATTTTATCGGCATCCTCGTAAACCTCGGGCAAACCGAACATATCGTTTATTTTATTGTACTCGTCCAAAATGGCCACGGTTTCGGCAACGCCTTCCTTTACCACTTCGAGTACAGTCTTATTTTCATCGAGCTGCGGCTCTTGTTCCAAGTAGCCAACGGAATAGCCCGGAGAAAATACCACATCGCCTTGATAGTTTTTATCTACACCGGCAATAATTTTCAATAAAGTTGATTTACCCGATCCATTAAGGCCCAAAATCCCAATTTTGGCACCATAGAAAAAGCTTAGGTAAATATTCTTGAGTACAGGGGTGTTGGCCGTTTTATAGGTCTTGGTAACCCCAGACATGGAAAAAATGACTTTTTTATCGTCTGACATCTACTTAAAATTAAATTGTTTATGAAAAGAGGCTATACCCTGCCTTTTAAGGCGTTGAACACCCAGGCAACAGCTAAAAATCCAATTCCGACAGCAGCAAAGCCCCATCCTGCCACTTCATCATATTTAAAAGCTCCAAGTGCGATCATTCCCAAACCTACAAATATCATAATCCATGTGGCATAGGCCAGCACCGTGTTCTTATTCATTCCCATTATATATTTTTCTGAAGGATTTCAAATATCGTAAAAATAGGGTTAATGCAAAGTGATTATTGTGGATTAAGTTTCAAAAGGGAACGTTATTCCACTTTTTTCCCTGACCGTGTCCAGCAATTCGGACAAATCCAAACTGTTCTGATGTGACCAGAGGTTACTTTCAATCTTGTTCTTTCTTAGACATTTATGTACTTCCAATATCTCATGGTAATAACCGATTCCCGTCATGGGCAAACTAACCTCCTCAACATCATCTTCCCGTATTAAAGAATAGCCATCGGCCTCGTGCCATCTTGATTTTAATAGAAATTGGCCCGTTGTTCCCGATATTTCCGCTTCCAATCTAGATCTGCTGGTAAATCCGCTGTAAAGCATGGCTTGGGCATTTGGATAATCAAAAATCATACTAGTTTGTAGCTCTGTTCCATTTTCGTGAAACTTTGAACTTGCCATAATTTGACTGGGCATACCCAACAATAAATAGGATAAAAAAATAGGATAGATCCCTATATCCAATAAAGTACCCGAAGCTAAATTAGGATTTAGCAATCTGGAGTCCTTGTCCCTGTTCAATGCATAAAAAGCAAAGTCAGCATTTATAAACTTTAAATCCCCTATTTCCCCTTGATCTACCAATTGTTTTACTTGTTGGATAGCTGGGTTAAACCGAGACCACATAGCCTCCATTAAAAACGTATTGTTCTTTTTGGATGCACTTACCTGTTCCATCACCTCCGTCCTATTAACGCCCATTGGTTTTTCACAAAGCACACCGATTTGATGGTTCAACGCACGAACCGACAAGTCTTTATGAAAATTGTGCGGCGTAGCGATGTACACCATATCCACTGTTCCAGATCGGAACAAGGCATCATAACTTCCAAAAACATGCTTCGTTCCATACTCATCGGCAAATTCTTGGGCGCGTTCCATTGAGCGCGATGCGACCGCAGAAACCTCGGCATCATCTACCAATAAAAGGTCCGACACAAATTTTTTGGCAATTTTTCCGGGCCCTAAAATACCCCACCTAATTTTGTTCTCCATATTCATCAAAAGTAATAATTATAACTCCGTATCTTTAACCAACAAATTGAATTATCGATAAGAATGGACATAAACTTCAATAAGAACGAAGACCATAACAAGTTAAAGCTTTCCGAACTAAAGCGGAGATTGGCAAAAGTTAAACTTGGTGGCGGCAAAAGCCGCATTGAAAAACACCATGCCAAAGGTAAAATGACCGCAAGGGAACGCATCGATTATTTGTTGGATGAGGATAAGGGGGCGATTGAAATAGGCGCTTTTGCCGGTGAAGATATGTACAAGGAGCATGGTGGATGCCCATCTGGCGGTGTGGTGGTAAAAGTGGGCTATGTACAAGGCAAACAATGTGTTGTTGTGGCGAACGATGCGACGGTTAAGGCTGGCGCCTGGTTCCCGATCACGGGGAAAAAGAACCTACGTGCCCAGGAAATCTCCATCGAAAACAAATTGCCTATTATTTATTTAGTGGACAGCGCAGGGGTGTATTTGCCCATGCAAGATGAAATTTTTCCAGATAAAGAACATTTTGGAAGAATTTTTAGGAACAATGCCGTAATGAGCAGTATGGGCATTACCCAAATAGCCGCTGTGATGGGAAGTTGTGTTGCTGGAGGTGCTTACTTGCCAATTATGAGCGATGAGGCACTTATTGTGGATAAAACCGGAAGTATATTTTTGGCGGGCAGTTATCTGGTGAAGGCCGCAATTGGAGAAAGCATCGACAACGAAACTCTTGGGGGCGCTACCACCCATTCCGAAATTAGTGGAGTAACCGATTATAAGGCCAAGGATGATAAAGATGCATTGGACAAAATAAAGAACATTGTAGATAAAATCGGTGATTTCGACAAGGCAGGGTTCAACCGTTCCGAAGCCAAGCCCCCAGCTGAAAATCCTGATGACATTTTTGGAATCTTGCCTGCTTCACGAAGCGATCAATATGATATGTTGGAAATCATTAAACGATTGGTGGACGATTCCGAATTTGAACAATACAAAGAAGGCTATGGCCAAACTATTTTAACAGGTTATGCCCGAATCGACGGTTGGTCCGTGGGCATAGTTGCCAATCAGCGCAAAGTGGTAAAGACCAAAAAAGGTGAAATGCAATTTGGAGGTGTAATCTACTCCGATTCTGCCGATAAGGCCACCCGTTTTATTGCCAACTGCAATCAAAAGAAAATTCCCCTCGTGTTTTTACAGGACGTTACCGGATTTATGGTAGGTAGTAAAAGTGAACATGGCGGAATTATAAAAGACGGAGCCAAAATGGTGAACGCCGTGAGCAATTCGGTAGTTCCCAAATTTACGATCGTGATCGGAAATAGCTACGGCGCTGGGAACTATGCCATGTGCGGAAAAGCCTATGACCCCAGATTTATTGTTGCTTGGCCAAGTGCCGAACTCGCGGTGATGAGCGGGAATTCTGCGGCCAAAGTTCTTTTACAAATTGAAAAAGCCAGCTTGGAAAAAAGCGGAAAACCGCTCGATACCGAAAAGGAAAAAGAACTATTCGATGAAATAAAACAGCGATACGATAATCAAATATCACCCTATTATGCTGCTGCACGACTATGGACGGATGGCATTATAGATCCAATGGATACGCGAAAATGGATTTCCATGGGGATCGATGCCGCCAACCACTCACCCATTGAAAAAAAGTTTAATATGGGAGTATTACAGGTCTAATTTATTTACTTTGAACAATATTTGAAGTAACCGGAAAGGTAAACAATTGCCGATTAACTCCTTTTACGCCCAAACGAAACACTTTGACTTCTTTGGTTTGCAATTTGCTGCCATAGTTCTGATACATGGTTACTTTGAGATAAGTGGGCGTGAGTTGTTTGTTGCCATGGTAGGTGGCATTTATTTTCCATGTTCCCGGAAATTCATCGTCCAATAAAAAATCAGCCATCGAATAGCCCAGTTCCTTTTCCGAACGAATTCGTTCCGGCATCTCTGTAAGGGTATGCTTCCAATTAAAGTATTGATTGTTGGGATTTACAAACTGTAGATCGAATTCAGCTTCGGAGTCGTTCCATTCAAATACTAACCTTCCGGTAAAACCAGCATCGGAACTGGAATGATTATCGGGTCTCAAAAGACTGCTGATTTCCCTTTCCATAATATCAGATAATTCAAGGCTGTCCGAAGAAATTAAACCCTTATCCTGCAAATAAGCATGTCTTGCATAAATTGATAGGGCCTGTTGAGTTTTCTCCAAATTTTCATAACTATTGGCCAAGTCAATAAAACTTTGTGCATAATCAGGCCGGAGAGCATAAATTTTCTTGTAAACCTCATGGGCTTTACCTAATCGGGATTGAGACTCATAAGTAAAAGCCAAAGCCTTTAGCCAAACAGGATTTTTTTCAAAAGAGTCTAAATTCTTGATTAAAATTTCATCTGCCCTATCACTTTCAAACTTATCATAAAAATAAGTAAAGGCATCCAAATAGAAATATGGTATTCTTGAATAATGATTCTCGTACGCCTCATAAACTTCTAACGCCCTGTTAAGACTTTTAGCGGTATTCATTTCATTTAAATAGGCAGGTAAATCATTTTTTATTTCCGTGTCCAAGAATACCTTTTCCGTGACATAATTATCGCGAAGCTTTGCTTGATCATAACGTTGAAGGCTATTATCTTCCCTTAATCCATGCACTCCGTTGATGGTATTGATAATCACTACACCTCCACTAGCAATTTCGCCATACCTCCATACCGCTTGAAGTCCAGGGATAATGCCCACGCGCTGAATCATGCTAACATCCAACCAAACGGGAGGGGTTGTAAAAATGTTTTTATCAATTTCAAACAAAACAGGTTTTTGATTATTGATTGAGCTTCTACCTCTCATAAATAATGAACGATTCACTCCGGTGGAAGGAGACCCATAGGTTCCCATCCATATTCCCGCCCTTCTACTTGCTATTGCCCAAAGCACATCGGTTCCTGTCGTTAATTCAGAACCATCAATTATTTTTAAATTATAAGGTACTGTGTTAGGACTAATATAGCCAAAAGAGGTATTTATAATGGTTGAATCCGTAAAGTAATTCATCGCCAAACTTTTTTGCTTACTGAGTTTTTTGGTCACGACTACTTCGTCCAATGCTTCTACCCTGTGATGCATAACAATATTTAGATTATGGGTAACATCCTCAATAATAATGGTAATAGTATCCATTCCGAGGTAGGTAAACTGTAATTTTTCCTTTGGTATGGCAGATATCTTGTAAAACCCTTCCTTGTTCGATTTAGTAGTAAATTCGGAGGATAAATTGGTCACATGGACATTGGACAACGGTATTTTTCCATCGGTAATTCGCCCCAAAATCTGTTTTTGGGCAAAAATTGGCACAACCACCAACAAAGTCAATAAACTGATGAGACTTTTCAATTATTTACAATTTTTATGGGAACATTGGCAAAATCAAATAAGTACTGATTAACTCCCTTTACGCCCAAACGAAACACTTTGACTTCTTTGGTTTGCAATTTGCTGCCATAGTTCTGATACATGGTTACTTTGAGATAAGTGGGCGTGAGTTGTTTGTTGCCATGGTAGGTGGCATTTATTTTCCATGTTCCCGGAAATTCATCGTCCAATAAAAAATCGGCCATCGAATAGCCCAGTTCCTTTTCCGAACGAATTCGTTCCGGCATCTCTGCAAGGGTGTGCTTCCAATTAAAGTATTGATTGTTGGGATTTACAAACTGTAGATCGAATTCAGCTTCGGAGTCGTTCCATTCAAATACCAATCTAGATGAAAATTCCTCGTTGTACTTATACTTTTTTCGGTTTTCAATCTGCATGGAACCATTGTCCAAAGTAAAAATATTGTACAGCTCTCTTTTCATAATTCTGGACAAATCCAGCGTATCCTTGGGCAACAATCCTTCTTTCTGTAAATATGCATGTCTTGCAAAAAGGGTTGTGGCCGATTTAGCTTCGCCCAAGTTTCGATAACTTTTCGCCATATCTATAAAACTTTGGGCGTAGTCCGGCCGAAGAATATAGACCTTTTTATAAGTTTCATGGGCTTTTTTATAACGTTGCTGGGATTCCAGAACGTAGGCCAACGACTTTAATGCCACTGGGTTGTTGTTGAACAACCTTGCATGCTCCTCCAATATATTATCGGCAAATCCGATATCTTTCCATATATCGTGGAAATAACGATAACTCTCCAATACAAAGTGGTAAGATGCACTATATTTTACTGCTGCTTTCTTATAAATAGCTATGGCCTCCCCTTTGTCCAATGCACTATTTAAGTCTTTTAAATATTGAGGAGCATTATTGAACACCACCTTGCCATCCAGGGCGTTGTCCCGATATATATTGTTGCGCAATCTTGCTTGATCATAAATTTCTCCATTGTTCTCCCTAGGCAGATCTGTTCCCGAAATGGTATTGATTACAACCACTCCACCTACGCCTATTGTGCCATATTTGGAAAGCGCCGAAACAGAGGGGATAAAAGCCATTCTTTTTACATTGCCCCAAAGCCAACTACAATAAACCTTGGTCATGATTTGTCCATCAACATCGAACACGGCCGTTGCCTCATTGTTGATACTTTGAATTGCCCTCATACTAACCACTAGTTCATCACTCATTGGATCACATGCGGCCCGTACCCCGGCAAATTTTCCCCAAATAACAGAATTGATCGTAGGCGCATTTTTAAAATCGTCCTCATCTGCAATTCGAAGTGAGAAATTAGCAGTCTCTTTGTCCAGAAATCCGAAATATGTTTTTATCAGGTTCTTGTTCTTGTGGTAATCCAGGATTTTCTCTTGATAGGTTTTTCTTTTTTTTGCTGCTACCGTTACCTCTTCCAACTCTTCCACATTTGCGTTCATGGTAACATTCAAAATGCGTGTTACATCCTCAACAAGTATAGAAACCGTATCCATACCCAAATAGGTAAACCTAAGTTCCTCTTTGGGATAGGCCTTAATTTGATATCTGCCCTCTGCATCGGAGGTAGTCCCAAGACCCGAAGTTAGATTGGTTACCGATACATCCGGCAAATAAGAAACTCCGTCCATAATACGGCCGTTTATTTGTTTTTGGGCAACGGTAATTATCGTAAAAAAGCAACACAGTCCAGTACAAAGTAGTATTCTCATAGCAACTTGAATATTAGAGGTTTACTAAATTTACAAAATATATCAGTAAACCATAGATTACCTCCATGGCTCATTTAAAAAATGGAAATCCTTAATTTTTAAAGGATACTATTTCTTTTCTGTTATTTTGTTGGTCAACGTACAACCAAATTACTTCCCTCGACTGGGATGGGTAGCCAAAATCGGTATAAACGGTACATAACAGTACCAAGGGGTCCGTATTGGCCTTGTCCAAATTGCCCAGATAGTTGATATTGATCTGCCAGAGCCCTTTTAAGTCATCGTAAACCTCAAACTCTTCCATGGCAAAACCAAGGTTGACTTCGTTGGCAATTCTATTCGTATCTTCCATGGATGTATGTTCCCAGTTGAAATATCTATTCTGGGGATTTACAAATTGAATTTGAAATTCGGCTTTGGGGTTGCTCCACTCCAAACGTAAACGAACATTGACCTTCTCGTTATTAAAATAGATATCATCCAATTTGGTTACATTGAGTAGAGTTCGCTTTTGAAAAACAAGATTTTTAATTTCTCGGTTCAAGGATTTTTTGATCGCATCTACCTGCATGGTGCCATAAGCACCACCTTTGGCCAACGTAGCCCATGCATCTAGTGCTTTTTGGTACTCTCCTTTCTCAAAATAGATCTGGGCCTCGGTAAAAAACGGTTGTAGCGCTGTTGGGTCGGCTGTATAAATGGCCTTGTTGAGATAGTTGGCCAATTCAAGTTCGTTTAAACCTCGTGAGGAAAGCTCGACCAATTTTAAGTAATGTATGTCTTTGGGATTCAGCTCCAGTAAATTGGAGATTATCCGGGTGGCCACATTTGCATCCTTGTCCTTGAAAAACTCAAAACTGTCCAAAAAGAAGGATTCATTATCCAAATTGAAGTTTCTAAGTTCTAAATACTTATGGTATGCTGTCTCTACGTTTTGGGCATTTTTCAATGTTTTGATTATCGCAGATTCTCGGTGTACAATTTTAGATTTTGCATCGTAAATATTGTTTTGGACAAGTGCCGAATTTACACTCCCACCTGCTCCTTTTGATTTTAGGGCGTTTTTAGTGGTGATCAAAATAACACCTGCATTGCCCAATGACCCATACCTGTTCGTAGCGGCCAACCCTTTTAAAACCGTAATTTCTGAAACATTGTTTGGGTCAATAAAAGATGCATCGGCAGCATAACCTGAGGACGAATCCGACTGTTGTATAGGGATGCCATCCACCACCACAAGGCCATAAGTGTTGCCCAGCAACGTATTGTTGCTTCTTCCCTTAAATTGTGTCAAGTCTTGATCTCGGCTTAAATTTACATTGGAAAACCGCCCTTGAACGCTTTGGTTCAAATCGGTTTGTATGGGCGTTATCTCTTCACTTCCAATAGATTGCACTGCATAGCCTATACCTTCCTTGTTTTTAAGACCCGTTCCGGTCTCCACCATATCCTTAGAGGTGGATTCAACACGATTCTCCGAAACAATAACTTCTTCGAGTGCAGTTATGTTCGAATTTAAAAATACTTCCAGATTATCTGAAAAATATCCAATGGGGATTTTTTTCATGGTTTTAAAGGACCTACTCGATATTAAAATCGAATCGCCCGGAATACTGGGTATTGTAAAAGCTCCAGTAGCATCTGTTTTATAAATCTCTTGACTCCCCGTTACTCTGATTTCAATATCAGTTTGTGGAACATTGTCTATGTAAACTTTACCTTTTATGGTTTTTTCAAATGGTGGATCATTTACGGTACTTTCCCTATTTTTTGGTAACATGGCCGCAAAATCCATTAACCGTCCGTTACCTATCAATGCAGATTTTTTAAGTACCTCCACATTTCTGGTCGGCACTGTATTGATAATTACGTTCCCTTTCTTAACCGGTAAAATTACATTGGGCAGCAGGCCGTTGCCATCACTAAAAAAATAAACCTGATCATTCTTGATTGTTTCGGACAGGCCATTATAAATGGTGCCCCCATCTGCTCTGTAATGGGTCAACACCTCTTTAAGCTCGTTCCAGTTGCCATCGGAAATTTCAAAAAACCGTTCTTCAATGGCCGTATTAAATAGAATAAGTTGTACGCTCAGTTCGGGTGAACGGTGGAGTAATTTATCCAATATTTCAAACTCCTTTTCAATATCCCTCTCCAACATGGAAAAAGAAGTGTCCCAGCAAATAGTGATCTTGGTATCGGTATTCTCTTGGGAAAATACCAATATAAAAGTCAGGAACGCAATTATCGAAAAGTTTTTTCTCATGCCTTGATCTTAGTTGCCCAAATGATCTTTTACTCTAGGAATCAGCATTAGCTCTGTTTGTCTACCATTAACATAACGAAATCCGTTTTCCCCAAAAAAGCCAGCTTCTTCCAGCATAATTCGTATATCGCGATTCCATTCCGGGATATTCACAGTGGTATTCAACTCAATGGCGTACACTGTGTTTGGATTTAAGGGGTAATTCTCTCCATCGTCCTTCATAACACCTCCTTGGGCATCCCACATGCCAATGGTAGTACCTGCGGAGTGGCCATAACTTCCTAATGGATGGGTGTATATTGCTGGTCGCAGTCCAGCGTTTTTGGCATCTTGCAAGGCCTTGGCCAAAATGTCGTTGCCTACCCTTCCTGCTACCATGTTCTGGGTTAGATAATCCTGCACTCGGTTACCATCGTACAGGGCGTTTACCAAAAATGTTGGGGCCTCGGTTTCCTTTGGTTTTAAAACATAGGCCAATTCCTGACAATCAGTATTAAGACCAAGGTAGCTTATCCCAAAATCGCAATGCAACAAATCTCCCTGTTGTATAATTTCGTCATCTGGCCTTCCGGAAAATGAATATAAATGGCTTACCAATTCTTCACTGGTGCGCTGAACATCCACAGTGGGATGGAACCAGGTCTCTAAACCAAGATCTGTTACTTTTTGACGCATCCACCATTCTACCTCGGTGGTTGTGGTTACTCCCGGCGTAATTACTTTTTCTGAAAAAGCTTCTGCAATTATGTCATGGGTAATATCCACGAGTTGATTGAAAATTGTCATTTCCCGAGCAGTACGTGTCTCTATCCATCTAACGGCCAACTGCTCTGCCGACTTTACCCGTGAGTGATACTTTTTGGGAAGATTGGCCATAAACTCATCAAAATCGGTCTTATCCAAACCATCCGCTATATTATGATCTTTAGAAAAATTTAAACCGATCGTATTCGGGTCACGTTCGGAAATCAACTGCATTAATCGTTTCCATTGGTTTGGCTCTTTGTCCTTGTCCCAAGCGGAGATAATACTTTTTCCCACATTGTAACGTGCTACGGCCAATTTATCCATGGTATTGTTTTCCTGGTCCCTATAAAAAAGCAGAATGGTTCGTCTACGGGCATTCAGCCATGTGGCCGGAAGCATGGTTTTTAGAACTGGGTCCTCGTTATATTCCCTGGATATAAGCACCCACATATCTATTCCCGTATCATCCATTAATTTAGGAAGCAAATCGGTGAATCGTTCCTCAAGAATTTCATCCACCACACGAGCACGTTCCGCCTCGGGCAGAATTTGTTGGGATAAAACAATAAAAGGCAAGAGTAGAAAAGTAAGGTTGAAGATTTTTTGCATGGTTGATTATTTAACGTTCTGAAAATACAAAACTTAAATAACTTGTTCCAAGGTTTTTTTACGATCTACTTTCTTGGTCGCTGTTTCTTGAAAAGTTTTTACAAAGTAAACTTGCTTCGGCACTTCATATTTTGATACTTCCTTTAAACCGGAAATAGTTCTAATCAGTTCTTGTTCGTCCGAAGGATTTCCTTCGATCACGAGCACTAATTTTTGACCCAATATCTTATCTGGTAAACCTGAGACAAAAAATCGAGAGGAAATGAGTGATTCCAGTTTTTCCTCTATTTTTTCGGGCATCAATTTTATACCGCCGGAATTTATGATAGAATCGAATCTACCTACCCAAATAAAAGTTGTATTACTTAAGAGCTCAACTAGGTCGTTGGTTATGATTTTTGTATCGGTAACTTTTGGAGCATCAATTACAAGGCATCCTCTTTTGTCTTGTGAAACAGTTACATGTGGAAGTGCCTCAAAGTACTTTAAAGAGTTCCCGCTGACGGGTTTTACTGCAATATGGGTTATGGTCTCCGTCATTCCATAAGTTTCAAAAGCTTGCACGGGCGATTGGTTCAATTGCTCCCTCAACTGTAAATCCACCGGGGCACCGCCAATTATCAATTTTCTCACTCTTTGTAAATGGGGCAGGGAATTTTTAACCTGTAAGGGAACCATGGCCACAAAATCGTAAGTTTTGTCCATTTTGGACAAAGGGCTCGATGTGGGCCGAACAAAATCCAGTTGCAATCCGAGAACCATGGCCCTAACCAACATCATTTTACCGGCAATTCCGGTACAAGGCAAACACAAAAGTGCTTTTTGACCTGGTCTTAAATCAAAATATTCTCCTGTGGCCAAAGCGGAATTTACCATATGCTCTTTTTTGAGCTGAATGGTTTTCGGGTTTCCGGTAGAACCCGAGGTATTCACATTTAATGTCTCAGAGTTGGATATCCAATCCAACAAGAACGCCCCGATATCTTTTTTAAATGCTTTTTCTTGTTTTAAGTTATTGGCAAGTTCCTCCAATTGTTGTACGCCGAAAAAGCCTCCATTAAGACGAAATTCTGGATGTATGTTATGCCAAGTCGGATCTACCATCGGTCAGTGCTACAAATTCTTCTTTGGTCTTTACACGACCGAATAGTTTGTCCTTCCAATTCTTCCAACCGTATTTCCTGGAGAAAATAAATAAAAGAATGGGGTAAATCACAAAAACAGGAATTAACACATCCCAACCAAGGACTGGTTCCGAAACGTCCTTATAAATTGAATTGGTATTGAAAGCCATCCAATCGGCAGTTACAAGGAGTGCCGCAAAGAAATTATTGGATGCATGAAAACCTAAAGGCAGTTCCAGGCCTTCATCCATCAATGTTAGAATCCCAAGAAAAAAGCCTGTTCCAATGTAATACACAAGAACGCCATACCCCAGCTTATCCACTTCTGGATTAAAAATATGCAGCAAACCAAATAGAGATGAACTAACGATCAATGGAAGCCATTTGTTTTTTACCGCCAATCCAATGGATTGCATTAAATATCCTCGTGTAAAAAATTCCTCGAAACTGGTTTGAATAGGGATAAAAATGATTGAAAGTACCAACAAGATCAAAAATGGGACCGGCTTGAAGGAAAACTCATAATTTTCGGGTGAAAGGTATACATCCAAAATAATCATTGCCGATGAAATTACACCCCATAGTACAAATGAAAAGCTGACTCTTTTCCAATCGACCCTTTTACGTGAGGTGGTAAAATTTACAAATGATAGCTTATGGATATATTTCACCACAAACCAAAGACTGATCATCGCGGCAAAAAAAGTCAACATTATTAAAAGAAAAAACAGATTGGAGCCCAATGTCTCCGACATTGCCCCAAGGTCGGAAGTGGTCATTGTTGACAATGAACTGGACTTCAACAAAAGCGCGATTAATAACGGAATTCCGCCCAAGATCTGCCAACATATAAATACGATCAAAAACCCCACTATATACCTCCAACTCTCAGTAAAACCTTTGTAAGCTTGTTCTATATACATATATTTTTAATTAGATCCATGTCCCAATCCTTTGCTTGTCGGTAATATAATTTGCCTTGTGATACCTCCAACGGACTCCCAATATTGTTGGTGAACAAACTTCCTGTTCCCAAACCTTGAGGCATTGTTGTTTTCAACGAATAGGTAAATTGTGCAATGGCATTGAGCCCAATATTGCTCTCCAACGCACTGGTAATCCACCAGCCTATATTTTTGTTTTCGACAAGTTCTATCCATTCACGGCTCCCCCCTATTCCGCCCACCAAACTCGGTTTTAAAATAATGAATTGGGGTTGTATGGTTTGTAGTAATTCCTGTTTTTTTGTTACATCAAAAATACCGATCAATTCCTCGTCCAAAGCTATGGGCAATGGTGTTGTTTTGCATAACTCCGCCATTGCTTCCCATTGTCCCGCTTTTATGGGCTGTTCAATCGAGTGAATATTAAAGGTTGATAGTATTTGGAGCTTTTCCATGGCTTCGGCTGGTGAAAAAGCACCGTTGGCATCCACACGAAGTTCGATTTCTTCAGGTGAAAAATTTTCCCTTATGGATTTGAGTATGGCTACTTCTTTATCAAAATCGATTGCTCCGATTTTCATTTTTATACAGCGAAAACCATTTTTCAATTTTTGATCTAATTGCCGCAACATAAAATCCACATTTCCCATCCAGATAAGACCATTTATTGGGATCGGGGATTCGTTTTTTGTAAAATCCGAAGGGAACAATTCAAAGCAATTTGGTGATCGAAAGGATAATAAGGCTTGTTCCACGCCAAACCGAATAGAGGGAAACTCCTTTAATTGCAATAAGAGTTCCGCCTTGTTCATGTGTATATTTTGGCAGGTCCAAGCAAGTTTTTCTTCGTAGTCCGGTCGGTCGTCCACACTTAAACCCCGCAAAATGCCACATTCGCCTACACCTATTTTTGCATGGTCCTGCAATATAATGTACCAAGTTTCCTTCTGTATCATTACCCCACGGGAGGTTCCGCTGGGAACTTTAAAATCGAGGGTGTACTTTTTATAGCTTGCTTTCATGAAGTAGGTCAAATTTAAGTATATTTTAAATCTAAAAAAGGAGTTATGGGAAGTATCCATGGAAAAACGATATGGATTACCGGGGCATCATCTGGAATTGGAAAAAGTCTGGCCCTGGAACTGGGTTCGCGATCCTGCAACCTAATTTTGTCCTCTCGGAAAAAGGGCGAACTTGAAAAGGTAAAGGAATTATGCGGAGGTACAGATAACATTGCCGTTCTTCCATTGAATCTGCAAGATCTTGACAAAATGGAGCATTTGGCCCAAATGGCAATTTCCTTTTTTGGGAAGGTCGATATATTGATCAATAATGCCGGAATAAGCCAACGATCGTTGATCATGGATACCAAGCTGGACGTTTATGAACAGCTTATCACTATTAATTATTTGGGCACTGTGGCGCTCTCCAAGGCGATCCTTCCTCATTTTATCCGTAACAGATCCGGACATTTTGTAACTGTTACCAGCTTAATGGGAAAATTTGGTTCTCCATATCGTTCGGGCTACTGTGGCGCCAAACATGCATTACATGGTTTTTTTGATGTGATGCGAATGGAGCATGAAAAAGATGGCATTAACGTTACCTTGGTTTGCCCTGGCTTTGTGCGTACCAATGTTGCAAAAAATGCGTTAACTGCCGATGGTTCTCCACAACAAGAGGACGACGTTGCCACGCAAAATGGGATTGATCCCGAAACGGCCGCCAAAAAAATGATCAAGGCCATCGAAAAAGATAAATTTGAAGTTTATGTTGGCGGAAAAGAAGTAAAGGGAATCTATCTTAAGAGATTCTTTCCTAAACTTTTGCATAAAATGGTTTTAAAAAGTCGGGTAAGATAGATCAACTAAAGTTGAACCAAAACCGAACCCCTTCTTGATCTCTGTCCACATTGAGCTTGGATTGAAGCTGGTTCACCAATCTATTAATCAATCGCAGTCCCATCGAGGAGTGTGCCCTCTCATCGCTATCTTCCGGGAGCCCTATACCATTATCGGTATATTCAAAATATCCTTGGTCCCCATTTTTGCGCAAATGGATGTAGATTTTCCCATTTTCGTCATTCTCGGGAAATGCGTATTTAAACGAATTGGAAACCAACTCGTTTAAAATCAATCCAAAAGGAATAGCGCGATCAATATCAAGTTCGGTTCCTTCGGCATCAATGGTAATACTGATGTTGTGCCCTCCCTTTTTATAAACCGATTGTACGCTATTGATCAAACTTTCAATATAGCCTTGCATTTCTATTACCGAAAGATCATCGTTCTGATATAATTTTTGATGGATCAATGCCATGGCCTTTACCCTACTCTTTCCTTCTTCAAGGGCAACGATTGCCGCTTTGCTCCTAGTGTTCTTGGTCTGTAGGCTCAATAAACTGGAAACCATCTGTAGATTGTTCTTCACCCTATGGTGAATTTCTTTCAGTAAGGAATCCTTTTCGACCAACGAGTTTTCGATAATATGCTTCTGCTCCGCAATTAACCGTTGGTTTTTTATACTCTTTAAATAAGCGTACACCAATCCTGCAAAACCTAAAAGGGTAAATATGAGTGAAATAAATACCAAATTAATACGCTCATCTTTGGCTTTCATTTCGCTGCGGGCCAATTCGTTTATCTTTTTTTGCTCATCTATCAATCTTTGGGAATTTTCCAAATCCTCGTTGGCTACTATGGTTACCAGCTGTTGTTTTATCAGTGCCGATTGTTTTTTGGCCAGAGAATCCTTTATCCTTTCGTTTCTTTTGTAGTAGATGGATGCATTCTTAAAGTTTTCGACCTTATCATAAAAAGCGGCCAACAAACTGTTCTTCTTTATCGTTTGTAGTACCGATATGTTGTCGAACTCCGTATCGAGGTGTTTTTTGGCCTCGGAAAAGCGTTCCATTTGCAAATTGGCTTCTGCCAAGAAAAGCGAGTTGTCCACAACTTCGGTTTTATCCTTGTTATAAGGTGATTTGGTCAAGGTTTCGATGCTGGATTGCAAAAGTGGCACGGCATCTTCGTAATTGCCCATCATTACATGGCACTTGGCTATATTTCCTTCGATTTCAGCCTTTAACAGCTCGCTCTCGAACATATCCGATGCACTTTTTTGGGCGGTGATATCGTTCATGTAAACGCCCAAGTAGTGATTCGCTTTTTTTAGTTCGCTCAGTGCGGTTGGAGCGGAATCGTCCAATCTAAGGTAATTCCCAACTTTGCTATGATACTTGGCCAAACCGTAGGAGTCGTTGTCCGCAATGGTAGGCTTAACCTCCATAATATATTGGTTCCTTGCTTTTCGGTAAAGTCCAAGGTTACTGTATATATCGTAGAATGACACATTGTTCGTAATGCCCAGTTCACGCTTTTGCTTTCGGATCTCTATTTGCTTGTCGTACAGCTGTAGGTTGGCATAATTATCGTCCAACACATCCAAAATTACCTTTTTTGAATCGGTATCGAGTGAATCTTTGATGTCGTACAGCTCTTTGGCCAACGCGGTACTTTTGTCGTATTCCCCCAAATCGTTGTACACTTGGGCCTGCATTACTTTGTATAGTCGTGTAGCTGTGGTGTCCTCTGTTTTTTGTGCGTTGGACAAATAAATTTTAATGGTATCCAACCAATCGTATGCAGAGTTCACGTTATAGCGATCCAATGAATTAAAAAATACATCGAATCGTTGTGATGGTAGATCGGTATCCTGAAATTCTTTCAGTTTGCTTTCTTCATCAAAGGCAAGGTCCTGCCCCGATGCAGCATAGAAAAAAATAAAAAATACTGAGGTAAATAAAATTACGTAACGTCCCATTAATTAAATTGATACAGTGACCACTCCAGAGGCGGTCCTATATTATTATCGTGCCCTTTTTTCCTTTATTGTCCCGATAGCACTCCAATCCAATAAATGGAATATCCAACTGAATTGCAATGTATGGGGTATATAAAGAACGTTAGTTTGTGCACAAAATTAAATACCAAAGGAGAGAGTTGCCCACTATTGTTGTGAAACCTATGTTTTCTGTTGTGAAACAATACAAAACATAGGTATATGGGTAATTTATCGATGTTTTGTGCTTTTTATGGATAAATCCGAACAGGACAGAGGCGCTTAAAATTGAAAAAGGCCCTGTTTTTTAGAACAAGACCCTTTTACGAGAACACTATATGAAAATGAAAAAATTACTTTCTTGATTATTACACTGCTAAAGTAGCGGTAGGGTCCAAAGGGAGAAAATTATTGTTGTGAACCTACCAAAAGTTGTGGTAACCCCAAAACTTGATGGCATTGCCAAAAAAAAAGTGCCCTAAAGGGCACCTCATTCTATTCTTTGATTAAGGGGAACGTTAACTGTTCATTGATGAAAGAATAAACTCCTTAAAATCCTTGGAGATCGGAATAAGATTATTGTTGATCATTATATCTTTTGAATTGATGGCATCAATATGGTCCACATTTACGATATATGATTTATGGGCTCTATAAAATTTGTTCTTGGGCAATTTCTCCAAATAATCTTTTAAGGGAGACCGTACCAAAAACTTTTTATCCACAGTGTTAACCTCCAAATACACATTATCAGCCTTGATAAATTGTATGTCGGTAAACTGAATCCTGTAGTACAAGTGTTGTTTCTTTACAAAAATGGAATCTTTTAATACAGAGTTCGATGTGATTTCGTCGGCTGCTTCTTGATTCTCCTCAACTTTTTCCGCGCCTTTTTTGGCATAATTGAAATTTGACAGTGCAATTTCTATGGATGTATAGAGATCTTGTTGTTCAAAAGGTTTTACCAAATAACCATCTGGTTTAACCGTTTTGGCATTTTCCACTGTTGCACGATCCGAGTTCGAGGTTACAAAGATGAATGGAATGTTGTACGTTTCGCGAATATGCTTACCTAGATCTATACCTGTTTTGTCCGAGGCCAAGATGATATCGATAAGTACCAAATCAACATGGTTGTTCTTTAACACATCTACCGCTTGTTCGTACACTATGACATTATCAACAATTTCATAGCCGATTTCCTCTAACATGGACTGCATATCATCAGCAATGATAACATTGTCCTCTACGATCAAAATTTTTATCGGATGTTCCAAGTTCCTTAAAGTTTATTTGGTTGTAAGTCAAATTTACAAAAAAATATTGACTGAAATGAAGAATAAAACCGCTAACAAAAAGGTGCTCAACGCCACTTTCTTAAGTTCGGGGTCCAACCGAACAGGTTCTTTGGTGGTCATAACGGTTCGCAAATGAATCAATAATGGAACAAACGCCAGCATAAAAAAGGATTGTTTCCAGTCAAAACCAATTACAATTATATAAGCTAAAAAGCATAGCAGCGCGGCAGAAATCAAACCAAGATGATAGCGTTTGCCATTCTCAAATCCCATTTTAACGATCAATGTGTTCTTACCATGCTTTTTATCGGATACCACATCCCTAAGGTTGTTCAGATTTAACACGGCCACGCATAATAGCCCAATTGAAATTGCTGGTAAAATTGAAGGCCATTCCAAGGTTTTGGTGTATAAGAACATACTGCCCAATACACCTAACAATCCAAAAAAAAGAAATACAAAAAGGTCTCCCAATCCTCGGTAGCCATAAGCGTTAGAGCCTACCGTATATTTAATGGAAGCCCAAATGCTTAACAGGCCTAGGACCAAAAAAACGAGGACGTAGGCAAAATTACCCGTTCCAAAAGCTAAATAGATGAGAACTACTGCTATGGCCAAACTTATTAGGGCAGAAATGATTACCCCGGCTTTGAGTGATGTTCGTGAGATGGTGCCACTTTGCAAAGCTCTTGCAGGACCAACACGATCTTCGTTATCGGTACCCTTTACCCCGTCTCCGTAATCGTTGGCAAAATTGGAGGTTACTTGAAAACCTACAGTTGTCAAAAGGGCCAAAATAAATATGGACAATTCGAATTGAGCGTGTAAACTGGCCAAAGCAGTTCCCACAATAATGCCCGATAAAGATAAAGGCAGTGTGCGCAGTCTAGCGGCCTGTATCCAAGCCTTTGTTTTTCCCAAGATTAATACGGATCTTCTATTTTAACTCTTTGACCATCCTTGTAAGAAGCTACAAAAGCATCGTCAAACCCCATCTGTACCAGTTGTTTTCTAAATTTTTGAGCTTCCTCCAGGGTTTCAAAATTACCCAAAGAATACGCATAAAAAGGGTTGGTTTTTACAAATAATGTATTGGTCAATGCCTCGGACGCAAGTGTTACATTATTCTCCACAAACGATTTAACTTGTACGGAATAGATCATTTCCTTGTTCAAAAACTCTTTGGCCAAGTAAAATTCCTTTACCAAGCTAAGCTCTTCGTTTTGGGATTTTAAATTATCTATCCTGGCCTTGATCACATCCAAGCTGTCTATGGATACCAAAAGATTTCCTTGGTTCTCAAAAGATTGTTTGCTGCTAAGGCCTGCAGTGAACGAAGTAATGGCCAGCGTACCAATTACAAATAATCCAACAAATCCCATCAGGATATTACGTTGTAACTTAATTTTGCGAAGATCTTTGTTCTTGTACTTTATCTGATCAAGGAGTCTTTCGTTGATAATTTGGGCCTTATCTATATCCTTATGAAGGTCCAACAAATCGCTTTCTTCAATAAAAGGCATATCCTGGAGGGGGTTATAATTATGCGTCATGCTAAGAGCATAACAACCAATAAGTTAATCTGTATCTTCACAAAAATAAAACATTTAACTAAAGAAAAAAACTTTAGAGCTGCATAAAAACAAAAATCCAGATTCCGATCTAGTCTCCCAACAAATGGATCCCATCGTCCTGAATATCGATTTTTCGTTGACGATATAAAATACCAACGCCTTTTTTAAATGCCTTTTTGCTCATGTGCAGTGTGTGCTGTATCTCTTCAGGGGACGACTTGTCGTGCAGGGGCAAGAATCCGTTGTTCTTTACAAGTTTATCAAAGATAAATTTTGCCGTAGGCTCCAACATTTTTGCCCCAATGGGTTGCAGCGAGATATCTATCTTCTTATCATCTCGCACACTTTTTACATAACCTTTGACCTGGTCACCGATTTCTAAAGGCCTATATATATCGCTATCGAAAACCAGACCTTTGTGACGGTTATCCACGATCACTTCCCACCCCAAAGGGGTTTTACGGTAAATTAAAAGATCTACCTGATCGTTCTGGTCGTACGCAACGCTTTCGTTGGATAAAAATTTATCTACTCTGCTAGATCCGGTAAGTCGCATACTTTCCTCATCCATATAGCAATGTACCACATAGCTTTGGCCCTCCTCCATTCTGTGGGATTGCTCCCTAAAGGGAACAAGCAAATGTTTCTCCAGTCCCCAATCCAAAAAAGCACCGTATGCCCCGACTTCGACCACTTTTAAATACGCAAATCCGTTACGTACGATTTTTGGCTTTAAGGTAGTAGAAATAGGCCTTTCCGCATTGTCTAAATAACAGAACACATCCATTTCTTGATCAATCTCAAAATCGGACGGAACATATTTATTCGGTAAAAGAATCTCTGTTCCTTCATCATCACCTAAAAAAAGACCTATACTCGTGCTCCTTAACACTTTAAGGATATTGTAATTTCCCAATTCTATCATAGGGCAAAGGTAGCTGTAAAAAATGGGTATAAAAAAAGCTGTCTTAACAAGGACAGCTTATAATTTAGTTTTGTGGACGCTTAATTGTAAACGGATTCCTTACCGAAATGTTTGGCCAACATATAGTAAATTACCGCACGATGTTTGTTTTTTTCAGATTGACCGTATGAATCGATAACACTTTTGATCGATTCCATGAGTGCCGGCGTATCGGCCAGCCCCAATTTTTTGATCAAAAAATTGTTTTTAACCGTTTCCAGCTCCTTATCATCGGAACCTGATACCTTGGAGGCGTCCAAGTTATAGATGGCCGGACCCAACCCTATGGCCACCTTGGTCAGAAAATCCATGTCCGGAGTCTGTCCAAATTTGTTTTTGATGTCTTCCGCGTACTTCTCGATCAATTCGTCTCTTTTGCTCATAATCTGTTAGTGTTCTTTTTATTTATAGTTAAGGTTCTAAGATATAAAATCGAAGTATCCAAGCAAAATTTTATTGTTCAGTTCACGAGGCGTTCTTATTTCCAATAGTTTAGGTCGGTCGGAAGTTGCATAAAACTCGTTCGACCCCTTTAAAAGTTCATCCTCGTTTTCGGCAACCAAATAGTCAAAGCCGTACATTTCGGCAAGATGTTTTGCGGATAACCCATGGCTGGTCTCAAAAAAGGTCTCGAACTCCTTTGTGTCCTCTTTCCCCGGCAATATTCTAAAAATACCGCCTCCCGAATTATTGATGAGCACAATCCTAAAATCGGGACGTAAATATTGATTCCATAGCCCATTGCTGTCATAGAAAAAACTAAGGTCTCCCGTTAACAACAAAGTGGGTTCGGCGCTAAAAATTGAACTGCCCACTGCAGTGGATGTACTGCCGTCGATACCACTGGTGCCACGATTACAGAATACCTTCAACGACCTGTCCATTGGAAACAGTTGGGCATATCTAACCGTGGAACTATTGGCCAAATGTACTTGATACCCTTTGGGTATTCCCTTTATAATGTGATCAAAGGCCTTAAAATCCGAAAATGGAATTTCTTTAAGGTAGACATCACGCTTTTTTTCGTATTGATTCTTTTTCCGTTCCCAAAAAGATTTGTATTCGCTTTGTGCGGTTACATTTTGCCCAACTATTTTTTTAAAAAAGAGATTTGGGCCTATTGTAATATGCTTGGTTAGGCAGTAAAACGTATCGTTCGCCTTTTTGGTGTCGATGTGCCAATGTTCTTTGGGCGTATACTCCCTTAAAAAAGCTTTTATTTTTTTGGATACGATCAATCCCCCAAAGGTCAACAATAGTTCTGGTCGCAGTTGTTCGAACAACGTATTTTTCTTCCCGGATTTTTCAATGGGCGCTATGATACTATCTATACTTTCAAAAAACTCCGGATGATGCAAATTCGAGGTAGTTTCGGTAAACAGCAGGGTGTTTGGGTCATTGGCCAACTTTTGAAGCACTTCATCTTCAATGGTGTTGGGCTGATTTACCCCTACCAGAATCATTTTTCTGGAACTATTGGCCCATGTTTTTGCCAATTCTTCCCAATCTTGATTATCGGATAAGCTCTTGGTCAAGAATTTTTTTTCATCAAGACGCTCTATCGACGGTTCCTCTACCCTTCCGTACAGAGGTTCTTCAAAAGGAATATTGATGTGCACCGGGGCTTTTTCCAAAAACGCTACCGTTAAGGCTCGATCTATTTCTGTTTGATTGAAGGATTGTACTTCTTCCTGACTTTCCCGCAACAACGATTTACCAAATTTTAATATGGTATTTCGTGCGTGGGACACATCTTGCTTTAAATTGGCCGAATAGCTTGTATGTTTTTCCAAAACATTTTCTTGGCGAATGGTCTGTCCATCTCCAATATCGATCCGGTATGCGGGTCTATCCGCCGAAATTACAATGAGAGGGATATCGCTGTAAAAAGCTTCGGCGACTGCAGGGTAAAAATTTAACATGGCGCTTCCCGATGAACATAAAACGGCGACAGGTTCCTGCAAGTGTTGTGCCATTCCCAAGGCAAAAAATGCCGCACAGCGCTCATCCACAATGCTGTAACAATTAAAAAAAGGATTTTTTGTGAAACTTATTGTAAGTGGGGCATTTCTTGATCCCGGTGAGATTACAATGTTTTTAACTCCCCTTGATCTAAAGTTCAGAACCAAGGTTTGTGCAGCAGGAATATCTGAGTACATCATGGATTACAAAAATACATCATCTTTGTGGTAATGCCTTAAATTAGATAGCTTCTATTTAAAGGACATTCAACATGGTCTTACTTTTGTTTTGGGTTTCGACCCATTCACTTTCCGGGTCGGATGCTTCGGTAATGCCACCACCAACAAATATGGTTGCATTGTATTTGTTCAATTCCATACAACGAAGGTTTACGTAGAGTGAGGTTTCCTCTTTTGCACCAAAGTTCAATTCTCCCAAAAATCCGGTATAGAACGTTCTTTTATAGTTTTCGTTCTTCTTTATAAACTCTTTTGCTTCGGCCGTAGGAATACCACAGATCGCCGGCGTGGGATGCAAGGCCCTTACTGCCTCTTTGGTTTTAATATTCGGGAGCATGGTTCCCCTCACCTCGGACCTTAAGTGCCATAGTGTACCGGCCCGGACGGATTCGGCATCATCTATTTCCAAATGTTCCATGGTATGGGCCAATTTATCTCCGATGTACTCGGAAACCATTTGTTGTTCATCTACCTCTTTGCTACCCCATTTTGGTACTTCCCCTGCAACGTACGGGAGTGTCGCTGCCAACGACATGGTGTTCAGCTCCTTGTCTTTTACTTTGACCAATGTTTCTGGTGTGGCACCACACCATGTACCTACCTTTGGATGATGAAAAAGGTAACCAAATGCATGGGGACAGGTGCCCAAAAGGGCCTTGAAAATTTCAAGAGGTGATTTGGTCAACGGTACCTCGATCTTTCTTGAGAGCACTACCTTTTGCAATCTACCTTTTTTAATTTCCTGTATGCCTTTTTTTATTAAGTCAACATGAATTTCCTTACCATCTTCCACCAAATTTATGTGGGCCGTATTGGCAAGGATCTCTGTTTTATATTTTCCTTTCCATACTTCATCCGGTCTGATCAAAATGGCATCACCCTCGGTATCGAAAGGAGCAAAAAGAAATCCTTTCTCGTCAAAATCCTTGGAAACTAAAAGGTCCTTATCTGTTTGAAAAACGGCCTGTAGTTCCTGTTGGTCGGGTTTGCGATATATGGCAAAGGGCATACCATTTTCAAGGCAGTGAACCACCTTTTCAAAAATTGCTTCGGGTTCTTTATTTTCTAGGTAATGCAATGGTCGTGAGTTTACAATTGGATATCAGGTTTCCTTCCTCGTCCGTTATTTTTATTTCCCATAACTGGGTCGTTCGTCCTTTGTGTAAAATGGATGCCCTTGCGTACACAAATCCTTCTTTTATGGAACGCACATGGTTAGCGGAAATCTCTATGCCGCGCACAAAAAACTCGTTTCCGTCCAAAAAAACATAAGATGCCGCACTTCCCACACTTTCTGCCAACGCCACAGAGGCACCACCGTGCAAAACACCATCGGGCTGGTGTACTTTTGGTGTTACGGGCATTTTGGCCAAAAGGAAGTTTTCGCCGACATCTATATATGTTATATCCAGAGTTTCCATTAAGGTCCCTTTGCATATCTGGTTGCAAACGGAGAGAATTTTCTCCTTGTGTTCGTTCATCGCTCTACTTTTTTGTAAAATTACGCAAAGCTTTTGCAATATTCATTAAAGCCTAACTGAACATGTCCAACAAAGAGAAAACCGTAAGCTACACTACTCAGAATACATATCTGACGCAGAACAAATTAGGTCCCAAAACAAAAAATGTTTGGTTGGTTTTCCATGGAATAGGCTATTTAAGCCGCTATTTTGTAAAATACTTTAATGGTCTAGATCCAGAAGAAAACTACATTATTGTACCGCAGGCTCCGTCCAAATATTATTTAAAAAATGAGTATAAATATGTTGGCGCCAGTTGGTTGACCAAGGAAAACACTGCAACGGAAATCAATAATGTGATCAATTATATTGATGCGGTACTCGATTCGGAAAAGCTTCCAAAAGGTGTTGATTTGATCCTCTTCGGTTTTTCGCAAGGTGTATCGGTGGCCACCCGATGGTTGGCCCGGAAAAAAGTGAATTGTAAACTTATTGTGTTGTATGCCGGGGGTATTCCCAACGAACTTACCGCTCAAGATTTTGAGTTTTTAGATTATAATAGTACCCAAATCAAAATTGTGTACGGAGACCAAGATCAATATCTAAATCCAGAACGCTTAAAAAACGAAAAAGTAAAAAGTGACACTTTGTTCCGTGGCATGGCCGAAACCATGACTTTCATTGGTGGCCATGAAGTACAACCGGAAATAATCCAGAATTTAGTATAGTATTATTTAGTTGCTGGTTTCTTCTTTTAAATCCTCTTCTGGGTAGTATGTGATAGTCCTTGTGGTATAGGTATTGCCAGGTGTTACGATTTGCTTGACCCAATTGCTGGGCTTATGATTATCGAACTGAAAAATGTACTTTTCCGCAGATTCCGTATTAATGGTCTTTTTTATCACCTTGCTCAAAACACCATCGGTATATTGATAATACCGCTTTTTTTGTGAAACGAATTCTTTTTCTGTAAAATCGTACAAGAATTCCTCGCTGGTCACCAACTTTCCTGCACTGTTGAATACTTCTTCCGTGGCAGTATTCGGTTCACCATCAATATATTCCTTGGTCAAAATCACCTCCTGATCACCATTTGGGGTCTTTTTAATGGAATTTCTTACCGCTTTTTGCAAAATTCCATTAGTAAATGTACTCACGGTAAGTTCATTTTTTACCTGGGTATATTCCAAGGTGGTTTCATCTACCCCCTCTACATTGGACGAGATGATACGGACCAACCTTCCGGCTTCATCATAATAATATTGTTCTTGCTCTAAAAATTGTTTGTCGTAAGAAATTATCTTTTCCGTTACTTTTCTATTGGGAATGGTATCCACTTCATAAAAATTGGCCATTGAAGTGGATTCGTCCAGGACATTGTTCTTATAGCTTTCCATCCGTTTTTCCAACAATTCACCATCTTTATAGGTGTAATAGGTAATGTCTTGGTCATTGTCGTTGTACTGCGTGACCGTTTTCTTTAACACCCCATTTTTATTGAATTCGAACAGTTCCTTGCCATAATCGGTAGAAACCAAACAGGTCTTCACTTTTCCCTTTAGATCGAAGTCATTTAATGTGAAAATTTTAAGCTCTTGCGACCTAAGTGCGGTCAAATTGAGCACTAAAATTAAGATTGGGATGTAACTGAGGTTTCTCATACTGTAAAATTAGTTGTAAAAAAGTCAACTGAAAAATCTATGCCACATTAAAAAACCCCTCAATAAAAAAATTTTATGATCTAAAATTTACGGTCGGGGTCGAACGGTTGTATGTCCATGGAGAGTGACTGCCCGGAAACAAGTTCGGTGATCAACTTGCCCGTTGCCGGTCCCAAGCTCCACCCCATCATGGCGTGTCCGGTGGCTACGGTTAAGTTTTTGATTCCTTTTGGTCTTCCAATATATGGAAGCCCATCTGGTGATACTGGTCTCAATCCACAACTTGCATTCGTTTTGGCCTTTTCCGGAACCTGTAATCCTTCATAATAACCCTCCACACCTTTTGCAATGGCTTCCACTCTTTCTTTTCGTATAGTATGGTTTATCCCCGAAAATTCCATAGTGCCCGCGAAACGGGTAAACCCTTCCATTGGGGTTACGGCAATCTTCTTTTCCATTAAAATGGCGGGCATGGAAATGTTCGTAGGTTCTTCCACATTTATTCGATATCCCTTGCCAGCTTGTAACGGCAGTTTTAGGTTTAATTTTTTTGATATGTTCGATGTCCATGAACCTGCGGCAAGAACAACTTCGTCGGCCGCATAGGAGGCTTTGTTCGTTTTTACCTCGGTTATTTTACCGTTGGAAAAAGCTATATCGGATACTTCCTCGTTTTTATGGATGGCCACTCCACTTGTATTTAGGTGTTTTACCATATTTTCCATGATCAACGGGGGTGTTGTGTGGCGATCACATTCCCAAAGTATAGCGCCTTTGGCATTGACCTTTATATTTGGTTCGAGTGCCGTTAGCTCTTCCTTGGACAACAATTTGCCATCCAATCCCAAGGTGCTGGCCTTTTCCACCACCTCCATCTCATGGTCGCGGGCCTCATCGGTTTGGAACATCATCAACAGACCTTTATCCCCTATTTTAAATGTACCTAAATCACCGGAAGACTGTATGGCTTCGTACAACTCTCTACTTAACAGATTTATGTCCCGAATCACCGGCATTGCCAAATCGACCTTTGTTCGTGTCGAGGATTTTTTAAAATACCACGCCCATTTCATAAACTCGGGATCCAAACGAGGTTTCATGTAAAAGGGACTGGAAGAATTGAACATGTATTTTATTCCTTTGGTAATCATTCCGGGGGAAGCCAAGGAAATAATGTGACTTGGTGTAAGATACCCCGCGTTTACAAAAGAAGCCCCCGAAGAAATATCGGACTTGTCCAAAACGGTTACCTGATGGCCTTCCTTTTGAAGAAAGTATGCGGTAGATAGTCCTATTATTCCTCCACCTACTACTACTACACTCTTATTCTTGCCCATAATACGTACAAGTTTAATAAATCCACTAAAAGGGGACCAAGTTACGCAATGGGTTTGATAATGTTTATCTTAGAATAGTAATTTCTTTCCTAAACTTTTAACTATTTTTGGAGGATTCAGATAACTTAAAAACACAAATGAAAAAATTATCCTTATTGGTATTGGGCTTAACCTTTGCCTGCAACACTTCCCAAAAAACGGTTTCGGAAGTAGCAAAAACCCAACCTGTAGCAGACCCCGTACCTTATGCGGAATCAATTACAGAAACCGAACTAAAAGAACACCTGTACACCTATGCTTCCGATGAGTTTGAAGGCAGGGAAACTGGAAAACCTGGCCAAAAAAAGGCTGTGGAATATATAAAGGCGCATTACGAGTCCTTGAACATACCCGCTGCACAATCCAATGGCAACTATTTTCAAAAAGTAGCATTGCAAGAAACCAAAGTGCCAAAAGGCAATGTAACCTTTAACAACGAAAGTTTTTCTTTAGGAGAACATGCCGTAGCATTTAGCCCAGCGCAAGGTACTTTTAATGAAATTGTTTATGCAGGTTTTGGAATTGAGGACGGTGATTATAATGATTACAACGGAATCGATGTATCCGGCAAACTGGTACTTATAAAAGCCGGCGAACCTCAAAACACGGATGGAACTTATGTAATATCCGGAGATCAGGAAAAATCCGACTGGAGCAATATGTCCGAGGCCATGGGGAAAAAATCTACTTTGGCTTTGGAAAAAGGCGCCAAAGGGGTACTGTATTTTGATTCACAGAATTTTCCAAGATTTAGGGGATATTTCCGATTTATGGAAAGCAACAATAGTGGTCGAATGCAACTTGCAGATGACAGCAACAATGATATTTTGATTGTTTTGGACGAAAAAGCGGCTACTACACTTTTCGAAAATATAGAAAAGGACCATACTCCAAAAACTATTACTGCCAATGTAAACTTGAATTTAACCGGCAGTAACGACAATATAGATTCTGAAAATGTGGTTGCCCTTTTAAAAGGTACCGAAAAACCGGAGGAGTATGTGGTTATTTCTTCTCACTTGGACCACATCGGGGTTACGGCAGACGGTCAGATCAATAATGGTGCCGATGACGATGGCTCGGGTACTGTGGCGCTTTTGGAAATTGCCCAAGCATTTAAGCAAGCTGCCGAAGAAGGCAAAGGCCCCAAGCGTTCCATTGTATTTTTACATGTTACCGGAGAAGAAAAAGGATTGTTGGGTTCCAAATACTATACCGATGTTGAGCCGGTATTCCCATTGGAGAACACAGTGGCCAACCTTAACATAGATATGATCGGTAGAATAGACCCAAAATACAAAGGTTCTCGAAATTATTTATACCTGATCGGTTCCGACAAACTTAGTACCGAACTCCACAATTTATCGGAGGAGGTAAACAAAAAGTACACCAATATCGAGTTTGATTATACGTACAACGACGAGAACGATCCCAATAGATTTTACTACAGAAGTGACCACTACAATTTTGCGAAGAACAATATTCCGATCATATTCTATTTTAACGGAACCCATGCGGACTACCATAGACCAAGTGATACTCCCGATAAAATAAACTATGATCTTTTAGAAAATCGCTCTCGACTTATTTTCCATACGGCATGGGAGATAGCCAATCGCCCAAATAGATTGGTGGTGGATAAAGCCACGGAATAACCAACAGCTATCTTTATAATTTAAAAGCCCTTGAAAACAAGGGCTTTTTTATTCAATTACTCGAAAATATAAATAACCCGTGGTCAATCCGAACAAGTTTCGGAATCTAAGTATACGGTGAAAATTGAAATAAAAGTATGGTTTAAAAGCTGTCTAACCAATGGTCCGAGAAAAGAGAGGGTAACAACGTATGGATTTTGGAGGGAAGAGCATAGTTAAAATGAAGTAAAAATAAATCATGATTTAACGGATGGCCCTTTTCAATTGACGGATGAGGTCATTATCTTAAAAAAGGATAGAAAAATATAATCTAAAACTAAAAAAACGTCCCTAATTATTATAGGTCAAGCTTCTGCTAACAACGAAGTACACTAGAATTTGACTTTGATTCTATTTAAAAACAAAAAATCCCAAACCATTAGGTTTGGGATTTGATAAACTTAAGGGTGGAAGACCGGGTTCGAACCGGCGACCTCTGGAACCACAATCCAGCGCTCTAACCAGCTGAGCTACAACCACCATTTAAAGCGGATGCAAAAATACTTTTTTGTAATGATTCAACCAAAATATTTTTCAATTTCCATCAATAAAATTATATCCAATGGATTTGCCCTAGAAAAATCCCGCATTCAACTAACATAATATCAAATCTGTACAATTTACCGACGAAGTGCACGTTTTTAAGACCAAACACACAATTTTGGCAGTTTCACAACAAATAATTCCAATTAAAGTAGTGTAAAGGTAGATTTACCATAAATAATTTTCAACCTATTGTTGTCAGAAAAAAACTTCATACCCAACAACTTTAAAACACTATCATTTTGTATAGTGGTACTGGGCTTTTGTCTTTTTTCCGGTCCGCTATCAGGACAAACCAGCAAAAAAGACAGTATGGAGCTTAGATTACGTCGGTTGGAATCTACCAACAGATTTAATCCCAAGGATAGTACCCACATTAATCTACTCCTAGGTTTGGCAAGAGTTTACAGGTTCCACGACAACGAACGTCTCTACGATGTGGCCCAAAAAGCCTTGGAATACAGTAGTGAAATTAATTACAACTATGGCACCATAAAAGGATTGGAAGCCGTGGCAAACTATTACTATGATAAAGGGGATAGAAAAAAATCCATGCCGCTGTTCAAAGAAGCGCTTCAACTTTCGAAAGATGTGGAGGATGTTCAAAGTGAAATATCCATATTGAACACTCTGGCCCAAAATTATAGTTTCGAAGGCAACTATGCCGAAGCTCTTAACTTAAATCTGAAAGGCATTGATCTGGCAAAACAGATCAACAACCTTAAAATGCTCTCGGTACTCAATGAAAACATAGCCGGCCTCTATGCCGACCAGAAAGATTTTAAAAATGCTCTGATGTTCTACGATACGGTCCAAAAAATAAATCGCAAAGTGGGCAACGAAATTATCGATGCGGAGACCCAGAGCAATATGGCATCTTTATACAGAGATGCTAAAGATTATAAAAATGCAATCTTCAACATCAACCGCAGTATAAACACATTCGAAAAATACAAAATATACGATTGGCTTGCCTACGCCTACGAGGTAAAAGGCGATATCTACCTGGATCAAAAAAAATATAAGTGGGCCCTGTATTGGTACGATCAAAGTAATATGCTCTTTAAAGACGAGATTGAGGACAATAGGATAAAGATCCAATTAATGAACGGTATGGCCAAAGTCTATTATGGCTTGGAAAAGGATAGTTTATCTTTGGTGCATGCAAAAAAAGGTCTCGCAATATCCCAAAAAATAAAATCGCTACAAGGGCAGATCGATTGTTCTGAGACTTTGTACAAAATATATAAAAAGAAAGGTGAAAACGAGGAGGCACTGGCCTATCTCGAAACTTTTAAAACCCTGTCCGATTCCCTGTTTATGGACAAAAACAAACAGAGCTTGTCCTTGCTCGAAACCAAATTGGAATATCAACAGGAGAAAAAGGAATTGATCGAGGCCAACCAAGCCGCATTGGCCAAACAACGGAACTATATTTATTTTTCAGTAATTGTTTTACTTATTCTGAGTATCATCACCTTTGTGGTCCGCAGGAGTGAAAAGATCCAGAAAAAACTGAACAGGGAGCTCAAGGAAAAATCTTTGGCCGTAACCCAGCGAGAAGCGCAGCTGCACGAAATCAATAAAACGAACACCAAACTATTCTCAATCATCGGGCACGATCTGCGAGGACCTATTGGAGGATTGCAAAGTATCTTAAAAATGTTCACCGATGGGGATATTTCAACCAAGGAACTGGTATCTTATATTCCAAAACTAAAGTCCGATGTGGACAATATTTCCTTTACATTGAACAATCTATTGTCTTGGGGCATGAACCAGTTGAACGGAGTGATCACCAAGCCAAAACGTGTATCATTATCCACATTGGTCGTCAACAATATTCAATTACTGTCGGAAATTGCGAACAACAAGTCCGTTAAAATAATAAATCAACTGCCGGATAATCCCCGTATTTGGGCGGACAACCACCAAATAGATATTGTTATCCGGAACCTTTTGAGCAATGCCATAAAATTTACGCCCGAGAATGGTCTTATTACCGTAGGTGCCGAGGAAAAGGCGGGCATGTGGCAGATATCGGTCAGGGATACTGGTGTTGGTATGACCCAAGAAATGCAGGAATCCATATTCAAGGACTCCTCCAACATCACTACTTACGGAACCAACAACGAAAAAGGTACCGGTTTAGGTTTATCGCTATGTAAAGAAATGGTCCACAAAAATAATGGCGAAATCTGGGTAGAAAGTACGCCACGTAAGGGGACGACCTTCTATTTTACCGTACCAAAAGCATTGAAAAGATACCAAAATGCATCTTGATCAAATCAAATCGCACAAACTGTCCACCCCTACAAAACGTTCCACTGTAAACCCTTCGGCATGCTCCACCCCTATTATTCTACCTAGGTCTCTTGCCCTGTAATTAACACTGTCCGTAAAATTTTTACTACTGATGGGAGTTTCGGGCTCATCGCTATTGGGATCGTAAAATTGAGAGCTGTACGCCATTATGGCCTCGGTTTTTTTATCAATAAAACCGCTTACATCCACAACAAAGTCGGGTTCCAAATTTTTCCATTGGATGTAATGGTAAACCAATTTCGGTCTCCATGCTTCTTGCCGTTCGTCATCCCCGTCCATTTTAGTGTCAATTTTCATTAAACCACTCAAAAAGCAAGCGTCACTTACCAATTTACTGCCGCGCGCATGATCTATATGTCTGTCATCAACGGCATTGCATAATACAATTTCTGGTCTATACTTACGAATAATTTTAATGAGCTCCAGTTTATGCTCTTTGTCGTTAACAAAAAAACCATCGGCAAACTCCATATTTTCCCGAACGGCAACACCTAAAATTTTTGCAGCCCTAGCCGCTTCTTGGTCCCTTATTTCGGCAGAGCCCCGTGTTCCCAATTCACCACGGGTCAAATCTACTATACCTACTTTTTTACCTTTGGAAATTTCCTTTGCAATGGTGGCCCCTGCCCCTAGTTCGGCATCATCAGGATGGGCACCAAACACTAAAATGTCTAATTTCATATATATTCTTAAACCGTAACGGTCATGGATTTTACCTTGGCTATTGCCTGTTCTATATCCTCGACCAAATCTTCTATTTCTTCAATACCCAACGAAAAACGGATCAGAGAATCCTTTATTCCCTGCTTGGCCCTATCCTCAGGACTCATTAGCGCATGGGAGGTCTGTGTTGGCGAGAGCATGGTGCTTTCAATCCCAGCTAAGCTCATGGAAGGTTTTATCAATTGTAGTTCTTTAAAAAATAAAGACGCATCAATTTCTGGATTCAGCTCAAAGGACAACATGCCCCCAAAGCCTTTCATTTGTGATTTGGCCAATGCGTGTCCCGGATGATTTTTTAACCCCGGGTAATATACATTGTCCACATCTTGGTTGCTCTCCAAATACTCCGCCATTTTCATCGCATTTTCGTTCTGGGCCCTAACACGAATGGCCATAGTTTTTAGACTTCGCTCCAACAGCCAAACGGTGTAATCGCTTAAACTGCCACCAAAACAAATTCCTGTTTGGAACACTTTGCCCATACTCTCTTGTGATGCAGCTACTACTCCTGCACAAATATCCGAGTGTCCGCCCATATATTTTGTTGCGCTGTGCACCACCACATCGATTCCAAAATCTGTCGGGGTTTGATTTACCGGACTTGCAAAAGTATTGTCGATCATAGAAAGGATTCCTTTCTTTTTTGCCAAATCCGCTACTCCTTTTATATCGGTAATGGTCAATAACGGATTGGATGGTGTCTCCAAATACAACACTTTAGTGTTGGGTTTTATTTCCTTTTCAAAATCATCCACTTCCCACCCATTGGTAAACGAATATTCTATACCAAACCGTTCAAACTGGCTCACCGCAAAATGATAGGTGCCCCCATAAATGGTTTGTTGCAGTACAACATGATCACCGGCCTGAAGAAAAGTCATTAAGGCTGTGCTGATGGCCGCCATACCACTGCCAAAGATCAAAGCGGCCTCGGTATGTTCCAAGGCTGCCAATTTTTTGCACAAAGCTTCCTGATTGGGGGTATTAAAATATCGTGGATAACGTTTTACCTCCACATCATCAAACTGATACGAGGTACTCATATACAATGGCGAAACGGCTCCCTTGAACGCTTTATCCTCCAATTCCCCAACATGGGTACAGATGGTGTTCAGACCTTTTTTATCACTATTCATATTGGATTTTCTTTATGCTAAAGATACGAAACCCATTATACTTGCACCTTCTTCCAGTTTCCTTTTTTGAACCAGACCATGGCCAAAACTGCCAATAAAATTTCCGCTGCGGTAATGGCCACAAAAACACCTGTTGCGCCCCAACCTAAAACCAGTGCCGAGATATAGGCCAATGGCAATTGGAAGAACCAAAAGGAAAGCAAGTTGATCTTTGTAGGGGTCCTGGTGTCCCCTGCCCCGTTAAAAGCCTGGGTCATAACCATTCCATAGGCGTAGAAAATATAGCCCACCGCAATAATCTGAAGACAGAGCGCACCGCTCCCAACAACTTCCGGTGTTGAATTGAACCATGAGATTATGGTCTTTGCAAAAATGAGGTAAACCAAGGAAACCAAGCCCATGAACCAAGCATTGTATTTTCCTGTTTTCCAAACAGATCTTTCTGCCCTATCGGGTTGTTTGGCACCTAGATTCTGGCCGACCAAAGTTGCTGCAGCGTTGCTCATGCCCCAAGAGGGCATCAAGGAAAACATCATTACCCTAATGGCAATAGTGTAACCTGCCAACACTTCGCTTCCAAATTCGGACATGATCCGCATTAAGAAAATCCAACTGGAGGTACCGATCAAAAACTGTGCAATCCCACCTAAGGAAACCTTTACCAGATTTGCCATAACCTTAAGGTTGACCACCAAATCCTTGGCCGCCAATTTGATTTTGCCCCATCCAAAGAACAAAATTCCCAATTGGAACAGTACCGCTGTTCCACGACCGATATTAGTGGCGACCGCGGCCCCTTTAACTCCCATTTCCGGTATTGGACCAAATCCAAAAATGAACATGGGGTCCAAAATTATATTGAGCCCATTGGAGAGTACCAAGGCCCACATGGCAATGGATGCATTTCCTGCACCCCTAAATATGGCATTGATCAAGAACAGTAGGACCACGGTGATATTCCCTCCTATCAAAAATTGGGTATAACCGTAACCTTCTTCTATTAAGTCGGGCTCTCCTCCCATTAATCCAAGGATTTCTTTGGCATAAACTATTCCGAAAATCCCAATTACCACAGAAATTAAAACACCCAATCCTATGGCCTGCACTGCGGCAATTCGAGCTCCATCCACATCCTTTTCGCCTATTCTACGGGCAACTACGGCAGTGGCTGCCATACTTAACCCAATGGCCAAGGCATACACCAAAGTAATTACGGATTCCGTTAACCCGATAGTCGCAACTGCATTTACACTTACTTGAGATACGTAGGCAATATCCACCAAAGCAAAAATGGATTCCATGAGCATTTCCAAGATCATGGGAATGGATAACATAAAAATGGCTTTACGGATGCTTCCTGTGGTAAACTCAGTCTCTTTCCCAGAAATAGCTATCCAGAAATACCGAATAAATTTTTTAAATGAATTTGTATGTTGATTTGTCATTATAAATAGAATTATGTGTAAAAAAAGAAGTGCAATGCCTAGTTACCGAGAAGTTTTCGGTTACTTAAATCGGGTTTCCCCAACGTTGGCATCTATCGCGTACATAATTCTTATAACTTCATGATGGCGCAAAGATGCGAAAAAAATGGATACAATTATATCTATTTTATATTTATCGGAAAATCAGTTGTAGTATTTTAGTAACCAACCAATTCAAAAATTCTGAAAACCATGCGAATTAAACTTTTGATTACCATTGGAATATTATCGTCCTTGGTACTTCTATCCTCCTGTAAAAAAGGTCCAGAAACTATAGAAAGTAAAGAAAAAACGGGTTATCAAGGGCAAGGAAAAAGTCCAGTTGTACCTACGGTGGACAAACCCATCCAAAAACAATGGAAAGGCGTTTGGGCCTTTAACGACAGTACTACTTTTTTCTCTAATAAGTTCGATGGTGCCCGACTGAACGGCGTTGCCTACGATGGCAATGATCACTATACCGTTTGGATAACAGCAGAAAATACCCCCATTAATGTGAGTCCCTGGTACGCCTTTCAGGTTTGGTCCAAAGAGGCGAAGGAGATTACCGTACAAATCAATTACCAAGATTCCCGAAGCAGGTATTACCCTAAAATAAGTACTGATGGTAAAAACTTTAAGCCTTTGGACAGTACCCGTTTTAAAGCAATTAATCCGGGTGAAGGCGAGTTTGGCATTAAAGCCGCACCAGAATCCGCCGAGCTTACCATTAGTGTCAACGAAAAACCTACTTGGGTGACCGCTCAGGAGCTATATACATCTGACGTAGTGAAGGAATGGGTGGATTCGTTGAGCCAAAAGAGCTTCATTGACAATTATCCCATTGGGCTTTCCAAGGAGAAAAGAACCATGCATTTAATGGAAATCAACGAAAATACTGCCACTAAAAAAGCATTAATGATCATATCGAGGCAACATCCACCAGAGGTTACTGGATTTTTGGCCATGAAATCCTTTATAGAAACCATCTCCAATGATTCTGAACTGGCTAAAAATTTTAGAAAGGAACATACCATTTTTGTTGTGCCATTAATGAATCCTGATGGAGCAGATAACGGTCATTGGCGGCACAACATGGGCGGAATCGACCTTAATAGGGATTGGCAAAATTTTAATCAACCCGAAACTCGGAATGTCCGCAATTTTCTTGTGGATAAAGACAAAGAATATGATTTTGTCTTTGGCGCAGACTTCCATTCCACTTGGGACGACATTTATTATCCCATTGATACAACGGTTACCGGTAAAAAAGGCAAAATAATCTTTGATTGGATCGAAAGGATCGGAGATAGATTACCACAAAAGAAAACCAATGTAAGTGCTTCCGATGAAATTGACCCGACCATGGTGTCCAGCAAATACTTTTATGTGCACCACAATATGCCATCCATAGTTTTTGAACTGGGCGATAATACCTCTAGACCTTTCCTAAAGGAAAAGGGCAAGGTGGCCGCAGAAGAAATAATGAAGTTATTAATGGAACAATAGCCTACTTTTTGGCATAATGTACTTTGTGCCTCCAAAAACTAATTCCTCCTAAAATAAAGACCCCGAGTACTGTATACCATACAAAGCTTGGGGTTATTACTTGGTCCCCACTGGCGTAACTATGCAGTCCGACCAAGTAGAAATTTACGCCAAAATAGGTCATCATAATACTGGCAAAAGCCACAATGCTCGCAAAATTGTATATCCATTTGCCACGTAGTCCCGGAACCAGCCGCATGTGCAAAACAAAGGCATACACCATAATGGAGATAAGGGCCCAGGTTTCTTTAGGGTCCCAGCCCCAATAACGGCCCCAACTCTCGTTGGCCCATTGTCCTCCTAAAAAGTTGCCAATGGTCAGCATTACCAAACCTGCCGTTAATGCCAGTTCGTTGATCACGGTGAGCTCCTTAATATTCAGGTCCATACGTTTTTTGTTCTTTTCCGTGGTGAGTATGATCAATAACAACGCAACTACACCCAAGATCATACCTACCGTCAACGGTCCGTAACTACCTACAATAACAGCAACATGGATCATTAACCAATAGCTGTCCAATACGGGAACCAAATTACCTATGGCCGGATCTACCCAACTTTGGTGGGCTATCCACAATAACATGGAAGTTACAAAGGCGCTTGCCGCAATGGTGAGCTCACTTTTTCGGCCAAGGGCCAGTCCAATGCCCATAGTTGCCCAACCTACGTACAATATACTTTCATAAGCATCGCTCCAAGGTGCATGCCCCGAAATATACCATCGCATTATCAACCCAACGGTATGCCAAATAAAAAATAAAACAATGGTTCCCTTCAACAGGTAGGCAAAGGCGTCCAAAAATTTACGCTCCTTAAAAATTTTGGCAATCAGAACAAAAAACAACAGCACACCGACCATAGCGTAGTACTTGTACAATCGGTTGAACAAATCCAGTTTGTTGTATATGATCTCGGCTTTTATTTTGTTGTCCGATGGCAATATTTCTGCTCCATGGTTTACCTGATTTTGTTTAAAGGCGTCCAACAGTCTATCGGGCTGGGAATAATCCCCAGTCGCAATGGATTGTTGCAAGGAGTTTAAATAGTAAGGCATTGCATTGTTCACAAAATTGGCATATAACGAATCTTGCATTTGATATTGACCAGAACGGTATTCCACAGCAGAGATCCATTTGTTGTTCTCATCGTTCAACAAAGGAAAAATCTTCACGATCTGTCCACTCAGCGCAATATCCAACAAGCTTAATCGCTCCCCTACTTTTTTAATGTCCTTCTCAAAATTGGATGGATTATTGGTGGATGTTGCTTTTTCCAGATACGGCCTTAGTTTGTACGCCCCTTTGGCATCAAAAAAATCGGTTGCTTTTACAAATTCTGTGCCTTCCGGAACTCCTATTACTTTTCTAATACTATCGTTTTGCCATTTTCCCACTTCAATAAAATCCACGGTATACCAAACACCCGGATTGAGCATCATGGAAAGGAAAACTTGACCTGGCGTAAGGTCTTTGTATTTGTTTTCCCCACTTAGCTTTCGCAATAATTCAGAAGCAAAGGTGTGTACGGGTTTCATTCGTCCTCCCTCGTCCTGTATGACCAATGCGCCAAATTTTTCCGCATGTTCCCTGGCAACAGTCGTAGCTTGGATAACTGAGTCGATTTGAGCTTTTGTGGGCAGCCCTTGGTGCTCATGTGACGTTTCTTGTGCGTTTATGGAAACAAAAGCAAAAAAGAGCGTAATTGTGGTCAAGGCGGCTTTTTTGGCCTTTATTTTTTCGAGCATTGCCTGTAGGTCCCTAAATCGTGTTTTTCCGTAGAACATAATACCCATTAGTCCAATATAGAGAAGAAAGTACCCGATATAGGTAATCCAGGTCCCCCACCAATCGTGGTTAACGGAAAGTACCGTTCCCTTTTCATCGGGGTCAAAACTGGATTGAAAAAACCGATATCCTTTATGATCTAAAATATGGTTCATATAAATATCATAATCAAAAGGTCTTTCGTCGTGAACGGTTACTTTGCTCATAAAAGAAGCATATCCTGTTTCGGTCCCAGGGTATTTCTCGGCGATAAAATCGTTCAATTGAACAGAGAACGGAAGCTCGTACACTTTGGAGCCATAACTTAATGTAAAATCGAGACCTCCAACATTGAACTTATCGGAAAAATTGGAATTTCCCTTGCTTCCCAATAGCTTGATTTCCTTACTTTCTCCATTTGTAGAAACGGAGACAATAAGCGCATCTTGGGTTACGGCGGTAATCTCTTCGTCCGGAACTTTTACAATGCCATAACTACCTTTGGTAATAGGTTCGGGGACAACGAACTGCATGCCTCCCACAGTGTATAGCGACCGTAATTGCAAAGGTTGTATGCTATCTGCCAGCAATTCACCTTGGTATTGGTCGGCCATCCTCATAAAATCACCCTCAAAAGGAGATTTTATACGAAAGCCATTTTCTTCATCATAAAAAATATTGATGGCCCCTTCCGTTTCGTTGTTTAGGGCAAAAAGAATATTGTGCAAACTGGCAATTTTCCCATTTTCCAAATAGTGTTCATGCCTTTGGCCATTGCCCGCCTCAACAATCTGCAAAAACTCGGTGCCATTTTCATCAGGAATCAATCCACGTTCCGCTCCTTTTATAAAATCCACATAACTTATGGTAAAGGGCTGTCCATTAAAATCCGATTTCCACGGTAAACTCGACCGTCTGCCTTCTGGAGTAACCAAAATGGCATCCTCTAAAACCCTTCGTTTGGTTTCCCCGTTGATATCACCATCTATAAAAGCGGTCAAATAAGTTTTGTCCGAATAAAAAACCTTTTCCGTGGCGCCTTCACGAATGGGCATCATGCCTTCGTAACTGATATATCGGGTTACAAATGCCCCCACAATGATCAAGATCCAAGAAAGGTGAAGCAAAAGTACCGGCCATTTTTTCCATTGCAACAAGCGATATCGGTAAATATTCCCGAAAAAGTTGATTACAAAAAAGACCATTATGGCCTCGAACCAAGTGGCGTTGTAAATATAAATTCTTGCGGTGTCCGTACTGTACCAGCTCTCTATAAACGTTCCCATGGCCATTGCCGCGGCAAAAACCAAAAAAAGAACGGCCATAAGTCTCGTGGAAAAAAGTGTTTTCTTAACAATGTCGATCATGGAAATTCGGTCTACTTTCGGCTTGCAAAAATACGGCCTTTTTAGAACTTCCTAAATGCGAAAGCTGATAAAAATCATACAGATTTGTTAATTCTTGCTGCTATCCATCAACCCTAAATTTGTAGTTTTGATCATGCTCAAGATAGTACTATTGGGAACCGGCAACTTGGCAAAACACTTACACGATGCTTTTACCAAGGCCAAAAACGTTAATGTGGTCCAAGTTGTAGGTCGCAATACCCAAGCGTTGCACCAATTTTCCGACAAATCTGAAGTAACCGATAATTTTAAGGCAATCGTCGATGCCGATGTGTACATTATTGCTGTTAAGGACGATGTTATAGGCAAAGTATCCAAATTTGTTGCAAACAAAAAAGGTGTGGTGGCCCATACTTCCGGAGCTATGCCCATGGCAGTTGTTCACTCCACAAAAAAAGGTGTTTTTTATCCCCTACAAACCTTTACCAAAGGTAAGGTGGTAGATTTTTCCACAATTCCCATTTGTATTGAAGCAAGCGATACCGAATCCCTGAAAGTATTGGAGCTTTTGGCCAGATCTATATCTGAAAATGTATATCCTATCGACTCGGAACAGCGAAAAAAATTGCATCTTGCAGCCGTTTTTGTAAATAACTTTACCAACTACCTATATGGGGTTGGCGAAGAGATTTGCCTACAGGAGGGCCTGTCTTTTAATTTGTTGAAACCATTGATTTTGGAAACAGCGGAGAAAATTAAAACGATGCCACCCAAAAAAGCACAGACTGGGCCCGCACGCCGAAACGATCGGCAAAGTATGCAAGGTCATTTGGAACTCTTAAAAAATGAAGAACATATTACTTTATACAAACTATTGAGCAGAGCCATAATACAAGCACATGAAGAAGAATTATAAAGAGCTTTTGAGCAGTATCACAACTTTTGTTTTTGATGTCGATGGTGTTTTTACCGACGGCACGGTATTGATCACCACCGATGGTGAACTATTGCGCAAAATGAGCGTTAAAGACGGTTATGCCTTAAAAACAGCTATTACCAAAGGTTACAACGTTTGCATAATTACGGGGGGTACCAACCAAGGGGTAAAGGAGCGTTTAAAAGGTCTAGGTGTTACCGATTTTTACATGGGGGCACACCATAAACAGGAACCTTTGGAAGAATATATGGACATTCACGATATAGACCCGAAAACCGTGCTTTACATGGGCGATGATATGCCGGATATTCCCCCTATGAAAATGGTCGCATTGGCGACATCCCCACAAAATGCCGTTGCAGAAGTTAAGGCGATTTCCGATTATGTTTCCCATAAAAACGGAGGAGATGGTTGCGTAAGGGACGTGATTGAACAGGTCTTGAAAGTTCGAGGGGACTGGAACGATAATTTTAGTGCAAAGAATGACTAAAAACCCACTCAAGGAAAAACTCAAAGGTAGGCACATAATCCTAGGTTCGGGTTCTCCCCGTCGTAAAATGTTTTTGGAAGAATTAGGGCTGGATTTTGAGGTACGCCCAAAATCAGTGGAAGAAATTTACCCTCCAGAACTACAGGGCGAAGAAATATCCGCTTATTTGGCCAAGTTAAAAGCTACCCCCTTTAAAAATGAATTGAACCCTTCGGATATTTTGATAACCTCGGATACCGTGGTCTGGCACAACAATGCATCGTTGGCAAAAGCGAGCAACCAAGGTGAGGCTTTTAAAATGTTAAAGACCATGTCCGGGGATTGGCACGAAGTTATTACCTCGGTATGCTTTACCACCACGCAAAAACAAACCATGGCCAGTTGTGTTACCAAAGTAAAATTGAAAGATTTGACCGATGATGAGATCAATTTTTATATAGAGAGATGCCAACCATACGATAAAGCAGGTGCCTACGGTATTCAGGAGTGGATCGGAATGATCGGTATTTCTGAAATCCAAGGTTCTTATAACAATGTCGTAGGATTGCCCACTCACTTGGTGTACACTACCCTTTTGGAACTTTGATCAGGTTCTTTTTACCGATATGATTTTTACAGGACATGCCTTGGAAGCTTGTTCACAGCTATCAAAAATTCCCTCATCGTGCGACTTTATGGTATGGAACCCCTTTTTGTTCTGTGAATGCAATAAAACAGATTTACCATCCTTTTTGGACATGGCAAAATGCTGTGGCGCCATTTCCACACAATAGTTGCAGCCGATGCATTTTTCTCGCTGAAGCGTAACAACTACCATTAGGCTTCCACCTTGTTTTCAACAATTTTGTACAATTTGTCCGAAAGGCGAATCCTAAATTCCAAAGGAATGGTTACGGAGTCCCCTTTTTTGGCAGTGGATAATCTGGCATCGTTCACCAACATTTCGGTAACCTTCATTTCCTTGGCACCAGTGGTTGGGCCTGTAACCAAAATTGTATCTCCAACAGAAAGATCATAGGCTTCAATAGTAAACTCACCAATGTTGCTTTTTGGAAAGAAATGTGCTCCTTTTCCAATGTACACTTTCTTTTGTGTGGCAGAGGAACCGGGTATTTTACTCCACTCTCCCAGCTTTTGACCTAAATAATAACCGCTCCAGAAGCCGCGATTGTAGACTTTTTCCAACTCTTGCATCCATTCGATCACTCTTTTCTTATCATAGTTTCCCTCGTACAAACTATCTATCGCCTGGCGATAGCATTTTATTACACGGGCCACATATTCCGGAGCACGTCCACGTCCCTCTATCTTTAAGACCTTTACCCCTGCATCTGCCACTTGATCAAGAAAATCGATGGTACAGAGGTCTTTCGGCGACATTATATACTCATTGTCAAGTTCCATCTCAAAACCACTTTCTTGATCGATCACCGTATACTTTTTACGGCAATTCTGCTTGCAAGCTCCTCTATTTGCCGATGAATTGTGGGAGTGCAAACTCAAATAACACTTACCGGAAACAGCCATGCAAAGAGCTCCGTGTCCGAATACTTCAATCTCGACCAAACGCCCGGATGGACCCTTGATCTGCTCCTTCTCAATTTGTTCCGTTATCTTTTTTACCTGACGCAAGCTCAACTCACGGCTCAAAACCATGGTATCGGCAAACATGGCATAAAACTTTACCGTTTCTATATTGGTCACATTGATCTGTGTAGAAATATGAACTTCCAGTCCCAACTCTCTGGCCGAAGATATCACAGCCTGATCCATAGCAATTATGGCGGTGAGACCAACCTCTTTGGCTTTTTTTAAAAGAGTTTTTACAATGGATAGATCGTGATCGTAAATTATGGTATTCAAGGTAAGGTAAGTCCTAACACCTTTGGCATTACATCGTTTGGCTATCTCGGGCAGGTCGTCCAAAGTAAAGTTCATCGTGGCCCTTGCCCTCATGTTTAATTGTTCAACTCCAAAATATACCGAATCTGCCCCATTGTCCAGAGCGGCTTGCAAAGATTCAAAATTACCGGCCGGAGCCATCAGCTCAATTTGTTGCATACCAAGAATATTTGCTTCTGAAATTTTTGCAAAATTACAGTTTTCCCTGTATTGGAAAAAGTTAAGTATATTGATATAAACCGACTTTAACCTTAAATTTGAAAAAAGCATCCATGAAACTTTCTCATATAATACCAAAAATTGCCCGCTTGATTATTGCAATCGCATTATTTGTCAGTTGTCAAGAAAAAAATAGTGTTGCCGAGGAGACTTTGCAAAAACCAGAGCTCGAAATGGAAAAGCCCCTGCCCAGAAATCCGCTCACCGAAGATTTTAAAAAGTATTGGTATGCAGGAAATGCCGAAATCACTTCCTACCGGTTGGAACAGGCGCGATATGGAGAGCTACGAGATGGAACAGCCGTGATGATCTACGTTACCGAACCCTTTTTGCCCAATAAACAAGTAAAAGCTGACCGTGCCAGTGCCGATAATATTTCGGTTCTTAAACTCAATGCGACCAAAAAGTTTTTAACCGGTATTTATCCATACTCCATTATGAACAGTACGTTTTACCCTGTCCATGACAATCTACATGCATTAAAGACGAGTTTGTCGGTCCAGGAATGGTGCGGTCACGTATACGCTCAATTGAACAATAGAGATCAATTTGAGTTTACTTCACATTCTTATTTTGAGAGTGAGGCGGACCAAGCATTTTCAATGGAAAAAACCAACTTGGAAAACGAAATCTGGACCAAGATCCGCATAAACCCCAATAATCTTCCCTTGGGCGATATATCCATGGTGCCTTCGCTGGAATATTTACGATTGGTCCATAAAAAGGTTAAGGCATACAGTGCCATGGCCAACCTATCATCAGACCACGAAACTTCTACCTACACCATTCATTACCCTGAATTGGAACGTACTTTAAAGATTGATTTTACTTCAGATTTTCCTTATGCCATAGAAAGTTGGACGGAAGAATTTAAAAGTGGTTTTGGTCCAAATGCAAAAGTAATGACCACTTCTGCCACAAAAATAAAAACATTGAAAACCGCATATTGGGGTCAAAATAGCAATAATGATCTAATTTTAAGGGACAGTTTAGGTTTATAACATTGAACATTTTCTATGTTAAAAGTCTTGTAAAGAAACGAATGTCTGTACACAAACTACCTATATTTGAACAACTTGCTAAACCAACGATCATGAAACATTTCTGGATATTTTTTTCAGCAACAATAGTATTGTTTACCAGTGGATTTGCTCAAAAACCAGAAAAACTTACCTCTGCCGAACTGTTTCACGAAGTTCAGAAATTGAATTTTTTGGGAACCGCACTTTATGTTGCGGCCCACCCCGATGACGAGAACACCAGCTTAATTTCGTACCTATCCAATCACAAAAAAGCAAAAACAGTATACCTATCCCTAACCCGTGGTGATGGTGGACAAAACCTGATTGGTTCAGAACTCAGAGAATTATTGGGCGTTCTGCGTACCCAGGAACTTTTGGCGGCAAGAAATGTGGATGGTGGAGAACAACTATTTACACGGGCAAACGATTTTGGATTCTCGAAACTGCCCAAAGAAACATTGGAGATTTGGGACAACGATAAAGTGTTGGCCGATGTAGTTTGGGCAATCCGAAATATTAAACCGGACGTGATCATAAATCGTTTTGACCACAGAACACCGGGAACTACGCATGGCCACCACACGGCCTCCGCAATGTTGAGCATGGAAGCTTTTGATCTGGCCAACAATCCACAAGCTTACCCGGAACAACTGAACCACTCCGATACTTGGCAACCCAAACGTATTTTTTATAATACATCTTGGTGGCAATATGGAAGTAGGGAAAAGTTTGCCAAAGCGGATAAATCCAATATGATTAAAATGGATGTTGGCGTATATTATCCGGAGCTTGGCCTATCCAACAATGAAATTTCGGCAATGTCCAGAAGCCAACACTTATGCCAAGGTTTTGGAACGTTAACGGTTCGTGGTTCGTCCGAGGAGTATTTGGAATTGCTTAAAGGACCGGCAGCTACCGGCAACGATCTTTTTGAAGGGGTCAATACAACCTGGTCCCGTGTAAAAGGTGGTGAAGCCATTGGACTGATTTTGGAAAAAGTCGAAGAAAATTTCGATTTTCAAAACCCGGCCAAACACATACCCGAACTCATTAGAGCCTATCAAATGCTTCAAAATATTGAAGATGAGCATTGGAAGAGTATAAAATCAAAAGAATTAAAGCATATTATCTTGGCCGCTACCGGGCTATATCTGGAAGCCAGTTCCGAAAATGCTTCAGCCACCCCTGGAAGTCAGGCGACCATCAATTTGGAAGCCATAAATAGATCGTCCGCCAACATTACTTTAAAAGAAATCCAGTTGATCGGTGCAAACGCCAAGATCGCTCCAAACAAGGTTTTAACCAACAATCAAAAGGAAAATTTTTCAATTGACTTTTCTGTCCCCAGTTCCATGATGTATACCAGTCCGTACTGGTTGAACGAGCAGGGGTCGCTTGGCATGTACGTGGTTAACAATCAACAATTGATAGGAAAACCGGAAACGCCCAAAGCCTTTAAAGCTAGATTTAGCTTGTTGTTCGATGGAAGTGAAATTATATTCGAAAAAGATATAGTACACCGCTATTCCAGACCGGACAAGGGAGAATTGTACGAGCCTTTTGCCATTCTTCCCGAAGTAACCTCCAAGATCGATGAAAAAGTTTTGATTTTTGCAAATTCGGACACTAAAGAAGTACAGGTAAAGGTCAGAGCTGGAAAAAATAATGTCTCTGGAACCATTTCATTAGATCATCCAACGGGCTGGTCGGTCTCCCCAAAATCCATACCATTTACGATTGAACAAAGAGGTGAGGAAATTCCGTTAACCTTTAAGGTTACTCCCCCAAATTCTGAGAGTGAAGGTAATATTGAACCAAAAATTACCGTTGGCGATCAAGTTTTTGACAAGGAATTGGTGGAGATCGCTTACGACCATATTCCAAAACAATCGGTTCTTTTGCCATCGGCAGCCAAAGTAGTGCGAATGGACATAAAAAAAGCTGGTGAACACATTGCCTACATTATGGGGGCTGGTGATAAGGTCCCTGAAAGTTTGGAACAGATCGGATACCAAGTACATATTGTAGACCCAAATGAAATACAAAATGGAGATTTGGACAAGTATGATGCCGTAGTTGTAGGCATTCGAGCATACAATGTGATTAGCGCACTTAAGTTTAAACAGCCGGTGTTGTTCGATTATGTGGAAAGAGGCGGAACCATGATCGTGCAATACAATACCGCTGGCAGATGGTCCAATCAATTTGAAAATATTGCGCCCTACGATATTACACTTTCACGGGATAGGGTTACCGACGAGAATGCCGAGGTCAAAATACTGGCCCCAAAAAATTCCCTTGTCAATTTTCCCAATGCCATTACCACGAAAGATTTTGAAGGATGGGTACAAGAGCGCGGTCTATATTTTCCAAGCAAGTGGAGTGCCGAGTTCACCCCTATTCTATCCATGAAAGATGAAGGTGAAACCGAAAAACAAGGAAGCTTAATTGTGGCACCTTACGGAGAAGGTCACTATATTTACACAGGACTTAGCTTCTTCAGGGAATTGCCCGTGGGAGTTTCCGGAGCATATAAACTGTTTGCCAACATGCTTTCGATCGGCAAAAATGAAGTAAAAAAAGACAGTAATGTCAAAGGATAACATGAACACCAAATACGAATGGAAAAGGGAATACAGCATTGTAATCCTCTTAAATGCCATTTATATCTTGGTTTTTTACCTCATTATGATACTAAATAATTAACATCCTGAATGGCATTACTTGATTGGATAATTCTTGGTAGTACCTTGCTTTTCATTGTTACATACGGTGTTTGGAAAACACGTGGCAATAGCAATGTGGACGACTATGTCCGCGGGGGAGACAATATTAAATGGTGGACCATCGGTTTGTCCGTGATGGCCACTCAAGCCAGTGCCATTACCTTTTTATCCACACCGGGACAGGCTTTTAACGATGGTATGGGCTTTGTTCAATTCTATTTTGGATTGCCCCTGGCCATGATTTTTATTTGCTTGGTATTTATTCCCATCTATAAAAAACTAAAAGTCTATACCGCATACGAAATGTTAGAAGGTCGTTTTGACCTTAAAACCAGGACACTTACGGCATTATTATTCTTAATTCAGCGAGGACTTGCCGCCGGAATTACGATTTTTGCCCCTTCCATAATTCTTTCAGCAGTTTTGGGGTGGGACTTACGAACGCTCAACGTTATTATAGGAATATTGGTAATCATCTACACAGTTTCTGGAGGGACCAAAGCGGTAAGCGTAACCCAAAAACAGCAGATGTTCATTATTATGTTGGGTATGTTCTTTGCCTTTTTCTTTATTATGGGGGCTTTACCGACCGACCTTTCCTTTGGAAAGGCATTAAAAATTGCCGGGGCCAACAATAAACTCAATATTCTCGATTTTTCTTTCGATACCAATAATCGCTATACATTTTGGAGCGGTATCACTGGCGGATTCTTTTTAGCTCTGGCCTATTTCGGGACCGACCAAAGCCAAGTACAACGTTATCTATCGGGCAGATCTGTTCGCGAAAGTCAGTTAGGCCTTATTTTTAACGGCGTTTTTAAAATCCCGATGCAATTTTTCATCCTTTTGGTCGGGACCATGGTTTTTGTTTTTTATCAATATAATTCCTCTCCCCTTAATTTTAATCCCGCAGCCACCGAGGCGGTATTGCAATCCGATTACGCCAACGACTACCAAGCACTGGAGAACGACCACAAGGAATTGGAAAAAGAAAAACGGATGGCACAGCATTCGTTTTCAGCGGCACTGGAGCTCAAAGAGTACAATGCGATAGAACAAGCAAAGCAGGATATCGTAAAGATCAATGAAAAGGAAAAAGCAAATCGGGCCACGGCAAAAACATTAATTTCAAAAGCTGATGATACTGTAGAGACGAATGATAAGGATTATGTGTTCATCCATTTTATCTTGAATAACCTGCCCATGGGTCTTATTGGGCTGTTATTGGCCGTAATTCTGTCCGCAGCAATGTCCTCCACGGCATCCGAATTGAATGCTCTGGGTACCATTACAGCGTTGGACCTTTATAAAAGGAGTATAAAAAAAGAAGAATCTCAGGAACACTATGTTAAAGCGACCAAGGTTTTCACTCTTGTTTGGGGAATAATTGCAATTATTATTGCCAATGTGGCCAACCTTTTTGATAACCTGATCCAGCTCGTAAACATTATTGGTTCCATTTTTTACGGTAATGTCCTGGGTATTTTCCTTTTGGCCTTTTTCTTTAAATATGTGAAAGGAAATGCCGTTTTTGTTGCTGCCATTGTTACCCAAGTGATCGTAATTATAGGTTGGTATTTTGATTGGATGTCCTATTTATGGTTGAATGCTTTCGGATGCTTGTTGGTTATCCTATTGGCCTTTATTACTCAAATATTCGATAATTTTCTGGGCAATTCCACCGCAATTGATGAATAAAAAAACCCACTTTTAAAGTGGGTCTCTTCAATACTATTAAAATTGGGGCTTGCTTACATCTGGGCCCATTCTTTCAAGGAATCCTTGTTCATTTTAACATAATCCTGATTACCCGCAGCTTGAGCGGCCGCCAATGATTTTTTTGCTGCTTCGATAGCAGCTTTTTTATCTCCAAGTTTGGCATAGATCAAAGATTGTGTCCGCATCATCCAATATGCTTTACCTCCATCCATTTCTACTGCTTTGTTTACCCATTCCTTGGCTTGCTCCATATTCATGCCCTCGGCAAAATAATAAGAACCTGCGGCATAATAGTCGCCGGCTTTTAAATCTGCAGTATTGGCCATGGTCTCCTCTATACTTTTAGTGGCTTTTTTCACTGTTGGAACGATAAATTCTACGCCGACATAAGTGTTCTCCCACATAATGCCCAACACACCTCCATTGTTATGAAGATCATCTATGGTAATGGTAAATGATTCTATCGGCATGGGTATATCCATTGTCTCTACTTTTACAGTAGCCGCAACTTTAGATGCATCCCACTCCTGCGGAGTACCCCAATTCTCTGTATCGGAATAGAAAAATACTTCCCAAACCGCTTCATTGGGTCTAGTGTAAATGGCATAGGAACCGGCTTTCAACTCCTTGCCCTTTACCACAACATCATCAGAGAAGGTTACTTTGGTATTTTGGTTGGCACCGGTTCTCCAAATAGCATCGAAAGGAACCAAATCCCCGAATATTTTTCTCCCTCTCATTGCAGGTCTGGAATATTCAACAGTAACATCGGTCAATCCCACTTTTTGTTCCAATTTGGAAAATGGACTGGGTGCAGGAGTCTGTATTTGTGCTTCCAAAGAAAAACACATGGATACAGCAAATAATAAGAGTGCAAATTTTTTCATAATTAAGTGTATTAAATGTTTAGCAAAACAAAATTAAGATAAAGCAGAGCTCAATCTGTTAATTAAAGTATAAATCAAAAGTATCAATAAAAACCGTAGAATTTAATTTTTGTTTAACTTTATAATAAATATATTAAACATTTTACGATTATCTTTGTACAAACTATTCGAATGCAGCTTTATCAATTAAAATCGAGGCAATTTTTGCCTATCAGTAAAAAGGAGGCTTGGGATTTTTTATCCGATCCAAAAAACCTTGCCGTGATAACACCCCCACATATGGGGTTCCATATCTTGTCCGGTGCAGATAGGCCCATGTTCCAGGGGCAAATAATCCAATATATAGTTAAACCATTCCCGCTTGTCTCAACAAAATGGGTAACAGAAATCACCCATGTTCAAAAAGGATCCTATTTTGTGGATGAACAACGGTTTGGCCCCTACTCTTTATGGCACCACAAACACTTTATTAAAGAAGTTCCGGATGGTGTGGAAATGGAAGATATTATTGATTACAAATTACCTTTTGGGTTTCTTGGGCAAATAATGCATCCTATTTTGGTAAAAAAACAGTTGCAAAAAATATTCAGGTTCCGCGAAAAAAAGCTGGCGGAAATGTTCGGAGAAGTAAAAGGTAAAACCAATTATCTCAACCTTAGAAAAGTATAAAATGAAACACATATTATTAATTGGAGGTTCTTATGGTATAGGCTTGGAAATGGCCAAACATCTTTCCAAGGAACACTCTGTTTATGTTGCAAGCAGGAGTAACGATGAATTGCGCAATTTGGACGTAACCCATATTCCTTTTGATGCCTTAACCGAAGATATAACGCACAAAAACATCCCCGAAAAACTGGACGGCTTTGTGTATTGCCCCGGGAGCATCAATCTAAAACCTTTCAAATCATTGGGAATCGAAACAATTCAAAATGATCTCGAAATCAATTTTATCGCATTGGCCAAGACCGTAAAATCCATTATCGAACGTATGAACGAAGGTGGCAGTATGGTGTTTTTTAGTACCGTAGCTGTTGGAACAGGAATGCCTTTTCATACTAGTGTAGCGGCGGCCAAAGGTGCTATAGAAGGATTTTCTCGTGCTTTGGCGGCCGAGTACGCCCCAAAATTACGGGTCAACGTTATTGCTCCATCCTTAGTGGACACTCCCCTATCCGAAAGATTGCTCAGCAACGAAAAAAAGAAAGCTATGATGGATCAGCGGCACCCTCTCAAAAGGGTCGGAACTGCAACCGATATAGCCAAAATGGGTGTTTTCTTATTGCAAGACGATAGTTCTTGGATTACCGGTCAGGTAATTGGTGTTGACGGCGGAATGTCCAGTTTAAATATAAATTGATGAAGGACAAGGTCAATATATTTTGGTTTAGGCGAGATTTACGGTTGGATGACAACGTTGCCTTGTACCATGCCCTTCAAAATGGCACGCCAGTTTTACCGATATTCATTTTTGATACCGAAATACTGGAAAATCTGCCAAAAAATGATCCCAGGGTCACGTTTATCCATGAACAGGTCCAAAAACTGAACAATCAACTTTCTACAAATTTCGATAGTGGCTTGGCCCAGTTTTACGGTACCCCAAAAAAGGTTATTCAACAACTAATTGAAGATTATACCATTGAGGCTGTTTATACCAATCACGATTACGAACCATACGCCAAAGAAAGAGATGCTAAAATAAAATCGTATTTAGAGGAAAACAATATTGAATTCAACACCTTTAAGGATCAGGTGATCTTTGAAAAAAGCGAAGTTGTCAAGGACGATGGCGAACCCTATGTGGTGTACACCCCGTTTATGCGTAAATGGAAAGAAACTTTTAATCCGTCCATCCATCTGGTGGAATATGATACTTTTCCCAATCTTGACAAGAATACGATTAAGAACAAGTCCTTGCCCCAACTCACCTTGGAAGATATAGGTTTTGAAGCATCTTCCATTAAAGTACCGGATTTTACGGTTACACCAAATCTTATTCAAAAGTATGAAGATACCCGTGACTACCCCGACAAGGAAACAGGAACATCCCGATTGGGTCCACATTTGCGATTTGGAACGGTTTCCATACGAAAAATGATAAAAAAAGCCATTGGAGAAAAAAACGAAACTTTTTGGAACGAACTGATCTGGAGAGAGTTCTTTATGCAGATATTATGGCATTTCCCCAAAACGGTCAATCAAGCCTTCCGGGCCAAATATGATCGAATAGAATGGCGCAACAATGAAGATGAATTCGAAAAATGGAAAACGGGAAAAACAGGGTATCCATTGGTGGATGCCGGCATGCGAGAACTCAATGAAACCGGTTACATGCACAACCGTGTGAGAATGCTGGTTGCCAGCTTTCTTTGTAAACATTTATTGATAGATTGGCGTTGGGGCGAAGCCTATTTTGCAGAAAAACTCTTGGATTACGAAATGGCCAGCAATGTGGGGAATTGGCAATGGGCCGCTGGCAGTGGTGTGGATGCCGCTCCATATTTTCGGATATTCAACCCCACTACCCAGATCAAAAAATTTGATAAGGATAAGAAATACATCAACAAATGGGTCAAAGATCTTCAGGAATTAAGCTATCCAGACCCTATCGTGGAACACAAAATGGCAAGGGAACGATGCCTAAAAACCTATAAAGAAGCGGTTAGTTAAAGCTTTTTCTTTAAATTTAGTGCTATCGATGACGCTCTGCTGTACCACTCTCGGCAGCAATGTAGTTACGATATATAGCTAACTCAAAACCTTTACAATGAAAAATTTAACAACCTTATTTCTTTTTGGGCTGTTCGTCCTGAACCTATCCGCCCAAAAGATGACCAAGGACAAAAAAGCCGTGGTCGAAGCCGTAGAAAAACATAAAGATAACCTTATACAAATCAGCGATTCTATCTGGGCCTTGGCCGAGACCGCTTTTGAGGAGTCGATTTCATCAAAATTACTTGCGGATTATGCTGAAAAAAATGGAATGACCGTTACTCGTGGTGTTGCGGATATCCCAACGGCCTTTGTTGCAACCTTTGGTTCGGGAAAACCCGTAATCAGTGTGTTGGGCGAGTTTGATGCACTCCCAGGATTATCCCAAAATACGGTCCCCAACAAAGATCCTCGGGTTGATGGCGCTCCTGGTCATGGCTGCGGCCACAATATGTTCGGTGCTGCCAGCTTGGGTGCCGCATTGGCAATTAAAGAACAGATCGAAGCTGGAAAAATACAAGGGACCGTCAAATTTTTAGGTACACCTGCCGAGGAAAAGTTCTTTGGTAAGGTTTGGATGGTCGAGGCAGGCCTCTGGGACGATGTAGATGTCAATGTAAGTTGGCACCCCTCCGCTCAAATAGAGGCCGATGTGCAAAGTGGGCTCTCCCTTATCGACTTTATGATCGAGTTTTATGGTCAAGCAGCACATGCATCATCCGATCCATGGAACGGAAGAAGTGCCGCAGATGCCCTGGAACTCTATACAACGGGAATCAATTATTATAGAGAGCATATAAAACCAACATCAAGAATACACTATCATATTCAAGATGGTGGCCAAGTGGTCAATGTAGTTCCCGATTATGCCCGTTTATGGGTTAGGGTCCGCGATCCTAAAAGAGAAGTTATGCTTCCAACTTTTGAACGAGTAAAGGCCATGGCGGAAGGTGCAGCCATTATGGCCAATGTAGAATATAAATACTCCTTGATTTCGGGTATCTACGAGACTTTGGTAAACCGCGAAGGAGGAAAGATCATGCAGAATAACCTAGAGCTTTTGGGACCAATAACCTATACCGAGGAGGAGACTGCCTTTGGTAAAGCCATTCAAGAGGCGACCGGGAAACCACAAGTGGGCATGGTCGGCGAAATTCATCCGTTAAAAGAAACCGAGGCTTTGCCCGGCGGCGGTTCCACCGATGTTGGAGATGTAAGTTGGAACGTTCCGAACATTAACCTTGGGGTAACCGTTGCACCCAAAGGAACACCATGGCACTCCTGGGCCGTTGTGGCATGTGGCGGTATGAGTATAGGACATAAAGGCATGGTCTATGCTTCAAAAGCCATGGGAATGACCATGTTCGACCTGTTCGATGACCCCAAATTGGTAGAAAAAGTCAAAGATGAATATATTACCAGAAAAGGTGATGTAAAATACGAGGCCATGATCGATGGCCCACCACCTATTCCCGGAAAATAACTTGCTACGAAATACGATAAAAAAGCCTGCTCAGAGCAGGCTTTTTTACCAAAACAAAACTTAACATGAAAAAATCGGTAAAACAAACGTTTCCATTAAGTATACCTTGGCAAACATTAGATCCCTTTTTGTTCAGTGTGTATCATTTGGACAATTACCCAAAAGGTAACGGTGAAATGGGTCCTGACAGCTCACTACTTCAAGATAGAAACTTAGGAAACGATTTTGACCCATCTCACAAATGGCGAATGTACCACGGACAGACCATTCCTGGGTTTCCTTATCATCCACATAGAGGTTTTGAGACGATAACCATAGTAAACAAAGGGTTTTGTGATCATTCCGATTCGTTGGGAGCAGCTGGAAGGTTCGGCGAAGGCGACGTACAATGGATGACAGCCGGACGCGGTGTACAGCACTCCGAAATGTTTCCTTTGCTCAAAGATGATGAGGAAAATACTTTAGAGTTGTTCCAGATTTGGTTGAATTTACCGAAAGCTGGGAAATTCGCGGACCCTCACTTCAGAATGCTCTGGAATGAAGATATTCCAGTTGTAGAGGAGCAAAATACAAAAATCAAGATAATTGCCGGTGCCTATAAAAATGTTGCCTCGCTCGATCCCGCTCCCGATTCTTGGGCGGCTGACCCCAAAAACGAAGTTGCCATTTGGAACATCCATGCCCGTGCAGCGTCCGAATATGTGTTGCCAAAAGCCAATACCGCTGTTAATCGGGTGCTATATTTTTATGATGGCAATGATATCCAGATCGAGGATAAAAAAATAAATCCCAACTTTGGCATTGTTTTAGACCCCAGCCGAGATGTTAATATTAAAATTGGCTCGGAAACTGCACATTTTATGCTATTGCAAGGAAAACCCATTGGAGAACCGGTTGCCAAATATGGACCCTTTGTAATGAACACCCAGGCTGAGATCCAAAAAGCAATGGAAGAGTACCGATTGACTCAATTTGGGGGATGGCCATGGCCCTATCCAGATCATGTTCACGAAAAAAATAGAGGGCGTTTTGCTCTGTATCCTGATGGGAAATTAGTAGAATTGAAAAATTAAACCCTCACAATATTCGCCCCTATAGCACGCAAACGTTCATCGATATTTTCGTAACCCCGATCAATTTGCTCAATATTATGTATAGTGGAAGTTCCCTTGGCAGACAATGCTGCGATCAAAAGGGAAACTCCAGCACGAATATCCGGAGAAACCATGGTAGTGGCTTTTAAGGTAGATTTAAAATCGTGTCCAATAACCGTGGCTCGGTGTGGATCGCAGAGAATTATCTTTGCCCCCATATCGATCAACTTATCTACAAAGAACAAACGGCTCTCGAACATTTTTTGATGGATCAGCACTTCTCCCCTTGCTTGAGTGGCTACAACCAAAATTATACTCAATAAATCCGGGGTTAGTCCAGGCCATGGGGCATCGGCAATGGTCAGTATAGATCCATCGATAAAGTTCTGTATTTCGTAACCTTCTTCGTGTTTCGGGATAAAGATATCGTCCCCTTTTCTTTCTAAAGTGATACCCAACTTTCTGAAAACGGTCGGAATTTGTCCCAAATCGTTCCAACTTACATTCTTAATGGTAAGTTCGCTTTGGGTCATTGCAGCCAATCCGACCCAGCTACCGATTTCTATCATATCGGGCAACATGGTATGTTCCGTACCTCCCAAAGAGTTCACCCCATCGATAGTCAATAGATTGGAGCCTATACCTGAAATTTTTGCGCCCATACGGTTCAGCATTTTGCACAATTGCTGCAGATAGGGTTCACAAGCGGCATTATAAATGGTTGTTGTTCCCTCTGCCAAAACAGCTGCCATCACAATATTGGCTGTACCGGTAACGGATGCTTCATCCAACAGCATGTAGGTTCCGGTGAGTTTCTCGGCTTCTACACCGTAAAAGTGTTCTTCTTTGTTATACCTAAAATTGGCTCCCAGTTTAATAAATCCTTCAAAATGGGTATCCAGTCTTCGCCTGCCTATTTTATCGCCGCCTGGTTTGGGGATGTATCCTTTTCCAAATCTGGACAACAAAGGTCCCACCAACATTATGGAACCTCTAAGACCCCTACCGTCTTCCTTGAATTTTGCCGATTGTAGGTAATCCAGATTTACGTCGTCTGCCTTAAATGTGTAGGATCCCTTACCTTTTTTCTGGATTTTCACGCCTAAATCCTCGAGTAAGGAAATTAGTTTATTGACATCGACGATGTCCGGTATGTTGTTGATGGTAATTTTTTCTTCTGACAACAAAACAGCACAAAGAATCTGTAGTGCTTCGTTCTTTGCTCCTTGCGGGGTGATCTCACCATGTAACCGGTGTCCGCCCTCTATTCGAAATGTACCCATGAATTCCTTTGGAGTTTAATATCTTTTTTTCCTTCCTCTTTGATTCTTTTTTCCGCGGTTGCTGTTGGATCTAGCCGGTTTGTTTTTAAGGAACTGCCCACTTTCCGTTAGACTCTCGTCTTTTTTGGCCAAATCGATTTTTCCATCACTCAGTTCTTTGAGGTGGTTAAAAATCACACCATCTTCAACGGTATCCTTGTTCCAAACGAGGTAGCACTTTTTCATATGGTTGGCAATGGCATATTCCAGTCCCGACCTCATGTCCCCTTCTTCCCATTGAACCGCCACATCTATCATTCTTTTGATATTGTTTCCATAAAAACGGTATTTGGGATGGTTTTGTGGGTAATTCAATGGCTCGGGTCGCTGTTGCAACATTTCCTTGGAAGTAATGGGAAATGGTGAATCCACATCCAACTTAAAGTCGGCCATAATAAACAACTGGTCCCACAATTTGTGCTGAAAATCGGGAACATCCCTTAAATGCGGCTGTAGATTGCCCATAACACTAATTATGGATTTGGCTACTTTATTACGCTCTTCGCGGTCTTCTATGGCAACTGCATGGTCTACCATCTTTTGAAAATGACGACCATACTCAGGAATAAAAAGTTTTGGACGTTCTGTATTGTATTCTAGGTTATATACTTCGTTCAAATTAACGTGTTTAGAAGTTTAAATTAGGAAAGTCTATCCGATAACGCCTGCAAAATACTAAAATTATGGCAAACAAAGGTTTTACAGGGAAATAACGCCTTCTACTATGGAAACCTCCTTGTATTTTTCTATCACTGCATCGGGATCTTGCATTTGTACCATAATGGATATACTCGTGTACGTTCCTTTTTTCGATTTTTTTGACTCGATCACTGCACCGGTGTTATCAAAAATCTTATGCACTTGCTGTATGCGCGCCTCATCGGTTGGTACTATAAATTTATAAAGATAATTGGACGGCCAATCGGTGTTTTCGAGCAATTTTTCCCTTAACCTATTATAAAATTCATCTGTATCGTTCTTGTCCATGCCTAATTTTTTACAAATATATGGCTTAGGCTTCAATTTTTTTTCCTTGTGGCTATTTCATTACTTTGCACCTTTAATTCAAGGTCTTTGGGAAAGAGCAAGGTAGTAATTACAGGAGCTCCCGGAACGGGAAAAACATCCATTGTGAACGGATTGGAAAGCAAAGGGTATCATTGCTTTCATGAAATTATCAGGGACATGACCTCCAAAGCTAAACTGGAAGGACAGTGTGAGGAACATATCTCCAACCCATTGGTGTTTGTGAACGACGCCATGCAGTTCAACAAAGACCTGCTCGAAGGCAGAACGAGGCACTATAAACAATCTTTGACCACCAATGTTCCTATAAGTTTTTTTGACCGTGGTATTCCCGATGTATTGGCCTATATGGATTTTTTTGGACAGGAATACGACACGTTTTTTACCTCCCATTGTGATGACCACAGATACGATTCTGTTTTTATTGTTCCGCCATGGAAAGAAATTTACGTATCCGACAACGAAAGATTGGAGACTTTTGAAGAGGCTGAACGCATTCATCTTGCCTTGATGAAAACCTATACCCAATTTGGCTATGACCCCATCGAAGTGCCAAAAGATGCAGTCCCAAATCGGATTGAATTTATTTTGGAAACACTTAAAAATCCATAGTGCACAAAGACACCGCAAGTATTTTAAAACACTTTTGGGGCTACGATGGTTTTAGGGGCTCCCAACAAAACATTATTGGCAATGTCCTAGCGGGCAAAGATGTTCTGGCTTTAATGCCCACCGGAGGCGGAAAGTCGGTTTGCTACCAAGTGCCCTCGCTTGCCATGGAGGGTATTTGTATTGTTGTTTCCCCATTGGTCGCGTTGATTCAAGATCAAGTATCTCAGCTAAAAAAAAGAAACATTAAAGCTATTGCGTTAACAGGTGGGATTTCAAAAGAGGAACTGAACAATCTGCTCGATAACTGCATTTATGGCAATTATAAATTTTTGTATCTGTCCCCAGAGCGATTGCAACAACCCTTGGTTCAAGGACGTATCCAACAGATGAATGTTAACCTTGTTGCCATTGATGAGGCCCACTGTATCTCACAATGGGGTAACGACTTTAGGCCTTCTTACTTGGGCTGTTCCATTTTAAAGGAATTGGTGCCCAACGCTCCAATGATAGCACTTACGGCAACGGCGACTCCAAAAGTTGTTGGCGATATTGTCGAGAATTTACAATTGGAGCAGGTACAGATCTTTAAGGATTCGTTTTCGCGATCTAATATTGTATTTAAGGTAAAACATTCCGAAGATAAGCTCTACCAACTTAAAAAATACATGGACAAGGTGCCGGGCAGTGCCATTGTTTATGTACGCTCAAGAAAAATGTCCATCTCTCTTGCCAATTTTTTGATGAGGAACGGTATCTCCGCCTCGTTTTTTCATGGAGGCATTCCAAAATCCGACAAAGAAGAAAAACTTAACCTTTGGTTAAGCGGTAAGGTACGGGCAATGGTGGCTACCAATGCCTTTGGAATGGGAGTGGACAAGCCGGATGTTCGCCTAGTGGTCCATTATCAAATCCCCGATAGTCTGGAGAGCTATTTTCAAGAAGCGGGGCGGGCAGGAAGGGATGGTAAACCATCAACGGCCATAATTGTTTCCTCTAACGAAGATCCCGAAAAGGCAAAGCAACAATTTTTGGCCAATTTGCCCGACGTGGCATTTGTTAAAATGGTGTATTCCAAACTCAACAATTATTTCCAAATATCGTACGGTGAACTTATAAGTGAACCTTTGGCCTTTACATTCAATGAATTTTGCAAACGCTACGGGTTTAATCCGAACACGACATTTAATGCTATTCGAATATTAGATCAAAATTCGGTTCTTACGCTTTCCGAAAACTTCAAGGAGAAAACAACATTACAATTTGTTGCGCCAAAAACGCAAATATTTGATTATTTGGACAAAAACAGGAAAACGGCCCCCATCATTCAGACCATACTAAGAACGTATGGGGGCATTACGGATTACGAAACAAAAATCAATCTGTATCTGTTGTCACAAAAAACCGGAACAAGCGAGAAACAGTTGAAGCAGTTACTTCAACAGCTTGCCGACGACCAGATTGTGAAGTATAAAAACAACACCTCTGACCTTGAAATTACTTTTTTGGTACCCCGCGAAGATGATCACACCATTAATTTGTTTGCCAAGAAAATCAAGGATTTTAATCAAGTTAAACAAAAAAATATGGAGGCCATGTTGGGGTACATTACCAATATAAAGGTATGCCGAAGTGTATATCTCCTGAATTATTTTGGTGAAAAGGTTTCCGAAAACTGCGGTACTTGCGATATTTGTAGACAAGAGAAAGTAATGCCCTCCTCGCATTATTTGGAGAAAAGGATCATGGAGCTATTAGAAATTCGGCCCCATACTTCCCGACAATTGGAAAAGGAAACCGGCGCCAATGAGGAGGAACTTTTAACAACACTGGAAAGACTGCTTGAAGATGAGCTGATCTCCATAAACTATAAAAATGAGTACATCAAAAAATAGCCCCCTACGTATTGTATTTATGGGCACCCCGGATTTTGCCGTGCAAAGCCTTAAAAAAATATTGGAGGCTGGTTTAAATGTTGTCGGTGTAATTACTGCTCCCGATAGACCTGCAGGTCGAGGACGAAAGGTTCAACAATCGGCCGTAAAGCAATTTGCGGTCGAGCAACAAATAAAAGTTTTACAGCCCACCAATTTAAAGGATGAATCTTTTTTGGAAGAACTCAAAAGCCTTGAAGCGAACTTACAAGTGGTCGTGGCTTTTAGGATGTTGCCCAAAGCTGTTTGGCAAATGCCGGAATACGGCACCTTTAACCTTCATGCGTCTCTCCTGCCCCAATATCGGGGAGCCGCCCCAATTAATTGGGCCATAATCAATGGTGAAACCGAAACAGGGGTCACCACATTTTTTATTGATGAAAAAATAGATACGGGGAGCATCATTCTACAGAAAACAGAAAAAATCACACAAGATGATACCGCTGGCTCCTTGCATGATAGATTAATGACCATTGGCGCCGATCTAGTGGTAGAGACCTGTAAGCAAATAGAAGCAGGAACAGTTATTCGACAAAAACAGGACGAAAGCACGGAATTAAAACAAGCTCCGAAAATCCATAAGGACACCTGCCGGATAAATTGGGAAGCATCCATGGAAGATATTTATAATCATATACGTGGACTAAGTCCTTATCCCGGTGCATGGACCAAATTGGTCAATGCGGAAAAAGAGGAGCCTATGAAAATCTTTAGGACCGAAATGGAAGAGATTGAACACGATTATGGAACTGGAGAATTATTTGTGGAGAAAAAATCCATGAAGGTGGCCGTGAAAAATGGATATATCAACCTTTTGGAGCTACAGTTGCCCGGTAAGCGAAAAATGCATATCAACGAGGTTTTGAACGGATTAAATCTGGAAAAAGAGGCTCATCTTCGCTAAGGCCTTGCTATGATTGGGCTAGGAAAATTTGTCATTTTTTTCCGACTTTATCAACAAACGTTTCAAGTTATCAACAAAAACCCCTATTTCCCTAGGTTTTGCTTGCGTGGGACGCAAATCCATATAAATTTGTTCAGCATTAAAATTATATTAACAACAATTAATTTAATTCCATTATGAACAAAACAGAATTAATCGATGCTATGGCAGCTGATGCTGGCATCACTAAAGCAGCAGCTAAAAAAGCATTGGAGTCTTTCTTGGGAAATGTAGAGGGAACGCTTAAAAAAGGAGACAGAGTTTCCTTGGTAGGTTTTGGTTCTTGGTCAGTTTCTAAAAGAAGCGCTAGAGAGGGTAGAAATCCACAGACTGGAGCTACTATTAAGATTGCCGCTAAGAACGTTGTAAAGTTCAAAGCAGGTGCTGAATTGAGCGGTGCAGTAAACTAATCAATTGTATTTTTAATATACAAAAGCACCCCGATCGGGGTGCTTTTTTAGTTTATATGATTCCCATTTTTTGTAAATGTTAAATATTATGTTAAATTTAAATAAACGAAACACTTGAAAATGGTAACCCAAAAGCCAAAAAAAGGAAATTTGCTCGTTGCTGAACCTTCGCTGACCGGGGATGTTTCTTTTAACCGATCGGTGGTGCTTATAGCGGAACACAATGATGAAGGTTCTGTAGGCTTTATATTGAACAAACCCTTGGATTATACCATCTGTGACCTCGTTTCCGATATTACCATTCCGTTCCAAGTTTTTAATGGAGGCCCCGTAGAACAGGACAATCTCTACTTTATCCATAAAGTACCGGAACTTATTGAAAACAGTGTTGAGATTTCCGATGGTATTTTTTGGGGCGGTAATTTTGAAAAGACCATTAAATTGATCAACAACGGTATTATTACCGAACAGGATATCCGTTTCTTTTTGGGGTATTCCGGTTGGGGAATAAGTCAATTGGATCAAGAGCTGTCCTCCAAATCGTGGGTAGTGCTTCCCAACGAATATGAAAGCAGTATTTTGGAAAAATCCTCCAATGCATTTTGGAAAGAAAAAATGGTCGAATTGGGCGGCGATTATCTTCTATGGTCCAATTCGCCGGAGAACCCTTCGCTGAATTAAACGCCTATCCTGGCTTTTGCATTTAGTTTGCCCACCAAACTTTTGGCAACTGTTCCATTGTACTCCTTTTTCCTGTATTTACTTACTGGCTGAATACCTATAATTGAATTGGTAATGAATAGTTCGTCCACTTTTTGAAGTTCAAATGGAGAAATGGACGCTTCTACAAGATCGAACTCCTCAGAAGCAGCGATCAATTTCATCAAATTTTTTCTGATGATACCGTCCAGGCATCCATCGCTCAAAGGCGGGGTTTTAACCTCGTTGCCCTGAACCAAAAACAGGTTGCCATTAATGGCCTCGACCACTTTTTTATCCGTATTCACCAACAAACAGTTGGCGTATCCATTTTCTTGGGCATAGACCCCTGCAACAACATGTAATAACTTATTGGTGGTCTTTAGGTTGGACAACATGTCCTTGTTCACATAAAAATCCTTGAACAGCTCCACCTCGTAAGTACCATTGTCTATCGTGAAAAATGGAGATTTCATAGAACTCACTTCTATGAGGTAGGATACATTATTTGTACTTGGTGTGTACAGCCCCCCCTCGTTTCTATACACGGATAACCGTATGCGAACTGCGCCATTTTCCAACCCATTTGCTGTAATGGTTTTCTTGATCTGTTCTTCTAAATACTCCAGAGTAAATTCCATTGGAATTTCCATTCTAAGAATACGCATGGAAGCCATCAGTCTAAAATAATGGTCTTCCCAAAAAAAGAGTGTCCCATTTACATAACGAATGGTTTCAAAAAGGGCATCGCCGTACTTAAATCCCCTATTATTGTAGGTAAATATTGCCTCATCATCCGCTAAAATTTCTCCATTAGAATTGACCATAAAAAAGTCCCGATTTTTTTCGGGACCAAATATACGGTTTACTTAAGAATTGTTCTAGGTAGATCCCAGTACTTGCTTAAGGTCGGAAACTTGGTTTTCCCAGAGCATTTTTGCCTCGTCCACTTCATCTTCGTCTGCAAAATCTGTTATAAACAAGGAAACATCCTTGGTGATTTCGTCTACAATAATTCGCATTTCAAAAAAGGAATCGTCATCATTTTCTTCCCAGGCCAACTTTACAAACTCTTCGCTTTTACGTTTTAGCATTTTTGCTCTTTCCTCTGATCCATCCCAGATAAAGGTAAACACCTCTCCTCTGGAATTAACGTTATCTGCGTACCATTCAGATAATCCTGAAGGTGTGGAAATATATTGGTAAAGCAATTGTGGTGAGGCCTGGATAACGAATTCCAGTTCAAATTTAACCTTATCACTCATAGTCGTGTTCTTTAAATCCTTTTCAACATTTGTATAGTTTGGGAAGATATAAAAATAAATGTCAAATAATAAATTAATAATGAATTTTGATTCAGCGAAAATTTAAACATATATTTGCACCCGCTTAGCAAAACCATGGCGAGGTAGCTCAGCTGGTTAGAGCGTCGGATTCATAACCCGGAGGCCGGGGGTTCAAGTCCCCCTCTCGCTACAAAATGAGAAGCCATTTAACTGTATTTTAGTTAGATGGCTTTTTTTATGTCCTTCATCAACATTTCCGTTTTTTTTAATTCAGCATAAAAACTCTGCAACTTTTCTTTATAGGACTCCCAAACAAAGCATACGGAATAGCTATTTGTTACTAGGTTGATCTATATTATTAATGCGACTTTGTTTCATTAATAAATTTTTAGCTAATTTTATCCATTATTGGATTCTCGCAAAAAAATTAGCTGATCCAAATGGTTTTGTACCTCAACAAATAGACAACTATTAGAAATACAACACAATGGACAAAAAAGACTTCGAAGTAATTATAATAGGCGGCAGTTATGCAGGACTTTCAACAGCCATGGCCTTGGGACGTTCTCTAAGAACATCTTTGGTAATTGATGCCGGTAATCCTTGTAACCGACAAACGCCACATTCCCATAATTTTCTTACCCAAGACGGGGCCACACCAAATGAGATTTCAGAAATTGCGCAAGATCAGGTAAAAAAGTACAACAGTGTACATTTTTATAATGGTCTTGTAGTTAGTGGTAAGAGGGTTAAAAATGGATTTGAAGTCACAACGCACAAAGGAGACCGTTTTACTGCTAAAAAAATGGTGTTCGCATCCGGAATTAAGGACCTAATGCCGTCAATAAAAGGATTTTCGGAATGTTGGGGAATTTCCGTTGTACACTGTCCGTATTGCCACGGATACGAAATAAGAAACACAAAAACAGCCATAATCGCCAATGGGGACAGAGCGTTTCATCTTGCTTCTTTAATAAGTAATTTAACCGATCAAATCACTGTTCTTACCAACGGTAAGCACGATTTTGATGAGACTCAAATCAAAAAGTTGGAGCGGCACAATATTAAGATCATAGATAAAAAGGTATTGGAAATTGAACACGTTAACGGACATCTGGAAAAGATCGTTTTTTATGATGGAAGTAAGGAAAGTTTTGAATATGCTTACGCCTCTATTCCTTTTGAACAAAATTCTCACCTGCCAAAAATGTTGGGCTGTAATCTTACAGATCAAGGACATATCGAAGTTAATGCAATGCAAAAGACAACACAAGAAGGCATTTTTGCCTGTGGAGACAATAGTTCCATGATGCGCTCCGTTGCCACGGCGGTGTATGGCGGAAACTTAACCGGAGCAATGATAAACCATGAACTGACACAGGAAAGCTTTTAAAATGGAGGAAGTGTTCAATTAATTCGTTTAGTTCGACCCCCAATTTTGTGTTTACGATTTGAATGAACAATGCTTAGGCGAAAATCAGTAACTTATGTTCCTTTTTGGAAGACGTTTTCAAAGTCTTTCAACCATCAGAACTAATGAACCTATGATCAAGATTTTTAGACGAATTAGAAGGAGATTACTTTCGGAAGGAAAGTTCAAAAACTATCTGGCCTATGCCATTGGAGAAATAACGCTTGTGGTCTTGGGAATATTGATCGCGTTGCAGATAAACAATTGGAACCAAGACAAACAATTGCACAGGTCCGAGCTTAATACCTTAAAAAGTCTTCGCGAATCCATCAAAATAAACCTTAACGAACTGGACCTTATTTTAAAGGCGCAGATACTAAGGAACAAAAGCCTTCAGGAGGTTATTTTTGTCGATCTCTCCGATAGGGACCTAACCTATTTGGATTCGTTGATCACCACTAATGTTGAAAACCACACCTTTGATCCATCAACAGGGATTTATAATTCCATAATCAGCTCTGGTAAAATTGAGATCATCACCAACGATTCGCTAAAAAATAGAATTTCCAAGCTTTATGACCGCGTTGTGGATTACCAAGAAAGTGAAGATGAGATAACCGAGTTTACCAAAGAGCATCTGGAAAAAAATTTCATTGAACATTTAAATATAAATCCAGAAATTCTAGCTAAAATCCGTAAGCGGACCAACGACGAAAAGCTTAAGGACAGAGCACTTTATATCGAAACCTTCAGCTCCCAAAAACTTAAGAACATGTATATTCTATTACTCAACAAGATGAACGAAGTTATTTTAAAAGGCGAGAGTTTGGAGTTGGAGTACCAAAGTTTGATTTCCAGTCTGGAAAAAGAAATTAGAAACAAAGAATAAAACAAATTCTACCTCGGTCATTCATAATTTGAATACTATATCCAATTCCCTAGAATTTAGTTCTGTGTAAAGAATTTAATTCGGAAAGTGGAATCCTAAAATATTGAGGCCCTATAAAATCAGTTATTTAAATCGACATAAACTAGTCATTAAAATAATTGCTACAATGGGATCTCGTTAGTTTTATATTTACAATGCACAATAGCAAAACAAAAACCTGACTAAACCATGGGAAATACCTTGCCTTGGATTGTTTTGATAGCCCATGTAGGCGTACTCTTGTTTATCGATTTCTTTATCCTACACAAAAAGGATAAGGTGACCAACCCCAAACAAGCTGTATTTGAAACCCTCTTTTTTGTTGTAAATGCCTTGGTTTTTAGCGGAATTGTCTATTGGTTTTACAAAAATGGGATGGTGGACAACCCAAGCAACCTCTCTCCTGGCAATAGTGTGATAAAATATCTCACAGGCTACATTATCGAACTATCGTTAAGCGTGGACAACCTGTTCGTTATAGCGATAATTTTTGTTGGGTACAAAATCCCAAAACAGTACCAACATAAATTACTGTTTCTCGGTATAATCGGAGCCATAGTGTTTAGGGCTATTCTTATTGGTGTAGGTCTCATTCTAATTCACAAAATTCACCAAATCACCATTTTTTTTGGTCTGTTCCTCTTGTACACCGCTTTTAACATGCTAAAAAAAGAAGAACAACCTAAGGACTATGAACAAAACAAAGGAATCGCCAAGTTTTTTAATATATCGAACAAATTGGATAATGGCCATTTTAGGACCGAAATAAACGGAAAACGCGTTTTTACTGCAATGTTTGGAGCCCTGATCACTATAGAATTTACCGATATTTTATTTGCTCTTGACAGTATTCCGGCAATCTTTGCCCTCACTACCGACCCGTTTATTGTTTTCAGTTCCAATATATTTGCCATTATGGGACTGCGTTCGCTCTATTTTTTCTTGGCGAACATGTTGGAGAAGTTCAAGTATTTAAAGTATAGTGTTTTTTCCATATTGATCTTTGTTTCCCTTAAGCTCATTACAGCCAGTTGGGTGGAAATACCAGAATGGTTTTCGTTACTGTTCATCGGTATTTCGTTGGCCATAGGAATCTGGATTTCAATTTTAAAGGCCAAAACAGATGAAAGTCAATAAAACATTACGCTTATTGCTCTATATTATTTTTGGATTTAACCAAAAAATGGCATTTGCAACCAACAGTACACCCTGTAAACAAGTTGAATCTGACCATATCAAGTTTAACCCATTCATCCATTTATAAAAATCATTTTGTTTCGACTGACCTCATTCCTTTGGATTTTGTAATCCATAACCATGGGCAATAATGGCTATATTGCCCAGTGTGGCCACCTATTCCTTGTAAATTACAAATAATCCTTAACCATTAGGCAGGGCTGGCTAAAACCTATGCTTATCCCTACCTTTGGTGTTCAATTAATTTATAGAATGGAACAGTCGGAACAAGAAAAATTAAATTGGAGCGAATTCATTAAAGTGGAAATGAGGGTAGGAACCATTATCTCAGCAGAAAAATTTAAAGAAGTAAGAAACCCTGCTTATAAAATGATCGTGGATTTTGGACCCTTTGGCACAAGAAAAACATCGGCCCAAATTACAAAACTATATACACCGGAAGAATTGGTCGGCAAACAAGTGATCGCAGTTCTCAATTTTCCTCCAAAACAAATAGCCACGATAATGAGCGAATGTTTGGTGATGGGCTGCGTCGGCGATGAAAAAGAAGTTACATTGATCCAACCGGAAAGAAAAGTGGCCAATGGAACTCGAATTGGGTAACTGCGTAGCCATAAACCGCCCTTCTCCTTAAAAGTAGAACAATTTTTATTTTCTTGGTATTCTTTTTTCACTAACTTAAAAGTCCAAAAACCAACCAAATAATGAATTATTTTAAAAAACTGGGAACCGCTAATCTATTGATGCTGACTCTATGCGCAATGATCATCTTAGTGGCGGAATACCTTTTTCTTAATGGACACCCCGAACATGGTCTCTTTGTGGGACTGTGGGCCCCTACCCTCTTGGGTGTTATGATTTACCTAAAACTTGTTGACAATGACGGCAAATAATATCGTTTTATGGTTTTCTGTTGTTGTTATTGTGCTCGTGGCCGTATGGGCCATTCTCATGATCAGGGCCTATAATAAGGCCAGTAAAGGGAAATAACGTTGCCATTGGTTGTTTGTGACAACCCAATGCTCATATTTTGATGGACTTTTCTAGGATTTACGTTTACATATAGGCTAGCATGAAGAATACAATATCCGAACGTATTGCCGACTTTTTAAAAAATTACCCGCCTTTCAATGCAATGGAGCCCGAACAATTGGAAAAATTGTCCATTGAGGTGGTCATTATCCATAAAGAGACCAATACCATAGTTTTTTCCCAGAACGAAAATCCCCATGATCATTTTTATGTGGTAAACAAAGGAGCCGTATCGCTGTCCAAAGTAGGATCAAGTCAAATCTTGGATATATGCGACGAAGGCGACGTTTTTGGTTTACGCCCCCTTTTGGCACAGGAAAAATATAAATTGGAAGCAAAAGCTTACGAAGAAACAATTCTTTATGCCATTCCTATCAAGGAATTTAAACCCTTGGCCCTCGAAAATAAACGTATTGGCAATTTTTTGATCGAAAGCTTCGCGTCCAATACCGGAAATCCCTATTCGATAAAACATCGGGGCAAACTTTATGGAATAAATGAAGATGCCGAGCGCTATTCTACCAATAAAATATTGGACCTACAACCTATAAAATACTCCAAGGACCTCATCACCTGTGCGGAAAACGCAAGTATAAAGGAAATTGCAGATATAATGACCAAGCACAATGTGAGCTCTATTTTAGTGGAGAAAGAGCAATTGCCCGTGGGAATAATAACGGACAAGGACCTCAGAAAAAAAGTGGCTACCGGACAATATCCAATAACCGAATCGGCCAGGACCATTATGTCTTCACCAATCATCACCTATCCAAAAGAGCTTACTTTGGCCCAATCTCAAATGGCCATGATGAAAAGTAACATCAGTCATTTGGTTCTCACAGAAGACGGTACAACCGAGACTCCCACTGTCGGGATTCTTTCCAAACACGATATTATGGTCGCTGTCGGAAACAATCCAGCAGTGCTTCTACGTGCCATAAAAAGAGCTGCCACAGCTAAAAGATTACGAAGTATCCGGCACGGCACCATGAACCTTTTGCAAGGATACTTGGAACAAAACATCCCTTTGGGACTGGTGTCGAAAATAATTTCTGAATTAAACGATGCCTCAACCAAGCAGGTTATACAATTGGCTTTAGCAAAAATGGAGCGCGAGCCCCCCGTTAAATTTACTTGGCTCAGTATGGGGAGTCAAGGACGCGGGGAACAATTACTAAATACAGATCAGGACAATGCCATTATTTTTGAAGATGTTGCGAATGAAAAGCTCGAGGAAACCAGAAGTTATTTTCTAAAATTGGGCGAGCGTATTTCCAAAAGTCTGAACACCATTGGTTTTGAATATTGTCCTGCAAACATGATGGCCTCCAACCCATCTTGGTGCCAGAGTTTGAGCGAATGGAAAAAGATAACCGCCCATTGGATCCATAACCCCGGACCGGATGAGATATTACTCTCTTCCATTTTCTTTGATTATAGCGTGGTCTTTGGAGAAAAGTTCCTGGCGGACGAATTGTCCCACAGTATATTTGGCCATGCCAACCGATACCCACAATTTTTTACATATTTGGCCAGTGGGGCTCTTCAGAATCCGTCACCTTCAGGGTTTTTTAGGGATTTTTTGGTGGAACAAGATGGTGAGCACAAAGACTTTTTTGATTTAAAGCTCCGTGCGCTAATGCCGATAATCGATGCAGCAAGGGTACTTATCCTGTCACATTCCATCAAATCCATAAACAATACAGCAGGTAGGTACGAAAAACTTGCCGAACTGGAACCCAATAACAAGGAATTATACTTGGCGTGCTCATACGCTAGTAAAGCCTTGCTCAAATTTAGAACCAGACAGGGCCTGCTCCATAATGATTCCGGCAGATATATTGCACTGGATAAATTGAACAAAGAGGAAAAAATAAAATTAAAGAGAACCTTTAAGACCATCAAGGAAATACAATCTTTGATCGAGGTCAGGTTCCAGGTCAAAAACCTCTTGCGCTAATGTGGTCTTTCTTCAAAAAAAAAGAATTGGAACTTCCCGATTTTTGGTGGGATTACGATGCAAATTTCAATCAAAAGCTACCCACGGATGTCAAAGACAACACGTTTGTTGTATTTGATACGGAAACCACCGGCTTTAATCTTACCAAAGATCGGATGTTGTGCATTGGCGCCTTAAAACTAAAGGACAATAATATTGTGGTAAAAGATAGCCTTGAGCTGTATTTAAAACAAGAGCATTACGATAAGCAGAGCGCCGAGATACATGGCATCCTTAAAAAAACCAAGTACAACTGCATTTCCGAATTGGATGCGCTGAAATTATTTTTAAAATATATTGGAAACCATGTTCTGGTGGGGCACCATGTTATGTTCGATGTACGTATGATGAATGCCGCTCTTAAAAGGAACGGACTCCCTAAATTAAAAAATAAGACACTGGATACCGAATCACTATACTCCAGAACTGTGTTGATTTCTTCCGTAGTGGAAAAAAAGGAACGTTACTCTTTGGACGATTTGGCCAAAAAATTCAGTATTTCCCGAAAAGATAGGCACACCGCGCTGGGCGACGCCTACATAACTGCCATAGCCCTATTAAGGGTTATTGAAAAATTAAAGCCCAATAAACTAAAAGACCTCATGAGATAAGGAGGTCTTTTAGTTTATTTGAATTTCTTGTCTTAAAGACTTTCCTTGATAATGCTCTCCACTACTTCCGGATTCAATAAAGTGGATGTATCTCCAAGGTTTGCCGTGTCTTTGGATGCAATTTTTCTTAGAATACGCCTCATGATCTTACCGCTTCGCGTTTTGGGCAATCCTTCTGTAAATTGAATCTTGTCCAATTTGGCAATTGGTCCAATGTGATCGGTGATCAATTCATTGATTTCCTTTTTTAGGTTATCCCGGTTACGGTCTTCTCCTGTTTCCTTCAAAATAATATAACCGTACAACGCATTTCCTTTTATATCGTGTGGGAATCCAACAATGGCAGATTCTGCAACGGCCGGATGTTCGTTAATGGCATCTTCAATGGGCGCTGTTCCTAGATTGTGCCCGGAAACAATAATCACATCATCTACCCTTCCCGTAATCCTATAATAGCCCACTTCATCTCTTAAAGCTCCATCTCCGGTAAAATATTTGCCTTCGAAGGCAGAAAAATAGGTATCCTTATACCGTTGATGATTGCCCCAAATGGTCCTTGCTATGGATGGCCATGGAAACTTGATGCATAAACGACCATCTACCTGATTCCCTTTGATTTCTTCTCCTGTCTCATCCATTAGCGCTGGTTGAATGCCCGGCAAGGGCAATGTTGCATAGGTTGGTTTTGTAGGAGTGGAAAATGGAATTGGAGAAATTAGTATTCCTCCGGTCTCGGTTTGCCACCAAGTATCTACGATAGGACATTTTTTATCACCTACATGATCATTGTACCAGTGCCAAGCCTCCTCATTGATCGGCTCCCCAACGGTTCCCAAGACTTTTAAACTGGACAAATCGTAATCGGTCACAAAATCCAAATTCTGCTTTGCCAAGGCCCGTATCGCCGTTGGTGCAGTATAAAATTGGGTTACCTTGTGTTTTTGAACCACTTCCCAAAATCTGCCAAAATCGGGATAGGAAGGAACTCCCTCGAACATAACTGTAGTGGCCCCGTTGGCCAGCGGTCCATAAACAATGTAAGAGTGACCTGTGATCCAACCAATATCCGCGGTACACCAATACACATCCTCCTCACGATATTGGAATACATTTTTAAACGAATAGGCGGTGTATACCATATATCCTCCGGTGGTATGCACCATTCCCTTTGGGCGGCCTGTAGAACCTGAGGTGTAAAGAATAAACAGGGGGTCTTCTGCATCCATAATTTCCGGAACACAGTCCAAATAGGCCTTATCGAGCAATGGTTGCACCCATATATCGCGACCTTCCTTCATAGTCACCTCTCCTCCTGTGCGTTTGGTCACTAGAACGGTCTTTACCTCCGGGCAACTCTCCAAGGCTTCATCTACAATTGCTTTTAAGTCGATTATTTTTTTTCCTCGGTACGATCCGTCAGAAGTGAGCACCATCTTAGCGCCACAATCGTTAATCCTAGTAGAGAGTGCAGTAGAAGAAAATCCGGCAAAAACCACCGAATGTATGGCTCCAATTCGAGCGCAGGCCAAAATTGCAATGGCCAAATCGGGAATCATAGGTAAATAAACTACGACCCTATCCCCTTTTTTTACACCTTGATCCTTTAATACATTGGCATATTTACAAACACGTTCATGGAGTTGGTTATACGTAATATGTTCCGCTTCTTCGCTCGGGTCGTTCGGTTCAAATAGAATTGCTGTCTTGTCGCCCCGGATTCTTAAGTGACGGTCGATACAGTTTTCCGTAATGTTAAGTTTGGCTCCTTTGAACCAGCTTATCTCCGGTTTGGAGAAATCCCATTCCAAAACAGTATCCCATTTTTTTCGCCAATGAAAGTGTTCCTCTGCTACTTCCTCCCAGAAACCTTCAGGGTTTCTTACGGATTTTCGGTACACTTGAAAGTACTCTTCCAAATGTTTGATATGATAATTACTCATCTATAAATTTGTTTAGTTTATATGTAATTTTTTTTCTTCTCGCTATTTTAAAAACATGTCTACCTCAATAACCCTTCGATATCGGTGATTACTTTTTTTATGGAAAAGGGCTTGGTCATGTAACCGTCGGCGCCCATTTTTAATCCTTTTTCGATATCTTTCTCCTTACTTTTTGCTGATAGGAATACCACTTTGGTATGGTTGAGGTCCTGATTGTTTCTTACTCGTTTCAGCGTTTCAAACCCGTCCATTTCCGGCATCATTATATCCAGTAAAATAAGGTCCGGTTCCTCTTTGATGGCTATTTCCAATGCCTCTGTACCGTCTCTTGCAATAAACACCTCAAAATCTTTCTTTTTAAAGGCATATTCCAACGACATTACGATATTGGGTTCATCATCTACGATCAGTATTTTCTTCTGCTCCATTATTTTTTGGGTATTGAAAAGATCATTCGAGTACCTGACTTAAAATTCTTATCCACCACAATGGTCCCGTTATGACTTTCCACTATTTTTTTACAAATGGCAAGACCAAGTCCACTGCCCTTTGGTTTTTTTATGTTCTGGTTTTTTGATTGATAAAATTTTTCGAAAATGTAATCTTTGTCCTCATCTGGGATTCCTCTTCCATTGTCCTCAATGGCGATCAACACCTCGTTTTCCAGACCTTCCAACAGAATTTTAATTTTTCCGTTACGGGGTTCTGTAAATTTAAGGGAATTCGACAGCAAATTTGTCAATACCTGTAAAATTCGGTCTTCATCATAAAATGCAAGGATTTTTTCCTTGCTCGAAAATTTGATCTTTGTTTCTTTTTTGGATGCGATCTGTTCCACCCCCTTGATGGCCTTTCCTATAGTTTTGGACATATTGTGTTCCCGAATGTCCAACTCTGTTCGATTACCGGACAATTTTTCCAGATCTAGGATATTGTGTATTAAAGTGCTCAACCTATCCGTATCCCTATTTATATTCTCTAGGAACCTATTTCTTAATTCGGGAGGCATATTCTCGTCCTCCAATACTTCCGATGCAGCTTTTATGGAGGTTATAGGTGTTTTGAGTTCATGTGCAACCGTATCCAAAAACTCATCTTTAAGTTTATCCTGTATGCGCAGTTCTTCATTGGCCGTTTTTAATTGCTGCGTCATTGCGGCCAGTTCAGCAGATTTTTCCCTGAGCAGTTTATTACTGGCCTTTGTCTCTTTACTCTCTTCCAGAATATTGAGCACTTCTACCAAACTTATAGGTGTTTCCTTGGATACCGAGGCCAATAAAATTTTGGCCGAAGCACTTCCAATACTTCCCGTTAGTAGTTTTTCAGAAAAATTGATCAATCTTGCATCTGCCCGTTCCTCTGCTTCTGATATATTATATTTTCTATTGAACAACCGCAAAGCCCTGTTGGTACGCTGCTCCCCCAAAAATCGGCTCAACAATCGCTTTATATCGGCAACGTAGGCTTCTCCTTTCCATATAAACCCCCCTTCTTGAAGGTTGCCATAATTCTCGTGGTTCACAAACATTTCAGCATAGTTCCTCTCCCTATAATTTCCTTTTGTTCTTAGGGAAAGTCCAACAAACACCAGAGTGTTGAGAGACATGCTCCAGAAAAAGGCATTGCTTTCCGGGGTAAAATAATCCAATCCTAACAAATGTGCGGGCCTGAGCCATGCAAAACCAAAAAAGCCTTCTTCAGTAAAATCAAGTTCCGGCATTGTTGCTTTACTGATAACTGGCAGGAACAAGGTGTAAAAAACAACAACCAAACCTATCAATATCCCTGCTTCGACACCACGTGCAGTGCCTCGCCTCCAGGTCAACCCTAGAAAGAACGACGGTGCCAACTGAGCAATGATCAAAAAAGAAATGAGGCCAATGGAGTACAAGGATAATTGGGCCGAAAATTGGATGTAGAAGTAATAAGCTATAATAATCAAAAGGAAAATAGCGACCCTTCTTATATTTTTGATACGCTTGGTATTTTCTTCCGGATTACCTTCCACCAAGGTTTTTATAAACCCATAAGGAATCACAATATTGTTGCTCACCATTGTGGACAACGCCAGGGTCGATACCACGATCATTGAAATTACAGTAGTGAATCCCCCAACAAAAACCATTAAGGCCAATCCGTAATTGTTGTGCTGCAATGGCAATAAAAGTGAATAATAATCGTGGTTTACCGATTGTAACAAATTTAAGTTTCCTGCCCAGGCAATAAAGATCACAAATACATTGAACAACAGCAAATACAAAGGAAACAACCAAATGGCCTTACGCAGGTGACTCTCGTTATCATTTTCCACTACGGATACATGGAACTGTCGGGGCAATAAAAAAATGGCGAAAAAAGAGAGACAAATCGTAAAAAGCCAATTAAACCCATTTTCCAAACCGCCAAAAGAGATCAGTTGATCAAAATTATCTTGTAAACTTGCTTTATGGTAGATATCCGCAGTGCCATCAAAAAGGTAGAATGTGATGTAAATACCGATCACCAAGAAAAAACACAACTTTAAAATGGATTCCAAGGCCACTGTTGCCACAATCCCTTTTCTATGTTCCGAAGTATCTGTTGATAGTGTTCCGTAGAAGGCTACAAAAACCGCTATAAGCAACGCGATGTAAAAAGTAGAGTCATCAAAAAAACCTGTGGATCGGTAACTCCCCTTTGCGGAAATGAGTGAAAAGGTCTCGGATACGGCTTTAAGTTGTAAGGATATGTATGGAATTATAGCGAACAAGCACGTTAAGGTAACCAAAGCTCCCAATTGTCTGTTGTTACCATACCGCATGGAAATAAAATCGGCAATACTGGAAATTTTGTGCTGCTTGGATATACGGATCACCTTTCTCATTAAAACGATCCAAAGTGGTAGGGCAATTACCGGTCCCAAATAAATGGCCAAAAAACTAATCCCGGAGCTCGATGCTATCCCTACACTTCCGTAATAGGTCCAAGCTGTACAATACACGGCCAAGGAAAGGGTATACACATACGGGTTGTTCGTCCATTTGCTTCGTTTGTTCTTTTCGGCAAAATACGCTAGAACAAAAAGCATGGCCAAATACAGTACAATAACCAATCCTACTGCATAATTACTCATAGAACCGTTTTAAAATGATATAGGCCAAAACGATCGCGATTAACCAGCTCAAGAAAATAAAAACATAAAATATGGGGAAACCGAAAAAATGTCCATCGCTGTCAAATAGGGTAACAAAGGGAACATTCCATAAAAAGAACAATACTATGGAAACAAGGATCAATTTCTGCTGATGCCGTTTTTTCATTTTTATTTTCAAGGTCGCCAAACTTAAAATTACAAAAAACGGTACGGTAAAACCATACCGTACCGCTTTTTCACAACCAACTAATTAATGTGTCGATGCTTCACCCGCACCGCTGGGTATTCTTATGTGTTCCACTATTTCCTGTACTTCTTCAGGTGGTTCGGGAGTAAACATGTTAACTACAATGGCGACAATAAAGTTGACTACCATGGCAATGGTTCCAAATCCTTCTGGCGAAACACCAAACCACCAACTTTCTTGAAGACCTGCTACGGCATCTTTTCCGCCGTCAAAAATTCCAAATTTAAATTTCAGCATATAAAAGAGCATAAGACAAAGGCCTACGATCATTCCTGAAACAGCTCCCTTGCTATTCATTTTTTTGTAGAAAATACCTAAAATAATGGCAGGGAAGAACGAAGCAGCTGCCAATCCAAAGGCCAAGGCCACCACCGCTGCGACAAACCCGGGGGGATTGATCCCAAAATAACCGGCTATAACCACTGCTACGGCTGCAGAAAGTCTTGCTGCCCATAGCTCGCCTTTTTCTGAAAGATCTGGTTTAAGCACGTTCTTGATCAGATCATGGGAAACCGAAGAGGAAATAACCAACAACAGACCTGCTGCCGTAGATAGGGCAGCCGCCAATCCACCTGCCGCAATTAAACCGATAACCCATGCCGGGAGATCTGCAATTTCCGGGTTGGCCAAAACCATAATGTCCCTATCAACGGTAAGTTCGTTTACCTCGGGAGAGGCTACATATTGAATTATGCCATCGCCATTTTTATCCTCGTGCCCTATCAACCCTGTTTTTTCCCAACGATTGAACCATTCTGGCATGCTATTATATTCTTTTCCACTAACAGTTTCGATAAGATTAGTTCTGGCAAACACGGCTACTGCGGGTGCAGTAGTGTACAAGATCGCAATGAACAATAAGGCCAAACCTGCGGATTTTCTTGCATCTCGCACCCGTTTTACGGTAAAGAAACGAACGATTACATGAGGTAAACCTGCGGTACCGACCATAAGTGCCAGGGTTATGGCAAAAACATCGACCATACTTTTAGATCCATCGGTATATTCTGCAAATCCGAGTTCCGTGGATAGTCCGTCCAGTTTATCCAAAAGATAAGTTCCAGAGCCATCGGCCAAAGTGCTGCCAAATCCTAGTTGTGGCACAGGGTTCCCTGTCATTTGGATAGAAATGAAAATTGCAGGTACCATAAAGGCGAAAATCAATACGCAATATTGGGCCACTTGGGTATAGGTTATCCCTTTCATACCTCCAAGGACGGCATAGAACAATACGATTACCATTCCGATAACAACTCCGGTATTGATATCTACTTCCAGATACCTTGAAAACACAATTCCAACCCCTCTCATCTGTCCGGCAACATAAGTAAAGGATACGATGAGTGCGCAGATAACTGCAACAACCCTAGCTGTTTTGGAGTAATAGCGTTCTCCAATAAAATCGGGAACTGTAAACTTTCCAAACTTTCTTAAATATGGTGCCAGAAGCAGTGCCAGGAGAACATAACCACCGGTCCATCCCATAAGGTAAACGGCGCCATCGTAGCCGGCAAAAGAAATAATTCCTGCCATGGATATAAAAGACGCTGCCGACATCCAATCCGCTGCAGTGGCCATACCGTTGGCCAATGGGGAAACACCTCCTCCGGCCACGTAAAATTCTTTAGTGGAACCCGCTCGGGACCAAATTGCTATTCCTATATACAGACCAAATGACAAGGCTACCAAGACATAGGTCCAAATTTGTACATCGCTCATAATGTTTTGATTTTATCGGTTAATTATTCTTCGTCGTATCCGTACTTTTTGTCCAATTTGTTCATTAGGCGTACGTACACAAAAATGAGGATGACAAATACATAAATAGATCCTTGTTGCGCGAACCAAAACCCAAGTTTAAATCCGCCCAATCGAATGTTGTTCAATGCATCCTTAAAAAGGATACCTGCTCCGTAGGAGACCAAGAACCAAATGACTAGTAGTATTACCAAGTACCTTAGGTTCTCTTTCCAATAGGCCGAGGCCTTTTTTTGTTTTTCTGACATAATTTGTTGGTTGTTTAGTTATAAATAAATCTGTGCTTGCAAGGTTACCACACCATTGTTGTCACCAGAACCAATTTTTGAATTGGCATACTCCAATGTTAATTTAGAATGATGCCCTGTCATAAATAGGTTGATTCCCAAGCCCAACCGTGTGGCGTTATCGTCTATTGCGTCTATCGATCTTGTTTGGTAGGACACATAAGGCTGTACCCTTGATTTATCCGCTGGACCGGAAACCAGATATCCTACATGTCCATAAACCATATTCCCGGTTCCGTACGGCCCAAGGTTGAAGTTACGACCATAATCGTTATTTTGGAATACTACATAGGCCGTAATGGCAGAACCATCTTCACCAAGAGGGGCATCGTAATAGGCATCCACTGCGAAAATATTTACATTTTCGCCTTCCAGGTTTCCTGCTCCGTCCGCTATTACCGTACCGTTTCTATGGGTCAAGAATCCGGCACCGACATTAAATATTCTTTTACTGCCCAAATATGTTCCTACTTTATAGGGCAAAAAATTGGATTCTTGATCTAAAAAATGATAGTCAAAATAACCTTGGATTACTTTGCCCGCATCTGCTGAACCCAGCAATTCGCGACCCCGATATACTGCTCGACCATTGGGTATTGGATCGTTTGAAGCATCCAAGGTATTGGTTATGGCCTCGTTAAAGGAAACACGATATTGTAATCTTCCAATATTACCTTTGGCATATACCCCAATGTGACGGGCAAACTGATCACTTAGTCCCAAAACTGCCCAAGAGGGACGGTTGTTGTCCAAGGTCAGGAAATTAAGGGTACTACTGTTGTTCATTCTGGAAATACCGTTCCAATAGTGCAATCCGGTACCGATGGCTACATTCTTGTGTACTTGCCATTCTCCCCAAAAATCGTGAAAGAACAATTGGGAAGAATCTTCCTTTCCAACAGCACTAATGTTGTTTCCATTTAAACTGTTCAACCCAAAATGGGTTAGTATTAGAAATTTCTTGTTAAGTTGTGTAAAGGTCAAAAACCTAGCTCGTCTTACACTAAGGTTTGTTGTGCTCACATCGTCTGGAACATTATCATTGTATTGGGCCCAAAATTGACCCCATGCTATCATACGAAGATATTTGGAACCATCCTCGTTAAACTTGACTTTGAAACCTCCCGTGTACTCGGTGTTTCCTTGCGAAAATGATTTTGGAACCCAAAGAAGAAAAAACGCAGTTCCGATCAGTATATTTTTCATTTCAGTTTGGATGTTAGTGAGTTATGTGCTCTACGAACATCTTAAAAATATATTCCCGAATGAAAATCAATATATTTTTTTGCTAATTACCTATATCTAATCTTTGAACCGATCCCATTTAATAAGCATAAATTTATCTCCAAGTTCGGTTACCAGTTGCCCTGCACCTTTCAGATTTTCAGGGCTTTGAAAGTATTTTTGAAGCTCGGTAAGATTCAAAATCTTATAAGTGGGGTGATATTTGGAATTGTAGGGTCTTTTAATATTATACTTTCTGACCCAGTTCATCACCGAAACATGGGAAACCCCTAAAATACGCTCTATTTCGCGATAGGTAAGTCCCTCCAAGTACAGTTGTAATGCTTTGTTCACAAAGTAATCATCGATTTGCTTTCCCAACTTTGGCACCGTAAAATAGTAACCACAGGATTTGCATTTGTAGCGTTGCCTCTCTTTAATGATCCCGGCTTTGGTAAACTCTGTAGATGAGCAGTTTGGACAGCTTTCCATGGTTGATATACTTAATTAGCATAAATATATCAAATTAGCTTTAAATATTTTGCAAACCTATTGATATAAATAAAGGGAATTGATAAAATTCCCTTTATTTTATTGGTTAAATCGTAATTCGAGATTACTATTTTACAAAATAATCAGTAACATTGGTCAAAATACGTTCTTGGAGATTCGATATATCACTTTTAACGAATTTCTCCCCGGTTATGTTTTCGTAGAGTTCAATATATCGGTTAGATACGGATTGGATATACTCATCGGACATTGCAGGGACCTCCTGTCCCTCCAGCCCTTGGAATCCATTGGAAATCAACCATTGTCTTACAAATTCCTTTGACAACTGTTTTTGGGCTTCACCTTTTTCTTGACGCTCCTTATAACCATCCGCATAAAAATAACGTGATGAATCGGGAGTGTGGATCTCATCGATCAACACAATTTCCCCATCTTTGGTTTTACCGAACTCGTACTTGGTATCCACCAAGATCAGTCCTCTTTTGGCGGCAATTTCGGTTCCTCTCTGAAAAAGTGCACGTGTGTACTTTTCCAGAACTTCGTAATCTTCGGCAGATACGATGCTTCTTTTTAAAATTTCTTCTTTGGAAATATCCTCGTCATGATCTCCTTTTTCTGCCTTTGTTGCTGGTGTGATGATGGGTTCTGGGAATTTATCGTTCTCTTTCATACCCTCTGGCATGGACACACCACAAAGTGTTCTTTTTCCCGCTTTATATTCGCGAGCGGCATGGCCCGACATATAGCCCCGAATCACCATTTCCACCTTGAATGGCTCACAGGCCTTACCTACCGCAACATTGGGGTCCGGAGTGGCCATTAACCAATTAGGGACTATATCTTCAGTATCCTTCATCATTTTAGTTGCAATTTGATTCAGGATTTGTCCTTTATAGGGTATTCCTTTGGGCATTACCACATCAAAAGCGGATAAACGATCGGTTGCCACCATTACCAGAACATCGTTATCCAAGGTATAAACCTCTCTTACCTTTCCTTTGTAAACAGATTTTTGCCCAGGAAAATTAAAATCCGTGGACATCAGTGTATTCATTCCCATTATTTTCTTAGAATTGATTCTGGTGCTCTATATTTTGATAGGCATCGATTACCTTTTTCACCAATTTGTGTCGGATCACATCCTTATCGTCCAAATAAATTATACTGATACCCTCCACGTTTTTTAAAATCAACAAGGCTTCCTTAAGTCCGGAGATTACCCTACGTGGCAAATCAATCTGGCCAGGATCCCCTGTTAGCAAAAACTTGGCGTTCTTGCCCATACGGGTCAAAAACATCTTCATTTGGGCATGGGTGGTATTTTGCGCTTCATCCAGGATTACAAAGGCGTTATCCAAGGTACGACCTCTCATAAAAGCCATTGGCGCTATTTGAATAGTGCCGTCCTCAATATATTTTTCGAGCTTTTCAGCTGGAATCATATCCCGAAGGGCATCGTAGAGGGGCTGCATATATGGATCGAGCTTTTCCTTAAGATCTCCCGGTAGAAATCCAAGGTTCTCCCCTGCTTCTACCGCAGGTCTCGTTAAGATAATTCGCCTAACCTGTTTTTCTTTTAAGGCCTTTACGGCAAGTGCCACTCCGGTGTACGTTTTACCCGTACCGGCCGGACCAATGGCAAAAACCATATCGTTGGCCCTACAGGCATCTACCAAACGACGCTGATTGGCGGTCTGCGCTTTGATCAACCTGCCACTTACCCCATGTACCAAAACATCGCCACTAGAGGAAGACGACGTATAATCCTCCTTGCTGTTGCTGGTAAGTACCCTTTCGATCATGTTTTCATCGAGCTTGTTGTATTTGGCAAATTGCCCGGTTAGCTCATCAAAACGTTTGTCGAATTCTTCCAATAGTTCTTCGTCTCCAAATACCTTGATCTTATTTCCTCGTGCTACAATTTTAAGCTTTGGAAAGTATTTCTTCAGTAACTCGATATTTGAGTTTTGTTGCCCAAAAAATTCTTGTGGACTGATTTCCGTAAGTTCGATTACAAGTTCGTTCAAAAATAGTGAGGTGTTACAGTTGCTTTTGAAGAATTTTATTCTTTCTTTTTAACTAATTTTACAAAACAAACTTAACTAAAAATCAATTTGAACGCCGAAAAACATATCAACAGTATTGCATGGCAATCATAACCCTTACCACAGATTTTGGATATAAAGACCACTTTGTTGGTGCGGTAAAAGGGGCAATACTGAGCAACCTGACTGACATCAACATTGTTGATATTTCGCATGCCATAGGACCATTTAACATACAAGAGTGCGCCTACATCCTTAAAAATGCATACCGATCTTTCCCAAAGGGAACGGTACATATTGTTGGGGTCGATTCTGAAGTATCCCCAGAAAACGAGCACATGGTTGTACAGGTAGATGGACATTACTTTGTAAGTGCGAACAGTGGCGTAATTTCCTTGATAACCTCCGAGGTACAACCGGAAAAAGTGGTGCAGATAGATCTGCCCAATTCCCGGCCCACTGCCTTCCCTGTTCTGGACGTATTTGTACAAGTAGCCTGCCATATTGCCCGGGGCGGTAAATTGGAAGTGATCGGCAAACCTCTGGAAAGCTTAAAGGAAATACGCGATTTTGAACCAAGGATAACCAACGAGGGCAAGACTATTTCTGGCAATGTGATCTATATTGACAATTACGGCAACGTGGTTACCAATATTCAGAAAAGTTTGTTCGAGGCATATAGGAATGGTCGTGATTTTGAAATAATTGCTCGGACCACCAAAATACGGCAAGTACACCAAAGTTATAACGGCATTGTAAATTACAACTTGGAACGGAACCAGCGCAAGGGACCCGGCGACGCCCTTGCCCTTTTCAATTCAGCCGGTTATATAGAGCTTGCCATTTACAAGAGCGACCTTAATTCGGTCGGAGGTGCTTCAACGCTTCTTGGCCTAAATTATAGGGATACCGTAACCATAAATTTTCTGTAAATGTTGATACGCATCGTAAAACTGACTTTTAAACCCGAAAATATTGCTAGTTTTGAACGAATCTTTGAAGAATCGAAAAATGGTATTTTGGGATTTGAAGGCTGCAACATGGTAGAATTATATCAGGACATTGGTAATCCCAATATATTTTTCACCTATAGTTTTTGGGATACGGAATCGCATCTCAACAACTACAGGAATTCTGATTTTTTTAAAGAGGTTTGGGGCAATACCAAAAAATTGTTCTCCGATAAACCCGAAGCTTGGAGTGTTCATAAATTACAATCAACAAACCCGTCTTAATGTTTGCAATTTTTAAGAGAGAGGTACGGTCTTTTTTTACATCGCCCATCGGATATTTGATCGTGGGGTCGTTTTTACTGCTCAATGGACTTTTTTTATGGGTGTTCAAGGGCGAATACAACATTTTTGATTACGGCTTTGCCGATTTGAGCAACTTCTTTTTATTGGCTCCTTGGATTTTCATCTTTTTGGTACCGGCCATTACCATGAAGAGCTTTTCCGAAGAACGAAAAATGGGCACTCTCGAATTATTGCTCATTAAACCTATCTCCGTTTGGAAACTGGTCCTTGGAAAATTTTGGGGCGCATTCCTATTGTGTGTCATTGCCGTGATTCCGACAATCGTTTATGTTTTTGCCATTTCGGAGTTGGGAATGGTACAAGGCAATTACGACCTTGGTGTGGTATTGGGCTCTTACTTTGGATTATTGTTTCTGATGGCAAGCTATACATCCATTGGGATATTTGCTTCCACACTTTCCGATAACCAGATCATTGCTTTTTTGGTAGGCGTACTGGTTTGCTTTTTGATATTCAATGGGTTTGATGCCGTTTCCTCCTTATTTTCCAACGGAGAAACCCAACAAGCCATTGAGGCCATTGGCGCCAGATCACATTTTGACAGTATTGCAAGAGGAGTGATAGACACCCGTGACCTGATCTATTTTGTATCGTTGACCCTATTATTCCTTTATCTTACTTTTCAACGTTTAAAACAATTACCGCGATAATGGGAAAGTTTGTTGTATCCACATTAAAAATACTTATAGCTGTTGCAGTAATCAATTTGTTGGCCAGTTTTGTCTATACCCGTTTTGATCTTACCGAAGATAAAAGGTACACCCTTTCCGAGCCAGCGGTAACAGTGGCCAAAAAATTTGAATCGCCCGTAATTATAGATGTGCTGTTGGACGGTAACATTCCAGCAGAATTTTCCAAGTTAAAATCGGAAACCGTACAACTGCTCGAATCCTTTGGGTCAAAAAACAGTAACATCAAATACAATTTGGTGGACCCGCTGGCAGATGAGGAACTTGCGGAACAAACCATTGCCGAACTACAGGGCTTGGGGCTACAGCCTGCAAATGTTACTGTAGAGGAAAATGGAAAAGTGTCCAACGAGCTGGTTTTTCCATGGGCCATGGTCAATTATAAGGACCAGACCGTAAAAGTACCATTGCTAAAAAACAAACTGGGAGCCACTGCCGAAGATCGTATCAATAATTCAGTGCAACAATTGGAGTATGCCTTTGCGGACGCCTTTACCAAACTCAACATCGGAGAAAAAAAGAGCGTGGCCATTATTAAAGGAAACGGTGAGCTGGATGATATGTACATTGCGGATTATCTTACCACCATTAGGGATTACTATAATATTGCTGCCATAACATTGGATTCCGTAGCTTCCGATCCGCAAAGTGTTTTAAATCAACTTAAGGAGTTTGATTTGGCCGTTATTGCCAAGCCAACACAAGCATTTTCCGATCAAGAAAAGTATGTTCTCGATCAATATATGGTCAACGGGGGCAAGTCCATTTGGATGATAGATCAAGTAAGCATGGAAATGGACAGTATTTATGCCGGTGGCGGTGAGGCCATTGCAGTACCAAGAGACCTCAACTTAAAAGACCTGTTCTTTAGATATGGCGTTAGGATCAATCCCGTACTGGTAAACGACCTGTATTTTACACAAATTGTCCTGGCCACGGGCGAAGGAAACGATTCCCAGTACAATCCGCTGCCTTGGTTCTATTATCCCATGGTTTTTTCCCAGAACAATCACCCTATCAATACCAATATTGAAGCGGTTCGTTTCCAATTTACCAGTCCAATGGATATTCTGGAAAACGATTACAAAAAAACAGTTTTGCTACAAAGTTCACCACTTTCCAAAACCGATGGCATCCCAAAAATAGTTAGTTTGGAAATGATAAACCAGCAACCTAACAGGGAGAACTATACCAATGGTAATCTACCTTTGGCCGTTTTGATCGAAGGTAACTTTACTTCAATGTACAAAAACAGAGTGAAACCGCTCAAACTACAGAATACTTTAGAGGAAGGGCCCGAAAATAAAATGATCGTAATCTCTGATGGGGATATTGTCAAGAACCAGTTGCGGAACGGAAGGCCCTTGGAACTGGGGTACGACAAATGGACCAACAGCTTTTATGGTAACAAAGAATTTTTGGTGAACAGCACAAATTACCTTTTGGACAATACCGGGCTTATTAACATTCGGAACAAAAAAGTGACCATTCCATTGCTCGATGTTAAAAAAATAGCTGAGCAAAAAACCAAATGGCAGCTTGTAAATATTGGATTGCCAGTAATTTTAACCTTACTGTTCGGCCTTTTCTTCGGATATTACAGAAAGCGCAAATTTGCCTTGTAACTGTTAATAAAATTGTTTCTTTGCTTAATCCATTTGGGATATATTTGTTTTTATTGATTTTAAAGGCCCTGGAACAGGGGTAAATTGCCAAAAAGGCAGCCATACTAAAGTATTTCGTTGATGAAATTTATTGTATCGAGTACATATTTATTGAAACAGCTTCAGGTTTTGGGAGGAGTTATCAACAATAGCAACACCTTGCCCATCCTTGATAACTTTTTGTTCGATCTAAAAGAAAGTAAACTGACCGTTTCCGCATCCGATCTGGAAACTACCATGAGTACGGTTCTAGATGTGGATTCCGATTCCGAAGGTACCATTGCGGTTCCCGCACGATTACTGTTGGATACGCTAAAAACTTTTCCGGAACAGCCCTTAACATTTGTTGTTGAGGACAACAATACAGTGGAAATTAGTTCCAATCATGGTAAATATGCCTTGGCCTATGCCGACGGTGCCGAATTCCCAAAGGCAGTAGAAGTCTCGAACCCGAGTTCCACTACCCTATTGGGCGATATTTTGGCCACGGCGATCAACAAGACCATTTTTGCCGCAGGCAACGATGACCTTCGTCCGGTAATGAGCGGCGTATTCTTCCAGTTTTCCCCGGAAAATTTGACCTTTGTGGCCACCGATGCCCATAAACTGGTGAAATATCAACGTCAAGATGTAACAGCTTCGGAAGTAGCCGAATTTATTATGCCCAAAAAACCTTTAACTTTATTGAAAGGCATTTTGGCAGGTTCAGAATCCGAAGTCACCATCGAATACAACGATAGTAATGCAAAATTCTACTTTGACAATACTGAGTTGGTTTGTAGATTGATCGATGGAAAATATCCGAACTACGAAGCCGTGATCCCAAAAGAAAACCCGAACAAACTTACAATAGCAAGGAATCAGTTCTTGAGCTCTGTAAGAAGGGTCTCTATATTTTCGAACAAAACAACACATCAGATTCGATTAAAGATTGCCGGAGCGGAACTCAACATTTCCGCAGAAGATGTGGATTACAGCAATAAGGCTGAGGAAAGACTTTCTTGCTCCTACCAAGGAGATGATATGCAAATCGGTTTCAACTCAAGGTTTCTTTTGGAAATGTTGAACAATCTTTCTTCCGACGAAGTATCCTTGGAAATGAGCTTGCCGAACAGAGCGGGTATCCTAACACCGATCGATGGACTGGACGAAGGAGAGCATGTTACCATGCTGGTAATGCCGGTGATGCTGAACAACTAAATCAACTATCCAACCATAATTAAAAAAGCTGGGACAACTTTGTTCCAGCTTTTTTGTTTTTTAAATAAACCTGATGGTCATAAAATGAGATGGGGATTCGCCATTTGCGGCCTTTACCGCATTGACAATAGGTAAAATAAATCCTATAATAGCAACACCGATCAAACCTAATATGCCCAATCCCAAAAGTAGGATGGCAGGAATACTGATTATAATATATAGGATAAGACTTATCTGAAAGTTGATAATGGCCTTTCCATGTTCGTTCATCCCCTCTACCCTATCCTTGGAGGATAACCAAATGATCAAGGGAACGATCAAGCTGCCAAATCCTATGGCATAGCCCAATAATTGTGTCAAATGTGTTACGGCCAACAAGGTATTGTCCGTTCTAACTGCTTTGTGATTTATTACTTCCATTTTTTGATTGATTTTGATGATTCAACTTATTAGTATACAAATCCATAAAAATGTTACAAACAGCAGCTTATTTGTACTTTTGTGCCCATGTCGTATTCAGATAACATCGTAGCCTTGGCAACCCCATCGGGAACAGGGGCCATTGCCGTAATCCGAGTTTCGGGTCCACAGGCCATCAGTATAGTAGATCAATTGTTCAAATCCATCAAAGGTAAAGAACTGGTCCAGCAAAAAAGTCATACCATACATTTGGGGAACATTGTAGACGGTGCCAAAATTTTGGATGAAGCCTTGGTGTCCATTTTTAAAGGACCACATTCCTACACAGGCGAAAATGTAGTGGAAATTTCCTGTCATGGCTCGCCTTTTATTCAACAACAGATCATACAATTGCTTTTAAGAAATGGGTGTCGTACAGCATCTGCCGGAGAATTTACATTGAGAGCATTTTTAAACGGCAAAATGGATTTGAGTCAGGCCGAAGCTGTGGCGGACTTAATAGCAAGCGATAGTGAAGCAGCCCACGATATAGCCATGCAGCAAATGCGCGGGGGGTTTAGCAACGAAATCCAAGAACTGCGACAAGAACTTCTTAATTTTGCATCGTTAATTGAACTTGAACTCGACTTTTCGCAAGAAGATGTGGAATTTGCCGACAGAACCCAGTTCAACGAACTACTTACCAAAATCAGTAACGTCCTTAAAAAATTAATTGATTCCTTCGCCTTGGGCAACGTCATCAAAAATGGAATTCCAGTGGCCATTGTAGGGCAACCCAATGTTGGGAAATCAACTTTGCTCAATGTTTTGTTGAACGAAGAGAGGGCCATTGTAAGTGAGATAGCTGGAACTACTAGGGACACTGTGGAAGACCAAATTAGTTTAAATGGTATTAACTTTAGGTTTATTGATACCGCTGGAATCCGTGAAACCGAAGATGTTGTTGAAAAAATCGGTATCGAACGTACTTTCGACAAGATTGAAAAAGCTCGGCTCATTGTGTATCTGTTCGATGGAATGAATTTTAACATAAAAGAACTGGAAAGAATACAAGAAAGATACCCTAACAAGCAATTATTGCCCATTTGCAATAAAATGGACCTTTTGAACGAGGAACAAAAAAATAAGGTTCAAAAAGAAATCCCCAACGTCCTATTTCTTTCAGCAAAATTTAAAACGGGTATTTCTGAATTGGAGAACAAACTATTATCATTAGTTGATTCGGGTGCTTTGAGCGGCGACAGTACCATCGTTACCAATAGCAGACATTACGACGCTCTTTTAAAAGCCCTGGAAGAAATTCAAAAAGTAAAAGAAGGTTTGGACATGGATCTTTCCAGCGATTTGATGGCCATCGACATTCGACAAGCTTTGTATCATTTGGGCGAGATTACGGGAAGCGTGACTACGGACGATCTTTTGGGCAATATTTTTTCCAATTTTTGTATTGGGAAGTAAGGCTTTTAACCAAGCATGAGTTAATCCATTACCTAAAAAAAACAACTACAAACGGTTAAATCGATAGAGGTTATCTGTGGCCTGTAACAACTTGCCCTTTAAGGAAGGTTCCAAATCCGGATGGTTCCGTAAATAAGATTCCACATGCCGGACGGCCTCCTTGGATTGATATTGCCCTACCGTTGCCACCAGCCAGCGTTTGGGAAAAAAGATATCTCCCGTTTGTTGAATTTCTTGTAAAAGTTCCAAGGCCAAAGGTACTTGTTTAATTGCCGTTTTTTGGCGCAAAGGATGATGAATATATCCACAAGCTGTGGTTACCCAAGATTCCTTTTCACGGTTTTTGGCATCTTTAAAGGACTCAAAAAAGGCATCCCTCATAGCAACATCGGAAGATAGGGCAGGCCTTAAAAACTCGAAACGCTCAATTTTGTCCGGATTATTCAATTGGGCTTTGGCCGTTTCCAAAACTTTTTCGGACAGCCTGTGCTCATACAATGCCAAGGACATGGCCATCTCGGAAAAATCATCCTGGTTAAGCATTAGATCAGGAATTTGGACGGTCTTGTTCCACACACCGTATAACTTTTCCTTCGCCTTTTCTGAATACGCTATTCCTTGCCACAAATCAAAAATGTTCTTTTTAAGATTGGGGTTTACATCGGTTTGAAGCAATTTCACCCAAAGTCGATTTTCGATCAAATTATTTTGTTCCGCACGTTGTTGATCATTTAAAAAACTCCAGTATAAGTTATTTGCCAATCCAGTGAGCATTCCATGGACAAATTCGTTTTCCTCGTTTAAAACACCTGCTATCAAAAGAGCAAAGGTTTGTTCGGCGGATAAATTTCCGGTCAATGTATTCTCGTAGGTATTTAAGTAGGCATAGGCTCGAGCTACCTCCTCTTCCAGATTGGGAATTATGTCCAGATCTGATGTGTTAACCGGAAAAACTCCATACCCAAAAGCATTGGAATTATATATAATGGCGTTGGGCTTGGGCAGACCAATTGCTAAATCCACAGAAGTGTTTTTCTTGGAAATGGACACTGGAATGGTTCGTGTACTATCCGGATATACCAAGGATACCTCGAAACTTTGCGGCCATAATCTATCACTGCCATCCTCGGCATTTTGCGTGATGACAAACCTGGCTATTTTTCCATCAATATATTCAATTTTATCCGTAATTACGGGCCTACCGGATTGATTCACCCAAACATTACTCCACTGTTTTAGATCTTGAACCGTTTTTTTATCCAAAATATCAACCAAATCGTTCCAAGTTGCATTACCATAGGCATGAGTAGAAATATACTCCCGAACACCATCTCTAAATGCCTTTTCGCCAATGGTGGCTTCCAACTGGCGCATCATTATGGGCGCTTTGTTGTAAATGATAGATCCATACAGACTGCCCGCATTTTTTAGATTGGCCAAATCCTGCCGGATGGGGTTGGTGCCTTTTGTTCTATCCTCCCCATATGCGTTTCGGTAATGGGAGATTAGAAATTGTAAATTATGGTTGATTTCTGGAAAGGCTGGATTTATGATCTTATCTGCCATAAAATTGGCGAAGACCTCTTTCATCCATACATCGTTGAACCAGTCCATGGTCACCAGATCCCCAAACCACATATGTGATGCCTCGTGGGCAATTAATTTGGCACTTCCCATTCTGCGTCGTTCGGTGGAGCTTTCATCCAAAAAAATGGCGGATTGCCTGTATTGTATGGCACCTACATGCTCCATTCCTCCATATTGAAAGCCAGGTATGGCTGCAAAATCCAACTTTTGGAAAGGAAAATCGTATTGGGTATAGTCCTTAAGAAAATCTATTGAACGCTGGTGTAGATCAAAAATTCGAGGTATGCTGAATTCAATTTTGGAGGAATCTGTTTCTCGGTAAAAAAGGGTCATATCGAACGCTCCTGGATTTTCGGTGACCGATTCAAATTTTCCGGCCACCAACGAAAACAGGTAGGTACTCATGGGGTCGCTCTCCACAAAAGAAAAATAGTGCTTGTCCCCTACCTCTTTTTTTTCTTTCAATGAAGAAGCGGATAAGACGCTCCACTGCTTGGGTACGGCAACATTCAACATGTAGCGTGCCTTGATGTTAGGTTGATCAAAACATGGGAACAATGTACTTGCCCTATCTGGCACTAAAAGGGTGTACAAATAGTCTTGATTTCGGTTTAGCGACATTTCACCGGCGTTGAACTCGATATCTATGGTATTTGGTCCTTTTTTAAGGTTTTCCGAAATGATTATATGCTGCTTTTGATGGTTTATGGTTTGGTTTTGCCCATTCACCTTTATGTTTTTTAGCAACGTACTATCTGCATTAAAATCCAGGTAAAGCGGATGTGAAAGATCATGGATGGATAAATCCAGTTTCATTTTGGAAGGTATGGGTTTTTGCCGCTCTTCGGGAATATCGAAGGTAAGCGCATATATTACGTTGGAAACCTGCTCTTTGCGATATTCCGCCATTTTAAGGGGAATTCCGTTTTGTAGTAAATCGGTTCTGGGTTTAGGATTGCATGCAATCACAAATATCGCAGCAAAAAGGGAGAACATAATATGATTTTTCATAAGGCCGGATTGATATAGATTTGTAAAAGGTACTATTTTTCACCATCCAAATCAATCCAAATACCCAAGTAAGCCCATAAATTAATCTCGGACCACGTAGTTGATTTTATCCACCCCCGTGTTCCCCGTTTTGGAGTTGTATGCATAGACCGTGATCTGATAGTAGCCGGATTCCTTGACAGCCAGATTACCTTCAAAAATATTCTGTCCTGGATTGTCCAACGGCACATCGGTATATGCTTCGCCATCCTTTTGTACAACGGCCCTGACTTCCATAAGATTGGAGTCCCAGAGTCCATCTTTTTGAATGGGGCAACCGCACATCATCACAATATTTGCTTTAATATTGATGCCCGATGTTATCACTGTTTCCAATGGAATATATTGATGTGTATTGGGCTCCAATATGTCGATTATAAAGCCGGGTATTTCCAATACTATCCCATCACCCAAAATATCTTTTCCCGGTATAAGCCATATTTGAGTACTAGCGTGTATTTGAGCATTTCTTTTGTTAATAGGAGATATTACTTCTATTTGAACAAAAGTTGGTTCATCAATATCCACAACCGCTAAAAAACCAGCTGTATCATTATCGGACAGTTGGGTGTAACGTTCATGGGGACTTCTCATAATAAGGTCTGTATTTCCAGTGCTACCGGTGGTTTCCCCTTCTGCCAAGATATGCCCGTTTAAAGTGTTTCTAACGATAATATGTGCCCCTCCGATGGAACTACCAATAAACTTGGCATCTTTTGCCTTTGCCCTAACCATAAGTTTGGTGTCCGTGGCAAATGCATTAATACAAATTGAAAACAGGGCTAGAAGAAGGATTGAATTTTTCATTGAGTCTATTTTTCAACGTTAAAGTTACTGCTTTTAGCGTGTTTACTAAATGGGGAAGCGGTTTTAATTTACGGGGTTTCTCTTGCCATGATCATTTTCCTACCATTCATATCGATGATATGTTTCAAGAGCTTTCTGGAGCTTTTGCTTATATAATAGGTGTTCAGGACTCGGTTATCACTGATATCATCGGTCACATCTACTTTCCATACATTCAAGGTACTTCCCTTATACTTCATTTTATGGGAAGTTACTTGGTTGATGGATGCGGACAATTCCCCAATTTTAGCCTTCGGATTGTAATCAAAGATGGAAATTGCAGCGCTAAAACCATCTTCATAGGGAAGACATCGAATCAATTGTGGGTAACTACTGCTATCAAAAATTGATGCCGGTAAACTTTCATTGATAATTGTTTTTTCCTCACTCTTCTTATCAAAATAATAACCGGTCAACTGATTTCCATATTTCAGTACCATATCCCTATTTTGATTGTATGAGGAGTGATAAATGGGCGCAAAATCCTGTTTTTTAACGATAGTGGTATCCACCCAAGGAGTCGTGGCATTTGGAATTCTCACATTGACCACAAAGCTAACTTCATCATCTTTTACTATGATTTCGGTATCAACTTTCCCCAACGTACGTATTATGGAATCCTGGACCATATACCAGTTCAAGGTGTATGCTTCATCTGTTAAGGCATTTTGTTCTATGTTATTACTTTTTGGAGTAAGGATTTGTTGTCCATAAGTAGTTGTAGCCAAGACACCGAAAATTGTTACAATAATGTTTTTCATATATATAGATTGAGATTCTTATGTGCTTCCCTATGGGAAAACATTTGGAATAACAGTCGTATGATCTACAAGATCGTTACAATTAAAAGGTATTCCCTCTGTTATAAAAGTAATTCAGCATTGTAAAAGTTCCGGAAAATTTTAAATTTCGAATCACCCACAACGGCAAGATTTAACGAAGTCTAACACATTCAAACCTACGCTATGAACCAGACGAAACAGATTTGAGCTTTTTCAATTCAATATCCGCAGCTTCTATAAGATTCTTGAAGAAATCGGTTTCCACTTTGGGACAGGATTGTCTTAATTGATATTGAGAGCTTTCAATAAGTCTTTGACAATAAGATATTTGCTCTTGCAATGGGCATTTACGTATGGTATTCGCATATAAACTATCAAGTTGGGACAACGTTGGCTTGGGGGCACGTTTTTTTAGAAACTTCAGCATACAATCAACAAAATGGCATTCTAGTTTAAAATAGCCGCCTCAAATATTAAGCCAAAATATGTCATCACACTTCCGATTCGCGCAACATAAATCCTCTTCGACTAACATTTACGATGCTCAATCTGGGATCTTTACCCAAATGTTTGCGCAAATGCGAAACGAAGACGTTCAGGCTTTTTTTGTTGAAATAATCATTTTTGTCCCATACAGTGGTGAGTATCTCCTTATGGGTGCAAAGTTGGTTCTTGTTCTTTGCCAAAAGCGCCAATAGATCAAACTCTTTGGCCGTTAACTTTATGGATTCTCCTTTATAATTCAGTTCAAAATTATCCATGTTCAGCAAATAATCCCCGATTATATATTGAGAAACATGGGGTTCTTCCACTTTATCGGCCACCAATCTGGCAAGGAGTGCATTGATCCTTACCACCAATTCCTCTTCGTCTATCGGTTTTTTAAGATAGTCAACTGCGCCGAGAGAGAATCCTTTTAAAACATCTATTTTTAACGATTTTGCCGTTAAAAAAATAAACGGAAGTTCGGGGTTTATGCTCTTTATTTTCTGCGAGAGTTCAAAACCGTCCATATCTGGCAACATAACGTCCAAGATGGCAAGATCAAAAACGTTGGTCTTTGTTTTTTGAACTCCTTCTTCTGCATTTTTTGCCCAACTTACGGCAAAGCCCTTCATTCCCAAATATTCCGACAATAAATATCCCAGGGCATTATCGTCCTCCACCAAAAGTAGTTTGTACATTCTATCCATTGTTCATTAATTTAAGGGATAGGGTAAAGTTGGTGCCTTTGCCCAATTCGCTTTGTACGGATACCTTTCCCCTGTGCATTTTTATAATTTTTTGAACGTAATATAACCCAAGGCCATATCCTTTTACCTTGTGCACGTTACCGTTTTTTACCCTATAATATTTGCTAAAGATTTTTTTGATGTCCTCCTGTGAAATTCCAACTCCGTTATCGGAAATATTGATCAGCAATCTCCCCTTTTGTTTGTATGCGTTTAGTTTTATAATGGGGTGATCGGAGTATTTACGTGCATTCTCCAAGAGGTTACCGATTACATTTTCCAAATGGAACTTTTCTGCTTTTATTAAATAAGATCCCTTTTCCAATGTGTAGCCAAAATCAATCTGCTCGTGCTTGGCAAGTAAGGCGAAACTCTGACAAATCCGCTCCAATTCGGGCCTAAAATCCACTTCCTGATACTGCATCAATGGATTTCCGGATTCCATACTGGCGAGTTCCAAAACTTTATCGATATGTTTTTTAAGTCTATCCGATTCTGTTCGGATAAGGTCCACAACCTCTTTTTTCTCATCTGGAACATCCTCTTTTAAAATTTTTGTGGCCAAGCCAATGGAAAACACAGGGGTTTTGAGCTCGTGTGTCAGGTTATTTATAAAATCGTTCGTGGTGGTAATAATGCTTCGTTGCAAATAAAACGACCGCAACACCCAAATAACAACGAAAATTATCATCAATAAAAACAACAGTCCTGGCAGGATCAGTCCCCTGATCTGTCCTAGAAAATAGTTGTTTAAATCTTCAAAACCGATTTCCAAGATTACTTCCTTTTGTAAGAGCTTGGGCAAATAGCCTTCGATCTTCATAGGATACGTCAAGTTTTCCTTTTTAGAAAGATGTGGCCTTGCAGAACTTAAATAGGTGATAGAATCCCTGGAATAAAGGGTATAGGTAAATGGGGCGTCTATGCCCGATACTTTTAATTGATATGCGATATAATCGTTTAGATAGTATTGTGAGGCTTTTTCCAGACTGTCCAAACTTATATGTACTTGGGAGGTGTCCTTTTGTATGGCATTCCCTAAAGTATAGGTCAGTGCATTTACCGTGGACAATTCACTATTTATGTTCTCCCGTGCTTTATCTATTTTATCGGAAAACTGAGCTTTGGCCAATCCCAAACCTACTCTTAAATACTGGTATTGGACCACCAAGAGACCTATAACGGCAATTACAAAAATTAGGACATAAAGGTTTCTTTTGGTCAGCATAATGCGAAGTAAACAAAAAATCGGGAGCTATTTACATGTTGGTTAACCTGATTAATCTTTCGTTAACCTTTTTGACCTTTTGTTAATCGATAAGCCTTTGGATGTTGCTTATCTTAGCCTTTAAGTTTAGTTTAGAAATTTAATGTAGCGAATCTATACATCCGGTCCAATGGGCCGGATTTCTATTTTTGGACCGGTCTAATCCCTATTATTGCTTACAGTCTTATGGATTGAGGGTACAGAACCATTATCTTTACAGTCCAAATTTTATGCATGATAAGTTTTTTTGAGAAGAAAATTTATTTGGCCGATTATTTACACGGTCTAGTGGACATTCACAATCATATAATTCCAGGTTTGGACGATGGTGCCAAAACTGTGGATGAATCCATTGCATTGATCAATGGCTTCGCAGATATGGGAGTTACCTATTTTAGGTGTACGCCCCATATTATGCACAACCATTACGATAACACGCCGGAAACAATAAAAAATGCCCATAAAGCTCTATTGGCCGGATTGGAGAAAAACGGCTTGTCGGATATTACTTTGCACTGTGCGGCCGAACATATGATCGACGATAATTTTGAGAATATTTTGGAAGAGAAACAGATAATGCCCTTAAACAAGGAATATTTGTTGATCGAAATGTCCTATCTACAACCTTCTTTCAATTTTAATCTTGCGGTGAACAAGATTGCCCAGCACAAGTACTTTCCCATTTTGGCGCACCCGGAACGCTATATGTACTACCATGGTAAATATGGCAAATATCCGTCCATGAAATCGAATGGGATCCTATTCCAGCTCAACCTACTTTCGTTAAGTGCCGCTTCCTATGGCTCCGATGTACAAAAAATTGCGGAGAAATTGTTAAAAGACGACCTTATCGACTTTGTGGGAACCGATGTCCATAATGCGAGGCAATTGAATCTTCTCAGAGAAATCCGACTGTCCAAAAAAGTGTTGAACAAAGTATTGCCCGTTATCGAAAATACAATTCAATCCTTTTACTGATTAGGAGAATTTCCACCATTTTTTAACGGTTTTGCCGTAGCCGTAACCATACTTTCCACCGTAACCAAGATTGGATTCCTTAACTCCATTGACTATAAAGGACAAGTTTTTTACCTTTCCTTCATCCAATAATTTAATTGGATACTCAAGAACTTTTCTTTCGGTTACGCCAGATTTTGTTACATACAAGATTTGATCGGCATATTCCCCTATCAACAAAGTATCCGTTACGGCCAACATGGGTGCAGAATCCACTATTACATAATCATATTTCTCGCGGATTTCTTCAAAAAACTCGCCTAGGCGATTACTCATAAGTAGTTCTGCTGGATTTGGTGGGATTTTACCAGAAAAAACAATGTCGATATGGTTATCGCCTACCTGAATGGTAGAAATCACTTCATCTACTTTTAAGTCATCATTATAAAGGTACTCTGTCAATCCGACCAAATCCGTTCTCTTTTTTTGATTTCCGTTTTCATCAAGGTCCAGATAAAAGTTGTGCAATTTTGGATTACGTATATCGGCTCCGACCAAGAGCACATTCTTTTTGGTACTGGCAAGAACCATCGTCAAATTGGACGATAGAAAAGTTTTTCCTTCACCGGATACACTCGAAGTTATTAAGGTAACACTCCCTTTTTTGGATTTTATATTCTGTCTCAACAAATAATCTAAATTGGTCCTCAGAATTCTTAAGGACTCGCCAAGAACGGATCGATCAAACCCTGACACCAATTTCTTGTCCTTTCTGCCAATCTTCGGCAGTTCGGCCAATACAGGGACTTTGTTGGATATTAACTTTTCCAGTTCTACCTTGTTATGAATCTTATTGTCCAGCAAATCCCTTGCGTAAATAATCGAAAATGGTACTAGAAGACCTAAAATGAAAGCTGTTAGGTAGATTGCATTGGTCTTTGGCGATACAGGTCGGTTGGAACCGTATGCTGAATCCACAATTTTGGATTTTGGTGATGCAGAGGCAAATGTAATCTGGGATTCCTCCCTTTTTTGCAAAAGATATAAGTATAAGGACTCTGTTGTCTGTTGTTTTCTGCTAATGTCCCTTAAAGCACGTTCGTTGCCGGGTGCTGCATAAATTCTTGAATTTATCTGTGATAATTGTTTGCTCAAACTATTTACCTGTAAGTTTAGATTGTTGGTAACATTGTTCAAACTGGATTTCATTCCGGTCTTGAGAGCTTCCAATTGTTGATCTAACTTAACCACTACCGGGTTTTTTTCATTGGAACTTTCCAATAGTCTATTCCTGCGCACTACCAACTCGTTATACCGCATCGCCGTGGAGGAAATACTTTGATCTGCCAAGCCTACTTCCGGAATAATTTCGTATCCCTGTTGCCCATCGATCAAATCTCTCATGGTACTTGCGATGTTCAGTTGAATATTGACGTTTTGTAATTCTTGCTCCCCTGCGGCGCTCATATCAAAGTTTACACTGGATTGCGAACCTAAATCGGCTATACCTCTACTGGTTTTGTAGTTTTCCGCAGTTTCATCTACACTGGAAAGATTGGAATATATTTCGGTGATCCGGTCATTTATAAATTTGGATGTCCTGTCGGCAATTTCTTTTTTGTCCCGTACCGCATTGGAATTATTTATATTGATCAATGAGTTAATAATATCGATCGCCCTGCGTTCAATTGGATCGTTGAGCGTTAGGTTAATGATATTGGAAAACTTGGTGTCATTTGCCCGGACACTCGTCTTTTTCCTATAGTAATCGGCAACTGCATTTACTGGACTTACGGTTACCCTTATATTCCTATTTTTAAAACTTCCAAGATTGGCATTAGGAGTAATTATAATATCACCGATTTCAGTTTTTACCTTTTCCCCAAAAGCCACCTTTTTTTCTGGATTATCCTCTTTTTCCCTAAATCCGAACGAGGTATCCGAATAGACCTTAACAAAGAACATCGCCTTGGAATTGCTTATGATGGAATCGTTGGCCAAAAAATTTATTGAAAATGGCTTTGATTTTGATTCGTACAGCTCAGCATCTTTTATGTTTCCTTGCAAGAAAAAACGAATATTAAGATCTAGATTTTTTACGATACGAATAAAATTTTCCCTAGCATTTATCAATTCGATTTCATCTTCCATTTTGGTTTTACCCGAGGAAAACAAATTCAAATCTTCCAGGACACTTAATTCAGAACCGCCATTGGATTCTTCCAGTATTTGAATTTTAGCTGTTGCGCTATACTCCGGAATGGCATATCGCAAATAAAGGATGGCCAAAGCAACCGAAACGAAAACACTTATCACAAACCATTTCCAGTGTCTTGTATAAGATTGTACTATACCTTTTAAATCCAGATCAGAGTTGTTCATGCCTTTGGGAAATGTTTATAATATTTAAAGTGAATATCCAAGTCCTTAATTCCTTGTCAATAAAATAACGGCGGAGGTAATCAAGGTGGAGGCTATGGAAATGGCAATGGTTGCCCTTTGATCCAAACTGGATTGAGTTTTTCCGGATTTATTGGGTTCCACATATACCACGTCGTTTTGAGTAAGATAATATACCGGGGACTTTAGTGCATCTTTTCGATTAAGGTTGATTCTGTTGTACACCTTGGTACCATCGAAATCCCTTATTACCATAACGTTGTCCCTTCTACCTTTTATATTGATGTCGCCCGCATACCCCAACGCTTCCATTATTGTGATTTGCTCGCCATTTATAGGATAAGTTCCAGGTCTATTTACCGATCCTAGTACGGTTACCGTAAAATTCCTAATTCTTATATTAATAATGGGGTCCTTCAAATAATCCTTTAATTTTTCTCTTAAAAGATCCCTTGTTTCACTAGGTGATAGTCCTTCTATCTTGATTTTTCCAATTACGGGAAAGTCAATCTCACCGTTCTTATCAACCAAGTAGTTCACTTGTTCAGGACGAATCCCCCCCTCTTCTGCTCCCCTAAAAAGGTTAAAAGGAGCACTGGCCTCGGGATCTAATGTAGAAACATTGATACTTACCAGATCATCCACTTTAAATTTTGTAGTGAATGTATTGTCATCAACCAAAGTTTCAAATTGGCTGGCATCTTCAAAGTAGACTACATCTTTGGCTGGTGTACAGGAGAATACTAGGCATGTAATTATAACATAACATACCCATTGGATTTTTTGGCGCATGGAAATATACATTTTAGTTGTTGAGTTGAGGATGTTCAATTGTTGGAGATTCTTTAATTTCGGTAATGGAATTCTTTTTGTCCAATTTACAAAAATCGGAATTGTTGGAAATGTATTCCGGAACAATATTCTTCATAAGTTGAACAACATTCTCTTTAAAGAACAAATTAGAAATACACAGTTCATCGATCATACTACGAACTTTGGTATAATCAATTTCGCGGACCTTGCTGATCATTATTTTATCATGATACGTTGGCAAAGTGTTCTCGCCATTGGCCAAAAGTTCCTCGTATAACTTTTCACCAGGTCTTAATCCTGTTATTTTGATATCGATATCATCTGGATAATGCAATCCGGAAAGTCTGATCATATTTTTGGCCAGGTCCAATATCTTAACCGATTCTCCCATATCAAAAATAAAGATTTCACCACCTTTCCCCATGGCACCTGCTTCCAAAACCAATTGGGATGCCTCTGGGATGGTCATAAAGTATCTTGTAATGTCCTTATGCGTTACCGTTAGTGGTCCGCCTTTTTCGATTTGCTTTCTAAATAAAGGAATTACCGATCCGTTTGAACCCAGTACATTCCCGAATCGAGTTGTTATGAACTTGGTCTTACCCTCTTGTTGCCTGCAACTAATGTACATTTCGGCTATTCGTTTGGTAGCCCCCATAATATTTGTAGGGTTCACGGCCTTGTCCGTAGAGACGAAGACAAATTTTTCAACTTCGTATTCGGCTGCAAGATCAACTATTGTCTTGGTTCCGGCCACGTTGATCTTAACGGCTTCATATGGGTTCTGCTCCATCAAAGGAACATGCTTATATGCGGCAGCATGAAATATTCTGTTAGGTTGGTACTGTTCGAACAATACTCGCATTTTATTCTTGTCCCTGATATCGCTAACAATAGGGATAAAATTAAAAAAACCGGCCTGTTTCAATTCTTGCTGTAAATCGTAAAGCGCTGATTCTGCCTGATCAATAACAATCAATGATCGATAGTTGTATTTGCAGATCTGACGGACCAATTCACTACCAATAGATCCTGCTCCACCGGTAACCATGATTACCTTATCATCAAAATCCCTCTCGATTTTACTGTTTTTTATTTCGATGGGAGGTCTGTCCAAGAGATCTTCGATCTGGACTCTTTTTATCTGGGATACTTTTAACTCACCGTTGATCCAATCTTCTACTGGAGGAACGATCTTAACCTTTACCGGTAGGTCCACAATCTCATTGACCAATGTCCTCAATTGTTTCGGGTTAATGGTCTGAATGGAAAAAATTACCTCGGAAATATTATGGAATTTAACAAACTCTTCTGTAAGGATAGATTTGTCGTATACTTTTACCCCATTAATTTGTTTTCCTACTTTTTGAAGGTTGTTATCGACAAAGCCGATAACCTTTGCACCCATTTTTGAGTGGTTGGTCAGTGTATTGTAGGTAATTATACCAGACTCACCCGCTCCATAAATTATTATGTTCTTGGACGGGTTTCGTCCACTGTTCATCAAACTTTCAAAAGCGATCTTAAAAACATATCTCGATGCAGAAAGTGCAATAAAGGTCAACAAGCTATTAATGATAATTATTGAGAGTGGAATCGTAAATCCATCTACCCACTCCATATATCTATTGACCAATACTACTGCGATTGCTCCAATACTGGCCAAACATACTGCATTAAAAATGGCATATACATCCTTGATTCCCGTATGCCTCACAACACCTTTATAACTGCCCGAAAACAAGAATGCTACCAAAAACAACAAAACAATGATCGGCAGTTGGGTCCATAGTCGTTGTACATCGAAATTAAAACTCAGGTTAAATCGAATAAAGTATGCCAATATAAATGAAACTGAAACAATACCAAGGTCAATTAAAAGTACTGTCCATTTAGAAGCATATCGCTTACCTGTTTTAAAGAAGAATTCTTTTATCATTTGAACAGATTTTTAATGATTCCACAAATTCTTTCCATGTCTTCAACTTCCAGGCTTGACCCACTTGGCAAACACAAACCCCTATTAAAAAGGTCTTCACTCACACCATTTACAAACGATATACATTTTTCAAATACCGGTTGCAGGTGCATGGGTTTCCATAAAGGTCGTGATTCTATGTTCTCATTTTCAAGTGCAATCCTTATCTTTTCCCTCATTTCAAAAGAAGGGGTCAGGATACAGGACAACCATCTGTTGGAATAAGACCCATCTGGTTCATTGACAAATTCAATTTCCGGCAACCCTGATAAATTTTCCTTGTAAAACTCAAAATTTTGGCGTCTTGCCCTTACCCTTTTTTCAAGAACTTCCATTTGTCCGCGACCAATGCCGGCCAGGACGTTGCTCATTCTATAATTATATCCAATATGTGAATGTTGATAATGTGGTGCATTATCTCTAGCTTGAGTCGCCAAAAAAATTGCTTTCTCTTTTATTTTTAAATCTTTACAAAGTAGAGCTCCACCACCAGAAGTGGTAATGATCTTATTTCCATTAAAAGATAAAATACCAATTTCACCAAGGCTGCCACAATTAAAACCTCTGTAAGAACTACCTAAAGCCTCTGCACTATCCTCTATTACTGGAATCTCATATTTCCTTGCTATGGCATGGACCTCATCTACCTTGTAGGGCATTCCATATAAATGTACAGCGACAATGGCTTTTGGTTTTTTTCCTTTGTCCATTCTATCTTTAATGGCATCTTCCAAAAGAATTGGCGATATGTTCCAAGTTTCTTGTTCACTATCCACAAATATGGGCGATGCTCCCAAATAGGTAATGGGGTTTGCCGATGCCGCAAAAGTGAAGCTCTGACAAATTACTTCATCCCCTTGACCAACTCCAAGAATCTCCAAGCCCAAATGTATGGCACCTGTACCAGAACTCAGGCAAGCGGCATGAACATCATTTCTCACAAAGTCCTCTATGGATTTTTCAAATTGCTGGACATTCGGTCCCAAAGGGGCGATCCAGTTAGTATCAAATGCTTCCTTTACATAGGTTTCCTCATTTCCACCCATGTGAGGTGGCGATAACCAAATTTTCTTCAATACTGCGGTTTTCATTTCGGTTTTGGGTTGATATAAGTAGGGTGAGAATTTTATTTCTCAATAGTAAAAGTAAGAGGAAAATTATGCTGTCGGATTATTTTTGGCTACTATTCGCCAAAGGCAAAAAATAATCGATTAAGTGCTTGTTAGTTACCATTTTTGAAAGATATACAGGGCTATCTTAAATTGTTGGTTTATTTCGACAAAGACATTGTACTAAATGCATCTAAAATATATCCAGTAATTTTAAAACTGTAAAAAACAACACTAGACAACAATATATCAACCAGTTGTGTTAAAATTTATCTGCATTTGATGAGCCAATTGTTCCGCACTCGATCATCCTTATCAAATTATCCTTCGCACGGGAATTAATAATTCTTTAGATTTGAATTTTATTATATCGTATGAAAATTCTTGTTACCGGTGCTGCCGGCTTCATAGGTTTTCATGTTTCAAAAAAATTATTGGAACATGGGCACACTGTCCTCGGACTCGACAATTTAAATGATTATTATGATGTCAACTTAAAACTTGATCGATTAAAACAATTGGGGGTTCATGAGGATATTGCAGGAAATCTAGGCAAGTTATCACAAAGTGATATATATGATAACTTTGGTTTTGTCCGTCTGGATGTTCAGGATAAAAAAGATCTATTGAAACTATTCCAAAAAGAAAATTTTGAAGTAGTATGCCATCTTGCCGCCCAAGCAGGCGTTCGTTACAGTTTAGAAAACCCAACTGCCTATATTGAAAGTAACATCGTGGGTTTTTTTAATATATTGGAGTGCTGTCGCATTTTTAAGATAAAGCATTTGGTATATGCAAGCAGTTCCAGCGTTTATGGTTTAAACAAAAAGGTTCCGTTTGAAACTTCGGATTCGGTAGATCATCCGGTGAGCTTATATGCCGCATCCAAAAAAAGCAATGAATTAATGGCTCATACTTATAGCCACCTTTATGGCTTAAGAACAACGGGACTTCGTTTCTTTACGGTTTACGGTCCATGGGGCAGGCCCGATATGGCTATGTTCTTGTTCACCAAGGCAATTATTAATGATCAGCCTATCAAGGTTTTTAATAATGGGGATTTAGAAAGAGATTTTACTTACATCGATGATATTGTGGAAGGTGTGATTCATATTTTAGAGGACCATTACAGCAATGCGTACAGTGCTAGTGAGCCCTATCATCTCTACAATATCGGAAACAGTAAATCTGTGAGATTATTGGATTTTATTGAGACCATTGAAGTCTCTCTTGATAAAAAAGCAACCAAAGAAATGATGCCTATGCAAGCCGGAGATGTTAAACGGACCTGGGCAGATGTAACGGGATTGAAAAAAGATTACAATTATGAACCATCTACGCCTGTAAAAGTTGGGGTGGATGAATTCATCCAATGGTATAAAGGCTATTATGGTCGATAATATCAAAGACAAACACACCATTTTATTTTGGGAACTTACACTTTATCCGTTTTATGAAAAGTTTATCTAGAAGCCTAAAACCTTTTTATAGGTTTGTCGCATATTTGTACTTCCATACATAGACGTAAGTAACCCACTAAAAACATGTAAAAAAGCATGAAACTAACAATAGTAGGCACAGGATATGTTGGCCTTGTAACTGGAACCTGTTTTGCAGAAATGGGAAATACGGTTACCTGTGTCGATATAGACAAAGATAAGATTGAAAACTTAAAAAATGGAGTTATTCCTATTTACGAACCTGGGCTAGAACCAATGGTTTCCCGTAATGTTGCCAATAAAACGCTACATTTTCACACGCAATTAAAGGAATGCCTTCACGATTGTGACATGGTATTTATAGCGGTGGGCACACCAATGGGAGAAGATGGGTCTGCGGACTTGCAATACGTCCTACAAGTGGCCAAAGAAATTGGTCAATACATGACCGCACCATTGATCGTTGTGGACAAATCCACTGTTCCCGTTGGTACTGCCGACAAGGTCTATTCTGCAATTGCAACTGAACTTGAGAAAAGAGGTGAAGAAATTGAATTCCATGTTGTATCCAACCCTGAATTCCTTAAAGAAGGGGATGCCATCAGTGACTTTATGAAACCGGACCGTGTTGTAGTTGGCACTGAAGACAAAAAAACGGCAGAAACCATGCGCAGATTGTACGCTCCTTTCTTTAGAAGTAGCATGGACCGTATGTTGGTAATGGATGTTCGTTCTGCTGAAATGACAAAATACGTCGCAAATGCCATGCTCGCCACCAAAATATCTTTTATGAACGAAGTGGCCAACATTTGTGAACTAGTTGGGGCCGATGTTAATAAAGTACGGATAGGGATTGGTTCGGATAGCCGTATCGGATACAGCTTTATTTACCCAGGAAGCGGATATGGCGGATCATGCTTTCCAAAGGATGTAAAAGCCCTTAAAAAAACCGCAGAACAAAATGGCTATGAAGCTCAGTTGCTCAATGCTGTAGAAGATGTAAATGATAGACAGAAATTTGTTATAGCGGATAAAGTGATCAATCATTTTGGTGAGGATCTTTCTGGAAAAACCTTTGCCATATGGGGTCTGTCATTCAAGCCTGGAACGGACGACATGAGAGAAGCACCATCCATTTATATCATTAAAAAATTAACCGCTCTTGGAGCAAAAATACAGGCTTATGATCCTAAGGCCATACATGAAGCGAAATCCTTCTATTTAAAAGATGTTGAAGGGTTAACCTATGCCGATTCCAAATATGAAGCCCTGAAAGGAGCTGATGCATTACTTTTGCTCACTGAGTGGAAGGAGTTTCGTTCCCCTGATTTTGGAGAAATTAAGTCCACATTAAAGGAACCTGTTATTTTTGATGGAAGAAATCAATTTGACGCCGAAAGGCTTGATAATTTAGGTTTTAGTTATTATCAAATTGGTAAGAGACTATAGCCTTATAAAGCTTAGATCGATACTAAAAATGCCCGCTTGCTTGAGCGGGCATTTTTATTTTAGTTGATTTGGGTTTTTGGATTCAATCAAATATTTTCCATTATAGTCTTATAGGCCTTTTCCGACGTTAATTGGGATTTCATGTAATTATATCCGTTTTGGCCCATTTCCATGGCTTTCTCTCTGTTACTGTACATCCACAACAAATTCTCTTTAAAGGCATCAATATCTCCTGCTTTGGACCACAGGCCGGATCTGGTATCCTCCAACATCTGTCCAAAATCTGTGCTTAAATCCAATGATGCCAACACGGGTTTTTTAAGACCAAAATAGGTTAGCACCTTTGATGGGTAATTAGGTATGGTAAATTCTTCATGTAAAGAAATGAGTCCCACATCTGCCGCAGCCAAGATCTGAACATATTCTTTTTTGGGAACACGGTCCACCAACCTTATGTTGGTAAGGTTATTTTTCGAAATCAATTGTCGTACGCGCTCACTCTCCGTACCGCTTCCCAAAATCAGAAAGAAAATATCCTCGATATCTTCACAGCTTTTTGCCAGCTGAACAATGTTCTCCAACTGTTGTGGTTTTCCCAAATTGCCGCCAAATATGGCCATGAATTTATCGGAAACACCCAATTTGGAACTAACCTCTTCAATTCCATCTTTAGAAACGGGAGCTGGTATTTTTTCCCAGTTTGGCAATAAATGTAATTTTGAACGATCAAGAGTAGGGTTATGTTCTTCAACATATGCAACGTTCGCTTTGGACATGCAACCAATGGAATCGGCCAACTTATATAATTTCAATTCCTGTTTCCTAAAATACTTGTGGAATACGCCATTCTTCTTCATCATTTTTAAATCCACGGCATTTTGGGGGAAAATATCCCGTAAAATCAGGTAGGTCTTTGCTTTTGCCTTAGTTTTAGCTTTTAACCAAGAAGCTACGGAAAGTAAGGTAATTGGTGGTGTAGGTAAAATTACCAAGTCAAAATCCAGATCACCGTTTTTCTTTATGGCTCGCTTATATTGATGGGGCAGTAAAAGATTTGCAATACCTTTTTTAATGGCCCCCACTTTAAACAATGGCAGCGTTTTTACCCTCAATACTTTTACCTTACCCTCTACCCTACAACCATAATTACCTTTTTCGTAAGCAGGGGCTACAACCAAGACATCGTGGCCCTGCTCACCAAACTCCTGCATTAAGTCCGTATATAGAATGGTGGACCTTGCTACATTCGGATATCCAAGTGCCAAAAAAAGAACTTTCTTCTTCTTCATAAAAAATTATTTCGACCAAACAACTCGGTTGATGTAGTCCACATAAGAGATTATAATACGAACCACTTTCTCACTTACATTGGGCATAGTGTAATCGGTAACCTCCCTGAAATTTCTTTTGGGACTTCTTTCCTGTACTTCCAATGCGGTCAAGCCCTGTAAAATTCTTTCTGGATTCAGTCCAACCATCATCACTGATGCCTCCTCCATAGCTTCGGGACGCTCATGGGCCTCTCTTATATTCAACGCCCTGAAGTTTAAAATGGAAGACTCCTCCGAGATTGTCCCACTATCGGACAACACGGCAAAGGAGTTTATTTGCAATGCGTTGTAATCTGAAAAGCCCAAAGGTTTTAAAAACTGGATGTTCTTGTGTGTCTTTACATTTTTGGAATCGAGCATATTCCGTGTCCTTGGATGGGTCGACACGATTACTGGATAATTATATTTTTCGGCAATCTGATTCAAAGATTCTATCAACCCCTTGAAATTTTTTGGATTGCTTATATTTTCTTCCCGGTGAGAGGACACCACAAAATACTTTTCCTTTTCAAGGCCAAGATCTTTTAAAACGGTAGAGGCCTCGATTTTACCTTTAAACTGATGTAACACTTCATACATTGGACTACCGGTTTTGATTACTCTGTCCGGTGATAGTCCCTCACGCAGCAAATATTCCCTCGCAATATCGCTATAGGTAAGATTTATGTCCGCTACATGGTCCACTATTTTTCTATTGGTTTCCTCTGGCACCCTTTGATCAAAACAACGATTTCCCGCTTCCATGTGGAAAACCGGGATTTTTCGTTTTTTAGCAGGTATAGCGCACAAACAAGAGTTGGTATCTCCTAGTACCAGAAAAGCATCTGGTGCAATTTTCTCCAGAATCGGATCTATTTTAATTAAAATATTTCCCACGGTTTCGGTAGCATTTTTTCCTGCTGCACCCAAAAAGTGATCGGGCTTTCGGATACCAAAATCCTCAAAGAATATTTCATTGAGCTCGTAATCGTAGTTCTGTCCGGTATGTACCAAAGTATGCTCAATGGCCTCATTGGCATCCAAAGCATTTAAAACGCATGCCAAGCGTATGATCTCTGGCCTTGTTCCGACAACGGTTAAAACTTTAAGCTTTTTCAAATTAAATGTTTTATGGTTTGTTATTCAACATTTTCAAAATAGGTATCGGCATCCTCTGGATCATAGGGTTCATTGATCCAAAACAATGTAATCAATTCTTCTTCTCCTGTATTGGTTATATTATGGGTATACCAGATGGGCATATCCACATATGCAGGTTCCTTACCATCCAAATCATAGTTGATGACTTCATCCGTTCCAATTTTACGCAATTGAATCCGGGCCTTTCCACTTATCACCGCAAAACGTTCTGCCTTTCTGGTATGAAAATGATTTCCCCTTGTTATTCCGGGAACAGTGGTGGAAAAAGAAAACTGTCCGGAAGTCTGGGTTCTGGCAATCTCTACAAAACTACCTCTTGGATCGGTATGTTTGGTATATTTTACTGGATAATGCGATTCTGGGATATAGCACCTGAAGGTGTTGAACAGCGACTTTTCGAAATGGTCTTCCAAATTTGGAAAAATTCCCTTTTCCATATAGTTGGATTTAAATCCGTTCAACAATTCCAATATCCGAGAGACCTTAACGTAAAGGTTGGGCTCTATTTCAACTTCAAAACCATTGTTGTTCAAGGGTTTGGATTGCTGGTCGCCAAAAATAGTGTCAATAAAAATTTGAACTAGATCATTGATATATATAAGTCCAACTTCACCATCATTAAGAATAGTCGGTTTTTCATTGTTTGCCACCTTATAACAAAAAGTCGCCACTACAGAATTATAATTTGGTCTCCCGAATGGCCCAAATACATTTGGAATGGTCAAAGAAGAAAACTTTCCTCCTGTTTCCGCTGCCCATGCCATAAACTTTTCTTTGCCCTCCTTTTTGGATTGCCCGTAAAGATTATCCTTTAATTCTTGTGATGAGGATGAAAAGATAATATGTGGTGTAACCTTGGATTTTTCGCAAGCAGCGATTACATCTTCGACCAATTTAAGATTGGTATCGTAGATCACTTTTGGATCTTCGTGCCTGTTCATGGCTGCTAAATGGACTATGCTATCACATTCCGAAACGAATTTTGACAACCTATCCACATCTTCAAAATAGGAACGCTCAAAATTGACCAATTCCACATCCTCTCTTAAAGACAAAGTGGTATATAGATGGTTTCCGATAAACCCTGCTTGACCTGTAATTCCAATTTTATGTTTTTCCATCTTATTAATTTACCATTCGGCTGACCATTGATCTATTGGGAACCTAAAATCATCATTCTTTGAGTCGTTGAGAGCGGCGTTCGAAAACACCTGTAATCTAGCATTATTGGATGTTGCCCTAATAGCCGTTACGAAACCTCCCGGGACTGCAAGGATTCTGGGATTCGATGATTCCAATTCAACTCGTATTGGAGTCAGGTCTTCCGATGGACGGTTAAAATCATTGATTTCGATAATATTGATCACAAAACCACCGGATAAGCAATAGAACCATTTTTTCTCATGCTGATGACCCTGCCATCCTCTAATTATATCTTGATTTGCAGGTGAAATTTCATAAAAACGCACTATTTCATTCATATTGAGCGAATTAAAAAAACGCATTTCTCCCCTTTCATCTTGAAAGGTATCTCCCGCAATCACAAGATTATTCCGCATTCAACTGTTCTTTGATAAAATCAAGATTCAGCAATGTTCTTTTTAACTCATCGTTGTTTAGGTGTTTGGTATTGTGCGAATGATAATCTTCAATGCTGCTGATATCCTTTTCCCCTTCAGAAAAATACCTGCTATAGTTCAAGTCCCTGTTATCTGCGGGAATCCTATAGAACTCTCCCATATCCTCAGCTTTCTGCATTTCCTCTCGCGTACAAAGCGTTTCATACAATTTTTCACCATGCCTGGTTCCTATGACCTTTACTTCATTGTCCGCATTAAAAATCCCTTTTATGGCATCTGCCAAATCACCTATGGTACTTGCAGGGGCCTTGTTCACGAACAAATCACCTTGATTCCCATGTTCAAATGCAAAAAGAACCAAATCGACAGCGTCTTCCAAAGACATCAAAAAACGTGTCATATGGGGGTCTGTTACCGTGATTGGATTACCCTCCTTAATTTGGTTAACGAACAATGGAATCACAGATCCCCGTGAGGCCATAACATTTCCGTACCGTGTTAAACATACCTTGGTGGCATCGCCAGGGATGTTACGTGAAGCGGCAACGGCTACTTTTTCCATCAATGCTTTACTAATACCCATGGCATTTATAGGATATGCGGCCTTGTCAGTACTCAAACAAATAATTCGTTCTACTCCATTGGCAACGGCGGCATCTATGGTATTCTGTGTGCCAAAAACGTTGGTTTTGGCTGCTTCTATGGGGAAGAACTCACAGGAAGGGACTTGTTTTAAAGCAGCTGCATGGAAAACATAGTCCACACCTTTCATAGCATGGTTGATACTGTTAAAATCCCTTACGTCGCCAATATAGAACTTGATTTTTGGGTTTTTGAGCCGATTACGCATGTCATCTTGCTTTTTTTCATCGCGACTGAATATGCGTATTTCACCGATATCTGTTTGTAAAAAGCGGTCTAGTACCGCATTTCCAAAAGACCCGGTTCCCCCTGTGATCATTAATGTTTTGTTTTTGAACATCTTTTGATTATTTAACTATGCTACAAAATATTGTTTATCCAATGTCTTTATATTTTCATGGCATTCCATTAATTCTGACATGGTTATTGTATTTAAAAAATCGGAAATCGATTCTTTATCTGTATCTATGGTCCATCCCATTTTGTTTTTCAACACCCTTTCCCCGGCATAGGTACCATTTGCACAAACAATGGGGATATTAAAAAAACCCGATTCATAATATTTGTTCGGCATTGCCACTTTTTCATTTTCCAGTTTATTGTTATAAACAACAAAATTCAAGTTATTTTCACCATAAATCCTTTCAAGATCGTCCGGGTTTTTAAAAGGCCCATGGTAGTGAATATTAGAATTTTCGCTCACCGCTTTTTCAATACCTTGGATAATGGTGCCACCATGGGTAGCCCCGTAAAAATTCAAAATGATATTTTTATTCGCTGCCACTACCTCCGTTAAACCCTTGATTATATCTGCATACCTAAAAGCCCCAATGTAAGCGATACGCAGCTTGTCTGTTTGCATCTTTTCAACAGGATTTACCCGATTGTAAGTTTCCAACTTATTTTCCTTAACCACCACTTGGGACTCTGAAACGCTTTTCTTGTAATACCCTTCATAGAAACTCTTGGTCGTAAATACGACCTTACGTGATCTACCGGCAAGAAACCTATCCAAAAAGCTCATCAACTTTCTTTTAGTTTTGCCAGAGTACAACCAAACTATGTCACTGATTTCATAATCCACATCTGCGTTTATTATAAAAAAACTTAATGCTCTTAGGTCCAATCCAAAAACATAAATCGATTTTTTCCTTAAACCATATTTTGCATAAATAAGCCGCAATAGCCTTATAAAAACGAAAGCTCTTTGAAAATATTGGTTGTTCTTTAACTGACCAACAACAGTAATCGTAACATTATCATTCTCCTCTAAGACTTTATGATTTTGAACCGAGTGAACGTTTCTGGTAAAACCATATACATGAACTTTTTCATAATCCTTGGCTTTCTGGTTGATCCTCTTAACTATCCTAGGCTGCTCCAGTGATTGTGCCAAAACAATTAAAACATTGTTCATGATTGTAGTTTATAATGTCTATTTCGCTTCTAAAACCCCGCAAAAATCCAATATACGTTTCTCTGGGTTTTTGGGCAGCTCCTTAAACTCATTATGAGCCACCAAATACACAATAATATCGGCCTCTTCGAAAGCTGTTTTGTAATCCGTTAACTTAAAAACGTTGTGGGAATATATATTGGGCTCAACAATGAAGTATTCTTCGTTATTGACGTTTTGCAATACTTTTTGTACGATATACTTTGCCGGGGACTCCCGTAAATCATCAATATTTGGCTTAAATGCCAGCCCCATTAGGGCCACTTTAGGTTTATAGCCGTTTTCCAGTTCAAATTTCAGTTTTTCACTCTGCACTTTTTCCGCGCACCAGAAGGACTTGTAATTATTGATTTCCCTTGCGGTACCAATAATTTTGGATTCCATGGGGTAATCGGAAACAATAAAATAGGGGTCCACTGCAATGCAATGTCCACCTACTCCACAGCCAGGTTGCAGTATGTTCACCCTAGGGTGTTTATTGGCCAATTTTATCAGTTCCCACACATTGATATCGGCCTTGTCACAAATTAGCGAAAGTTCGTTCGCAAACGCAATCTGCACATCACGGGACGAATTTTCAACTAGTTTGCACATTTCTGCAGTACGTGCGTTGGTCTTGTGCAATTCACCTTTAACATATGCAGCGTAGAATGCAACGGCCTTTTCCGTTGATTCTTCGTCTATTCCTCCAATTACACGATCATTATGTACCAGCTCGTACATTACATTTCCGGGCAATACGCGCTCCGGACAATAGGCCATATGAATCTTATCCGTTAGTTCTGGACGTTGATCATAAATCAGATCGCGCATTTTCTCAGTTGTCCCAATTGGTGAAGTAGATTCAATAATATAAAGATCTCCTTCCTTTAATAAGGGCAATATAGCTTTGGTCGCAGCTTCAACATAAGAAATATCCGGTTCGTTCTTTTCTTTAAAGGGTGTAGGTACCACAATAAGGTAAGTATCCGCTTGTTCAGGTTCAAGACTGGCTTTTAGAAAACCTTCCGATACAGCTTCTGAAACGGCTACGTCCAAATCCGGCTCAACAATATGTACTTCGCCCCTATTAATGGTATCGACCACCCTTGGGTTAACGTCCACTCCATTAACTTGGGTCTTGTTTCCTGCAATCAAAGCTGCGGTGGGCAGGCCAATATAGCCCAACCCCATCATGGTTACTTTATTTTCTGACACTATTCTTGATTTTTCATGAATTCAACAATACGCTCGCAAGCTTTACCATCACCATAAGGGTTGTGCAACTTGCTCATTTTTTTATATTGATCATCATCCGTTAATAAAGTAACAGCATTTGATACAATTTTCTCCTTGTCCGTACCTACCAAAATAACCGTACCCGCCTCTACAGCTTCGGGCCTTTCGGTGGTATCCCTCATGACTAAAACTGGTTTCCCCAAACTGGGAGCTTCTTCCTGAACACCCCCGCTATCGGTAATAACCATATGGCTTTTATCCATTAACCAAACAAATTCTGGATAGGCCAAGGGGTCGATCAATTTTATATTGTCCATATCGCCCAACAATTCGTAGACCGGTTTTTGCACCTTTGGATTTAGGTGTACTGGGTAAACGATTTCAACATCGTCAAATTTTTCAGCAATTTCCTTCAATGCTTGACAAATATTGATAAAGCCCTGGCCATGATTTTCACGTCTATGGCCTGTGACCAAAATGATTTTTTTATCATCGGAAACCTTTGTCTTAAGTTCACTAAGTTCTTTGGTATCCAACGTTTTAACACGTTCCACACTTTCGTGCAATGCATCGATTACCGTATTTCCAGTAATCGAAATAGATTTTTGGTCAACGCCCTCATTCAGTAAGTTTTGACTTGAGGTCGTAGTCGGAGCAAAATGGAAATCGGCCACATGACCCGTTACCCTTCTATTGATTTCTTCTGGGAATGGTGCCCATTTGTTAAAGGTTCGTAGACCTGCTTCCACATGACAGACCCTTGCTCCGGAATAAAAACCTGCGATACTCGACCCCATGGTGGTGGTGGTATCTCCATGTACATAAACAAAGTCAGGCTTATAAGATTCCAAAACCGACTGCATATTGGTTATTATAGCTGCGGTCAAACCATATAAATTTTGTCCCGGTTTCATTAAATCAAGGTCAAAATCAGGAGTTATCTCAAAAAAATCCAAAACCTGGTCCAACATTTCACGGTGTTGTGCCGTTACACATACCTTGGTTTCAAATTCATCTGAATTTTGGAACGCTTTGACCAAAGGTGCCATTTTGATGGCCTCCGGTCTAGTTCCAAAAACAATGAGGTTCTTTTTCCGCATATCAGTTTTTTCTGTTTTTATATAAGAGTTGATAATATAATTTTGGACAAAGTACTTTAAAATATCCCGTTAAAAGAAATATTGGCAGCCTTATCGGAAAATGCTTTTTCATGTGATGGGTCTGAGAAACAAAATCAAACCCGATTGGATTATGGAGCATTTTATATCTGTCCTTTAGCGATAGTTTCATAAATTTCAAATATGGATCGCTATGATCATTGATACATTCTCCTACGGTCCCGGGCATAATAAGAACCGGAAGGTCCTTTTTTGTAGCCCTCAGTGTATAATCGTAATCTGCCATACCGTGAACGTAACCGTCTGCAAGCATGCCAATTTTGTCCACCACATTTTTACTTACCCATAAAATATTGGCATTCCCCAACTCACATGGTACAGGTTCGTTCTTTGGCTCCAATCGTTTCATTTTTGCCAAAAACCGATTCTTAAAAATACTACCTCCGTAACTAATTTTTTTTGTTTCAGCATCAACGGTTGAACCAACATATACGCCCCCCATCCCATAATTGGAATTACTGAACTTATGTGTTTTTTGTACGGCATCAAAAAGATGGGGATAGACATAGGTATCGTCATTCAACAAAAGAAAAGCATCGTATTCCCCTTTCAAGGCTTCGCTCCAAGAATTGCGCATGCCCCCTGCCCAAAACAGGTTTCCATCTCCCTTTAAAATTTTTACATGTGGGAAGTTTTTGGATACGGCCTCGGAGGTTCCATCCGTTGACCCATCATCGGTAAGATAAATGGACATTTCCCAGCCATCCGAAAATTCATCATGCGCTTTGTGTAAAGCTGTTAAGGATGCTATGGTTTTATCTTTTCTATTAAAACACGTGAGAAGAACAGCCAGTTTGTTCATTTTTGGGGTAATGGTCAGGTTGCTAAATTTAGGTTAAAAACGATATAAAAGTACGCTAAAGTATCACGGGCAAAAGATTTATTGGATAACCTTACTCAATTACTGGATTATCGGCACTGTATTTTTTCACCACCCCAATGAAAAAACAAAAAAGGGCGAAAAAGTCAAACGTCCCTTCTAAGATAGGTTCAACCGTAAAAACCAATGTAAACGCGATAGTATAAACTATTAATTGATTGTTGAATGAAGTTTTGGTCTTATCCTTAGAAATAGCAGTAAATACTGTTTTAAAAGAATATATAGTAAAAAATATCAATGAAAAAAATGAAATGAAACCTCCAATACGCAGCACATCAAACCAAAGATTATGAGCATGCCCAAATTCATGTTCGCTCCATCCCAACGGTTTTGTAAACAAATATTCCATGGACTTCATCCAACGATCCGTACGTCCACCCCCCGATGCAAAATCTTCACTATCTTCCATTCTGTTGGCATAAGCTGCCAACCAATCTTGGTCCAAATCAAAACTTACCTTTGTGGACACATAAAATATCGACATAAAGATCAATGAAAAAATAACCATATTCCTCTTAAACTTTTGCCGGGGAATCAAATAAATAAGCGACACTAAAAATGTAATAATAAAAACACCTAATTGTGTCCTGCTGCCTATCCTTAAAACACAAAGAACCGAAATTGCAAATAGTCCAAGTAATATTATCCTAGCAATTAAATTAACCTTTACCGTTCTAGCAAGAATTAGAGCTGGAATACACATAATAAGGGTAAAAAAAGCACCCATTTTAGTAGCTGGAGTTATCTGTCCTGTCCAAAAATTTGGAAGGTTACGATCTACTTCAACAAAGCCTGAATCAGAAATTACAGTACCAACTGATAAAATTCCAGTGGAAGAAAAAACCACACTCGATATCAGGAGAATTAAAAATATCTTATCAGTGTTCTGGCTGAACTTTCGTACAAAGAATTTACCAAGTAGATAAAATGATCCAGGAACAACCGCATAAATAACAATATACTGTTTTCCCGCTATCGGATCAAATGAGAAAAAAGCTGCATAAATAACCGAGAAAACGAATAACAGCCAAAAACCAGCATCCACATTTTTTACAAGGAAACTCTTTTGAAGTAAAATCAAAGCTGCAATGAGATATCCAACATAAATATTCAACCCATACGGATTTAAAAGGTAGATAAAGAACAATGCCACAAAAGGCACTCCTATTTCACGTATCGTTTTGAGCACTTTATCGCTTTTTGGTTATTCTAGTTAATAGGTTATTAAACTTTTGGCGGGATTGCACAAAAAACAGCTTTCTGGTCCATTTGAATGGTATTTGCTTATAATTATAGGCAATCTTTCTTTCAAAGTCGGATATATTCGGATTTTTCGCTTCTATGGTCGTATCATATAAAAAAAGCTCCTTCCCCTCTATCGACTGAAGAACGTTGTCCTCATGTGGTTTCAAAGATCTACCGAAAGACCGTATTGTCTTAAAATCCAACACTTTGGATGAGAGTAAATACTTTTGACCATGTAGAGGTTTGTATCCAAATAGATCCACGCACAATTCATCATTTTCCAATCCTAATATTTGATGCAAGTTTTTATTCTCATAATAGGCATCGTACACCGCATTTGAGTCTTGTACTATGGAAAATTTATACTGCCTTTCCTTCCCAAAATCCAGTGAAACTTGATAAATAGTACTATCGTTGCCCACATGTGTGCCGGCATCGCTAAAATTTGTGGTCAAGGATATCTTTGGGTATAGGAAGTACCTATCTTTTTCCACTAAATAGGCAATGTTATATTTTAACCATGATTTTGGGGACCAACTCCTCACATATGCGGGTACCTGTTCGTTACTATCAATATCAGGTTCATTTTTATACCAGTCCATAAACCCCGTCCACTGATCTTTTGTCCATGCCTGGCCCCAAGAAGAAGCAAATTGAAAATACCAGTTATCAAAACCATCTTGATGTGGTGAAAAATTTTGGCGGGTATGTACATTAAGTTGGTGATTGTACAGTGACACTCCCCCAATGCTTGATTCCTTTGTAGAGAATGTAAGTGCCTGTTCAGCAAATAGGTAAAAATTTGGTGACACATAAAGGTCATCCTCCAGAACGATTACCGCTCCGTATTCCAAACTATAATTCCCGCATTTTAAAATGTGCTTTCTTAGTCCCAGATTTATTTCTTGATAAATAACCTTTTTAGTACCATACTCCCATTGAAAATCATTGGCCAAATCCAAAACCTGCTGGTTGTTTTCGGCTTTATCAATACTAATGATCAAATCAATATCGTCATGAGGGTATTTTGCCGTTTTTAATGATCTTAATAATCTAGAAAGTGACCTTGGCCTGTTGTATGCGACCACCACAATGGGAATTCTCATTTCAAGTATTTTTATGATGTTCCATAAAACCTTCGATATTTCTAAAATGCGAAGCGTTCTCCATTATCCATTCCCTACTTTTTTCCCACCATTTAAATTCCAGCAAAAATGCTATTTCATCATCATGGAAACGTTTCTTTATCAATTTTGCAGGAACACCCCCTACAATGGAAAAAGGCTCTACATCCTTTGTTACCAAAGCATTGGCGGCAACTATAGCGCCATCCCCTATTTTTACACCATCCATTAAAGCCACATTGGCACCCAACCAAACATCATTGCCTATGGTAATACTAAAGCCTCCTTTGTGCGGTTCGGCGAATTCTTTAAAATGTTGTTCATCTGCATATGTAAATCCCACAGGGGTCTTTAATGCAAAAAAAGATGGGTGGGTCGATACAAAAGTGTTGGCGGGATGTTTGCCAAAGATGCAATTTACATTGGGACCAATGGAACAATATCTTCCGATACTTGCCTTTGCCAATTTAGCTCCTTCCGCCAAATAGGAGCCATACCCGATTTTTGAAGAGACAATGGCACTATTTTTACCAAAAGCATTTTTACCTTCACACTCTACCGAGAAGCCAATAAAGGCTCCTTTTTGATAGCTGATATCTTTTGTTCTTTTGAGATGGATACGTATATAAAAATTGGCCATCTTGGTTAAGAGGGAACTTGAAAGTACCAATTTTTTTAACTTATTGAACATACCTCTTGTTGTTTTTAGCTAGGAAATTTCAGGGATTCCTTATACCGACACAGCTTTATTTTTTAAAATGGCATTGCCCCAAATGTATGGAGATAATTCTGTCCAACATTTTTGTGCTTCGGTAAAATTATGATTTTCCTTATTCACAATGGATGTTATCCTATCTCTTAATTGGGTAGGGTTGGATACCAGGTCCGATTGTAAAAATGAATTTGAGCTGGTGGTATCCATAAACCATTCGGACAGATCGTTCTGCATCCAGTCCACAATTGGGGAGCTAAATCCTATTTTTGATTTTCTCCACGTTACTTCCTTGGGCAAATATGGATCCAGAGCGTCTCTTACGATCCTTTTGGTATATCCATTCCCGATCTTGCTGGAATATGGCAACGAATTCACAAAACTTACGATTCGATGATCCATAAATGGCATACGAATTTCCACACTATTGATCATGGCATACCTATCATAATTACGCAACAAAGTAGGTAGAATATTCTCATGGAACATGGCATAGAGATACTGGGACAGGTTGTCCAGTTTTTTAAAATTGGGATGGTTATTATCCACGGACGGCATTTTTTTGCCCAAAACCTTTTTCCCTGTCTTCCTGATCATATAATCACGATACAGTTTCCAGTTACCTACCCTGTCATACTGTACCTTATCCTCATTTATGGAACCTTGGTAAATATTCAGGATATCTTTTGTATTCTTTACATTGAACCTTGCATCCCAGAGGCTCTCCAAGGTACCTTGTTGATAACCGCTCAACAACTCATCCGCTCCATGGCCATCCAAGGTCACCGTGGTTCCATTTTCCTTAACGGCCCCGTACAGCATGATCATTGGTAATGGGGATGTGATATACAAGTCTTCGAACAAATAGAAATAATGTTCAAGCTTTTCCCAATGTTTCAAAGGATCAATATCCACGAATGTGGCTCCTATACCCAAATGATCCGTAACCATTTTTGCATAGTGTGATTCATCCAAGGGAGTTCCTGGAAAAGATGCCACGAAGGCATGTTGCCAATCGTCCGAGTAGCTATTGTTGTTTTTTGCCAAGTTCGCCATTGCAGCAATCGTCGCACTACTGTCCAAGCCCCCACTCAACGCTGTACCAATAGTTACATCGGAACGCATGCGAAGTTTACAGGAATCCATGAAGAGCTCCCTGAATTGCTCCACTTGCTCCTCATAGGTTTTGGGGACATCGACTAAATGGTCCAAAGTGTTCCAATAGCGATATATTTTTAACTCACCCCTTTCATAATGTCCACTATGACCTGCTGGAAAACGCTTGATTCCTTTTACAAGACATTTTTCGGTAGCCTCATAAAAGAATATGTTCTTCTTCATCCAGTGAAAGTCATCTGAGACCTCCAATCGGTCCATAAAGGGGAAGATGGCCTTCATTTCCGAAGCAAAAACAAACTTGCCATTTATGTTTGCATAAAACAAAGGTTTCTTGCCATACCTGTCACGCGACATAAAGAGCTTCTTTTCTTCCGCGTCCCAAATTCCAAAGGCCCACATGCCATTGAATTTTAAAACACAGTCTTCTCCCCACTGAATATATGATTTCAACAAAACCTCGGTATCCGAAGAAGACTTGAATGTATGCCCCAACTGCTCCAGCTCCTTTTTTATTTCCAGGAAGTTGTAGATCTCCCCATTAAAAATAATGGCATACCGTTTACTTTCATGGATCATGGGTTGGCTACCATTTTCAGAAATATCCAAAATAGATAGTCTTCTATGCCCTAAAGAGACATCCTCCGAAATATGCTCGATGCCATAACTATCCGGACCACGATGTGTTAGCGTATCCAGAGCTTGTTTAAATAGACCCTGATCTGAAGTAGGTATCGTTCCTAATATTCCGCACATTATATTTTAGTTTTGTTGATTGGTTGCTACATTATCTTGTTTCCTGCGGATATTTTATATCCCGGGGACATTAAAAAAACTCAAATTATGGACAAAAATTGCCCTTTGTGATGCTATCCCAATGTGCTTTTAGACAATTTTTCCATCCTTAAAAACCTGAACGAAAAACAATGCCCTGAGCATCATATAGAAGGAATTTCTCGTTTTATTAAAAAATACCGGTGCCAAGACCGACGCCACGAACTGGGAAATTAAAGTCGCATATGCTGCTCCCATTATTCCCATTCTGGGTATCATTATCACATTTAAAGCGATATTGGCTACCATGCCCATACCTAGACAAATAATATTGTAAGCCTGATAGTTTTCACTGATGAACCATTTTTGGTTGGCCACACCCAAAAAAACAAACACACTGCCTAGAATATGTATGTTCAAAACTCCTGCAGAACGTTGAAAAGCCTCGCCATACAAAAGATTGATCATCCAATCGCTCAATGTTAGTACGGGCAATATGATGACCACACCCAGAACTACCATTAAATTATACAACCGTTGCAAACGATCTTTGTATAGGGTATCGTCTTTTAACTTTGCATTAATGATCGCCGGAAACAGTGAACTACAAATTATTGTTGGGATAAAGTACCATGCTTCACTAAGCCTAACCGCTGCCGAATATTGCCCAACTTCACTGTTCCCCAGATATTCCTGAATCATCACCTGATCGATCTTCATATAAATGGAAACAATGATACCACTCAAGATTAAAGGCCAAGCATCTTTTAGAAGCTCCTTTGCCATCTTCCAGGAAAATTTCCATTTCAGCAAGGACTCCCCGGACTTTTTATAGAACCAAATCAGCCCAGTCACCAAAAAAATGACATCGAAAGCAAGTACATAAACAAAATAGATCAACGAATAGTTGCCCAATATCAAATAGACCTTCAGCAAAGCAGAAATAATTACGCCGACCAATCCCGCAATGGCATAGAATTTACTCTTTACCTGACTATGAAAATAAGATGCGATGACATTGAAACTATTAATGAATGTGAGCAATCCCAGAATAATAATGATCTTATTGGTCAGGGGTTCATTATCATTGTAATAAATGCTGATGATCAATATCAACATGATAATTGTAGAACCTAGGGTCTGTAAACCAAAAGATGAACCTAAGATGAGATTTCTATTATCTTGATTTTTTACCAGTTCCCTTATAATGATATCATTGAGTCCCAAAGAGGAAAGTGCCGCAAAAATGCCCACAAAACTTTGGGCATAGCTCAGTATTCCAAACTGCTCCGGTCCAAGATAGCGGGTGACCCAAACTCCGACACTCAGCGCTATCAAAAGGCGCAACACTTTTTCGCCCATTAACCAAGAGGTGTTTTTGAGGTACCTGGCAAATCCCGAGTTTTTGCTTAACAATGTTTTGAGCTTGGCTATCAAGTCGATGTAATGAGGTTAATTATTTAGGTTTGATAATACTCCCTACTGAAGATAATATTCATACATAAGGGATAGTCCTTTATTAATTTCGACCTTATGCGTCCAGCCCAGTTGATTAAGTTTAGTGACATCGGTCCGCTTTTCCATGGTGCCATCCGGTTTATCCGTATTGAAAACAAATTCTCCTTTGAAACCAATAAGTTCCTTGATCAATTTTGCCAACTCGGCAATGGAAACATCCGATCCCGTACCAATATTGATGTGGGTGTTTCTAATTTCGGGTTGATCGTTTTGGTAGGTGTCGGTAAAACTCCTGTTCTCCATTAAAAAAACACAGGCATCTGCCATATCCTCAGACCAAAGGAACTCTCTACGTGGTCTGCCACTACCCCAGATCTCCACAGTTACCTTTTCTTCACTTACTTTATCAACACCGTATTTTTTTAGGACGGCCAGCTTGGATTCTTTTGAAGATGAACCTGAAATGTTCTCAATGGGCAATCGTTTCAAATCTTCATCAATCAACTTCCAATTGTTCTCCTCCAAAGCTTTGCCCAAATGTATTTTACGGATCAATGCTGGTAGCACATGGGATTTTTCCAAATCAAAATTGTCATTGGGACCATATAGATTCGTGGGCATTACGGAGATGAAATTTGTTCCATACTGTAAATTATAGCTTTCGCAAAGTTTTATCCCTGCAATTTTAGCTATTGCGTATGGTTCATTGGTATATTCCAAAACATCGGTCAGCAAGTACTCTTCCTTCATGGGCTGCGGACATTTTTTTGGATAGATGCAAGTACTGCCCAGAAACATCAATTTTTTTACACCATGAAGGTAACTTTGGTGAACCACATTGTTCTGGATCATCAAGTTATCATAAATAAATTCCGCCCGATAGGTATTATTTGCTACGATACCACCAACCTTGGCCGCAGCCAAAAACACATACTCCGGCTTTTCCTCTTCAAAAAAGTTTGCGACAGCTATGGCATCCGTCAAATCCAGTTGAGCGTGTGTTCTAACAATTATATTGCCGTATCCTTTTGACCGTAAGTTTTTTACTAGAGCACTACCGACCAATCCCCTATGACCGGCCACATAAATTTTTGCGTCTAACTTCATGTTATTCGAAATAGTTGAGGATGCGATAGCCTCCGTCCTTTAGGAACTGTTCCTTTTGCATCAACTTTAGATCGCTTTGCATCATATCCTTTATTAGGCCCTGTAGATCATATTCGGGTTTCCATCCCAGCTTTGTATTGGCCTTGGTAGGGTCTCCTATCAAAAGATCCACCTCTGTTGGTCTAAAGTATTGCGGATCAACGGCCAATATCTCCTTGCCTATTTCAATTTGATATTCTGGATTATGGCAAGCTTTCACATATGCTTTTTCATCCACGCCTTCTCCCTTGAACTCCAATTCGATACCCACCTCATTGAAACTCATTCGCACGAATTCGCGAACGGGAGTAGTTTTTCCTGTGGCAATTACCCAATCTTCAGGTTCGTCTGCCTGCAAAATCATCCACATCATTCGAACATAATCCTTGGCATGTCCCCAGTCTCTTTGTGCATCCAAATTCCCAAGATAGAACTTATCCTGCAACCCAAGCGCTATACGAGCGGTGGCTCTGGTAATTTTACGCGTTACGAAAGTCTCCCCACGTATCGGAGATTCGTGGTTAAAAAGGATACCGTTGCAGGCGTACATATTATATGCTTCCCGATAGTTCACCGTAATCCAATATGCATACATTTTTGCTACTGCATAAGGGCTACGCGGGTAGAAAGGGGTTGTTTCACTTTGGGGCACTTCTTGAACTTTTCCATAAAGTTCGGAAGTAGATGCCTGATATATCCTTGTTTTATCCCCAAGGCCCAACAAACGTACCGCATCCAAGATCCTTAAAGTACCCAATCCATCCGCATTCCCTGTGTATTCAGGTGTTTCAAAACTAACATGAACGTGGCTCATGGCAGCTAGGTTATAAATTTCGTCGGGTTGGATTTCTTGTATCAAACGGATAAGGTTGGTACTGTCCGTCATATCTCCATAATGGAGGATAAAATTCCTGTTTTCTACATGTGGATCTTGATATAGGTGATCAATACGATCAGTGTTGAAAAGGGAAGAACGTCTTTTTAATCCATGTACTTCGTATCCTTTTTTTAAAAGAAATTCACTAAGATAGGCGCCATCCTGTCCGGTCACCCCAGTAATCAATGCTTTTTTTGCCACGGTTTTCATATTTTGTTACAAAGATGTGTATTAAACCACAGTTTGCAAGTAATATTATATGAAATGCGTTTTTTTATGGATGGAATAATCTTTTTGGTTTCCAATCTTCAATTATAAGCATATCTTAATCCCATAAAACCTTAAAAGTACCTTTTGAAGTGCTTAATTCTGTTTTCATCGAAATACATTTTCAAAGACTGTTCTTTTTAATAGGTTTGAATCATAGAATTGTCTATTAGTATTAATTACTTCACATGATATTTAATTCATTTGATTTCGCAATTTTTCTTCCAATTGTTTTCTTCCTGTATTGGTTCGTAACAAAAAACAACTTAAAACTTCAAAATCTACTGATAGTAGTGGCTAGTTATGTTTTTTATGGATGGTGGGACTATAGGTTTTTGTCACTGATCGCTTTTAGCTCCATTGTGGATTATTCGATTGGAATTGCCCTTGACAATACCGAAAAAAAGAGTACTAGAAAAATTCTTTTGATAACAAGTTTGTTGACAAATTTGGGATTACTAGGATTTTTTAAATACTACAACTTTTTTGTTTCCAATTTTGAGTCAGCATTCAGCTTTTTCGGTTATAAATTCGAAGGTTACACACTAGATATTATCCTTCCAGTTGGTATAAGCTTTTATACTTTTCAAACTTTGAGCTACACCATAGATGTTTATAGAAAGAATCTTAACCCAACTAAGGATTTTATTGCCTTTTCTGCTTTTGTAAGCTTTTTTCCACAATTGGTGGCCGGGCCAATTGAAAGGGCATCCAATTTATTGCCACAATTTTTCAAAAAGAGAAGGTTCGATTACAACTTTGCCGTGGATGGCACCAGGCAGATACTTTGGGGACTTTTTAAAAAGGTTGTCATTGCAGATCAGTGCGCTATTTATGTGAACACAATTTTTGACAATTCAGAACACTATGGTGGTGTGGTTTTAATATTGGGCGCTTTATTGTTCGCTTTTCAAATTTACGGGGATTTTTCCGGCTACTCCGATATAGCAATTGGAATCTCCAAGCTTTTCGGTTTCAATCTGATGCAAAATTTTGCGTTTCCATATTTTTCAAGAGATATTGCAGAATTCTGGCGTAGATGGCACATATCCCTATCCACTTGGTTTAGGGATTACCTCTATATTCCTTTGGGCGGCAGTAGGGGGTCGCTGGGAAAAAAAATACGAAACACATTCATAATATTTTTAGTCAGCGGTTTTTGGCACGGCGCAAACTGGACATTTATTGTGTGGGGAGGATTAAATGCCTTATATTTTCTTCCGTTACTTTTGGCCAAAAAAAATCGTCGTAACCTTGATACGGTGGCCGAAAACAGGTTACTCCCAACACCCAAGGAATTATTACAGCTACTTACCACATTCAGTATTACTTTAATCGCTTGGATTTTCTTTAGAGCAGAAAATATAGGTCATGCTTTTTCGTACTTAAAAAACATCTTTTTCAGTAATTCTTCGATGAATTTTGAAATTGAATATTCTATATTCATTCTATTGTTATTCTTTTTAATCATAGAATGGTTTGGAAGAACCAAACTATATGCCATTGAAAGTATCGAACAAACTTTGAAAAGTAAATCGATCAGATGGGTTTTCTATTTGGTTTTGTGTTTTACCATAATCGGGTATATGGACAATCAACAGGATTTTATTTATTTCCAATTTTAATCAAATGAAACGCTATTTAAAGGAGTTATCCATTATCGTATTTATTGTCTTTGTTGGGACATACATATTATCTGAAAAATCGTTCAGTGATGATTTTATCATATATAAAACAATTGACACGCACTATAAAAAAGTGGCTTGGAACCTAAATACTATAAATAACAGAAAGGAATTGTTGGATAATAGTACGATTTTTCTTGGTTCTTCAATCGTGCAGGGAGGAATCAACGATTCCTTGCTAAATTCAGCCGGTATCAAAGCAATAAACATGGGTGTTCCCCACAATGGCAACGAATTGACACTTTATTTTCAAAATAGGATTTTAAAGTCTTCGAATCCAAAAAAAATTATATATCTAAAAGGAAAGATTCCTTACTCAGGCCTGCATAAATTAACTCCTCTATTGTACACCTCCTCCGAATTATTAAAAAACGGACAAACGATAAACTTTGATTACTTAAATTTTCTATTTAAAAAATCGAAACTTTCCCTGGAATATTTCACTTATAATTTGATGGGAAGGAAAACGGATTATGATGGGCATGAGTCCTTTCTTTCTAAAAGTTTTGGACAAATCAATGTTACCAATGAAATATTGGAATCTGATTATTACAAATATATCGGTACAGGAGAGGGAACCCGTATGGATGAAAACTTTAATCTTTATTTGAACGATTACCTATTCAAAACAGAAAAGAACGATTCCAAAATTGCCAAAACCTTAAAACAATTTAAGCGGAAAACCACGCAGCTTATATTGAAAAACAATTTTTTCTTTAATAGAGAAAATCAACAAAAATTTATTTGTAATGCTGTGAAGGGAGCAAAAAAACAAGAAGTCAACAACGAGATGATCTATATTCCAATTTTAATCGATGTTGGATCAAACTACGCCTATTCAAGAAGCTATTACAGAAAAGGTCCTTTGGATGATAATGGAATAATACATTTAGGTAGTTATGACTTTCTGGCCAATAGAGACTATTGGGATGACAAAGATCATTTGAACCAGCGTGGGTCGGAATTGTTTACTGAGAGAATTATACCGTATTTAGAGGATAATAATAGGTAGTTACTTGGAATCTGTTATTTATGGGGTTTACAGTTGAATTACAATATTCCCACTATCAGGTACAGCATTGAAAACAATAAAACGTTTTAATGAACCATTAACCATTTCCTCCACCACAAAGGATTCACATTCTTTTGAGTCCTGAAATACTTGAATGTCATCACTTTGTAAATCACTTGATATCATTCTTTTAAAAGTGATGGGGAAATCGAATATTTCATCATCTAGAATATCTGAATAAGATAATACTATTTGATTGGAATTCTCTTCAACAAGTCTAATTTCCGCAACATTTCTCTGCTTAATATATTTAACAACATTAAGGAAAGAATCGACCCAATAGTCTTGCGGATTGGAACTTAAAAAAGTGAGGTGCTGACGCAGTACCTCCGAATCGATAGAATACCCTCCTGTCCCATCTATTAAGTGAAACATGTAAACTCCCCATCCAGTTTGATCCTTGGCTGATCTAGCTATGGAATTTAACTGGTCCGCCGTGTAATAAGCTGAGCCTTCACCACAAAGAAAGGCAGCAACTTCCATAAAATTATCAGGTGTCGATTTTTCAATCCTACTTTGACATGTTCTTGCGGCAATGTAATATTTCTCGGTAAGATTGAAACTATCTGCGTGACAATACGGGTAAGCTAACGTCAAACAATCGTTATACTCCATATTTTGAAAAATTACTTCTTGAGATCGGCTTAATTGATATTCCACTTCAGTCGCGCTCAATTTATCAAAATCTGGATGTGACATTGTATGACTTGCTATTTCATGCCCATTTAGATAGGCTGTTCTGTAGGGGTCCCAATTATCTATATTATTTGGTAAAACGAATAACGTGGTATGCATATCAAACTCGTCAAACAATGGTATTGCAATATCAACTTGTTGTTTGTATGCATCATCCCAAGTATGTGAAACTGCACTTGCGGCAAAATTTTTCCAAGTTGCAATTTCTATTGTCGGGTCGATTGTCCCTTGATCTACAGGGTCGTCAGTGGAATCAGGATCAGATGTATTATCATCTCCCACAGTGCCGCTATCATCTTGTGTCGAGTCATCTATATTATCATCGGGATCTTCTTTTTCATTGGGTTCAGCAGAATCAGTACTTGGATTTTCTTCCTCTACAACACTTTCCAAAAACATCTGAGTATCATCGGAACAAGATTGAACATTTAAGGATAAAAAAAATATTAATAAATAAATGTGCTTAAACCTCATTTTATATTGTGTAAATAAATTTTAATTGGAAAGTAATAATTCAAAAAAATAAAACCTACAATCTCAGTAATAGAGATAAACTGAAATTGTAGGTTAGTCAATTATTAATATTTTTATTTATGGTAATTCTCCTATAATTCGCTAATTAACAGTAATTGGATTACCATTGGCATCGGTACTATTCACCACTTGTACAGATTGGGACCCTCCCAAAACTGTTAGTGCGTTGGTACCATTCGCTCCCACCAAACTACTATTCCTTATTGAGTTTGAACTATCAAAACTTCCTCTTAAATATCCAAATGGCCTAGCTGATGAACCATTGGAATAAGCGACATCAACATTTTCTATGGTAACTCCTACGACATTTACACCGTTACTTGCGATTACTCCGTTAATCCCGTTTGGAGAACTCATATCCACATTGATGGAATTGTTCGTAAAATTAACGTAACCATGCGTTCCGCTATTTTGCGAGAATCTCAATGCCGCAACATCTACACCTTGTGAAGCAGTGAAATTGAACAAGTTTCCATCAACATCGATCGGTTGATTGTTAACCGGACGATATTGGTACATGGTATTTACATAACAGTTGTTAAATGTATTGTTCGTAACCTGTATGTTCTGTAATGCACCATTGTACGAGCTTGTATTGGACCCTAACCTAACTCCACCGTAGTTACCTGTTCTCTCCATGGTAAAGGTGTTGTTGGTAATTATAGCATCGTTGACTTCGGTCAAAGAAAGTAGATAATAGTGGGCATCATTACCTGGAACGGTACGGATTACATTATCGTGTACCCTAATATTCTTTATCAGATTGGTGCTCTGAGTACTAAAAAAGTCAATCATTGTACCCATTTGTTGAGCTGAATTAAATAATGATTCCGGTATCTCCTCAAAATAACTGTTTTTAATCTCAACATTGGACACACAAGCTTTAATGGCTCTTCTTGTACAATATCTATAATCCTCATTATCAAAAGTAAAAGAGCTATCATGATCAAGAGAACCTCCACCTTGAATGGCGTAAAAAGCTTCCGCATCATCTCCAATTATATTGGTCACCACATTGTTTTTGTGTATCACTTGGAAAGGGTCTCCATAATTAATTCCGGACATCGTATACCACCAACCTTTTGCAATCCCCGCCGGCGCATTATTATAGTTCCCATCACCTTGTGCCACAATTCTATCTATTACACAGTCCGAGAATTCACCATACTTAAATCCAGAGGCTGAAGCATTGATGGAAAAACGAAAGGCCACAGCCCTATATGTAGAGGATGCATAAAAATTATGAACATACAATTTATGAAACACAAAGTGATTTTGACCATGCAGGTAAAAAAGCCTACCATAGGTGTCGGTTCCATCAAATTCACCATTGTAAATGGTTGGTGACAAGTTGGTAATATCAAAAACTGCATCTACTGAAACTTGACCTGTATTAAAATTGGCAGCACTGGTTACTTTTATCACGGAGCCATACATGTTCCAATCCAAAGTGCCTGAACGTCTGTAGTTTGTAGGCCTGTTTTTAATGTAAGATCCATTTTCTGCCCCCACAGCCAACTGAACGTTATTGATCATGGCATCTATTGCTGCTGTATCATCTTGACCATCATCTGAAATGGCTCCAAATGTCTCCGCACTAATTCTAGAAGCCGTATACACTTGATTAAAAGTTGCCGAAGGAGCAAATGCTTGTTTATAGGTATTTACTATATAAGCGCCATTTAAATCTATGTTAGATCCCGATATTACCCCACCTGCAGGCTCAATGGTCTGATCCGCTGCAAATGTACATCCATTGCACTCAAATGATTCCGAGATGATTGCCTTTAAATTTGCATTGGCCGGATTGGTAATATCCGCCATTGAGGTAGGGGTATAACTACCTTCAATTCTATTTGTATTTTCCGGATTGTCGGGAGTGTCAAAATCAACACCGTCAAAAGGGTTGTCTTGATCTGGATCTGATCCAGCGTCCGGGTCAGTTCCATCATCTGGATTTTCCTCTTCATCATTATTGGTCTCTCCATCAGAATCTTCTCCTGACGAATCATCCGGTTCCACAACTTCCTCCTCGTCCGGGGCTAAAACATATTCGTCAAATAGGTCGTTATCTTTGGCGCAAGAATTGAAAAAAAGTATAATAACTGCCAAAAATGTCATTGTAAGTGGGGTTCTAAAAAAAAGCTTCATTTGTTCACTGTGGGATTATGGGGTTTAAAAATAGCACTTCGAAAAACTTAAATCGTCAAAAAACATATTTATTCGATGAAATACACGCTTTGTACGCAAATTTGGATTCCTTTGGATTTCGTCGATACCTACTTATCGATGAAAAGCACCTTTTTTTAACATACTTTAAGATATTGGAAGGAAAAGCATGTCCCAAATAGCTGATTTTAATACTTTTGAGGGAAATTGAAAATCGTTCAAAGTCCTTTTGGAATTCTTAGCCCAATGAATACACAATCACTCAAGGAAGAATGCGTTAATACAAAAACCTCTGATTATTATGTACAAGTTATTTTTTAAAAGAGTTTTGGACTTTGTTTTGGCGGTCTTTGGATTTGTTCTGCTGTTTCCCATTTTTTTGGTAATCTGGGTTATCCTATTATTTGTAAATAATGGTAAACCTTTCTTTTTACAACCAAGACCCGGAAAAGACGAAAAAATATTTTCAATCATCAAATTCAAATCGATGACTGACAAGACGGATGAAAACGGTAAGCTTCTACCCGATGAACTCCGAGTGACCAAATTTGGGACTTTTTTACGGAAATCTTCTTTGGATGAAATTCCACAACTATTGAGTATTATAAAAGGGGATATGAGCTTAATAGGGCCACGCCCTCTTAGAGTGCGTTACTTGCCCTACTACACTAAAGAAGAAAATCTTAGGCATACAGTAAGACCAGGTATAACGGGATTGGCTCAAATATCCGGTCGAAATCTTTTGGATTGGGACACTAGACTTCAAAAAGATGTTGAATATGTAAATAATCTTTCCTTTGTCCTAGACGTGAAAATATTGTTCAAGACCGCCTTAAAAGTACTCTTAAGAAAAGATGTGGCCCTAGATGCAGAATCAGGAATACCCGATTTCGATGAAGAGCGAAAAAAAGCACTTGGGTAAATCTATACCGAGTTCCTTATCACCTACTTTCTGAATCTTTTCTTGAGCTTTAAAAAATAGAGCTCGAAGTATTTATAGGAAATATGGGACATTAAGATAGTCAATAGTATGGCAATCACATTGGTCATTAATACTGTTGTCCAAGTATCCAGTGTCACTCGCTTTTGGATTTCCAAAAACAAGAACAGTACAAAATTGATTACAATCATGTGGTACATATAAATTCCATACGATATTCTCCCCAGATAATTCGCGAATTTGGATGTTAACGTAATCCTATCATCGTTTGCTAAATTAACAATGAGCAGGTTAAACAATACAAGTTCGAACCCGTTTTGTACCACCACATTTTCAAATTGAAATAAATCGGTGGTGAAGTGCATGGCAAATATGAAGTAAACCAATATGCGCATCGTAAAAGACTTAAAAGCAATCGAATACCCTTTTCGCTCCCAAACAGCCAGTAAGCCGCCCATCGACATAAAAAAGTAAAAAAATCCAAATTCCATTAAGAAAGAGAGGGTCTCGATGTGAAATGCGATAAAATATACAAGGGTAAAAATCAATAAATATTTTGAATACCTATATAATGGTATGGTGAACAAAACTGGGGCGATGATCAGGTAAAATTGTTCTTCAATACCAATGGACCATAAAATGGAAAGTATGGAACCCGGATCGTAAAGACTTGCAAAAACATTGGGCAGAAATCCAATACAAAGCAATAATCCCTGGTTTAAATCGTAATTAATTTGAAATGGCACATTGAAAGTGGGCAGCAAATAGTGGTAGAAGAAAAAGCCAAAAAGCATGACCAAATAGTAAACAGGATATAATCTCAATACCCTTCTTACATAAAAGTTCTTTATATCAATAGCCCCGGTCCTTTTATTCTCATCATATAAAAGGCCTATGATCAAATAGCCACTAAGACAAAAAAATACGGCAACAGCATGGTAACCACGATGAAATATAGGTAAGTCGTTAAAATGAGGGAGCCCGACTGCTCTTGAGACAAGAGGCAAATGGTACAATAATACCAGTATTGCCAGAAACCCTCTTAATGAATCTAAATTTTTGATTCTCTTTTTCATGGGCTGGATTGGGGTTAAAAAGTACAGCTCATGAGCAAGTTCGTAAAAATCGAGTGTAAAAACGTTACCTAAGCATCAACGTGTTGCTTTTCTAGCCGGTTCGTTTCAATATTTGTTCTTGCCTTAGCCTTGCCGTTTCCCAAAATAGCTTTGTTCACAACTAGTTTTCGTTTCCCGGATGGCAAAAGGGGTATATCCTCTACATATTCCACATGTATAATAGCGTCCTCTCCAAAATACTCCAAGTATTGGTTACGAATCCTTCCTTCGTCGTTTCGATCGTATTTGGACGACACCTTCAATTTTATAGTGTACTCCCCATTTTCTTCTTCAACAAATTGAAATTGCTCAATTCCATTGAATTGTAAAATATGATGTATAATATGGGATGATATGTGCTCACCTCTGGTATTGGTGAACATATCCATTTTCCGACCTTCAATTTTAGTGAAAACCATGGCTTGGCTTTCCTCATCAAACTCCACTACACCAACATCACCGGTATCATACCTAATTATAGGCATGGAATAGTTGAAGAAGTCTGTAATTACTATCCTACCGCTCTCACCGGGTGCCGCAGGCTTGTCCTCGTACAAGTCCAAAATCTCAATGTGGTAGCTGGCCCAATTTATCTCAAAATTGTCGGATGCACTATTCACTCGCTGCTGCGCCAATATGCCATTTTCACTGTTGGAATATCGCGATATTACCTCAGCGCCCAAATACTTCTGAGCTCTTTGTTTTACATCTGGATTCAATGCTTCGGCTATTGAAATAATCGAATCAAATTTACAGTTCAGTGGTCTTCCAAGCTTTTCCTCTACATATTTTGAGACTGTACCGAGAGCAGAAGTATAAGCCAAAATACTTTTGTTGGACTTATCGCTTTCCAATTCAGTTACGAGTTTGCGTAAATTCTCATCCGTTAGATCATCAACAGAGTAAGCCGCTATATTTTGAATTTGGGTCAACAATTGGTTCTTTTTGTATTGTTTGTCCCACAATCTTAAATAATATAGTCTGGAACCTAATTTGAAGCCAGCTCTATTTGCAAAAAAACAAGTGTCCGCGGTATTACGATTTCTCTTATTTTTATTGTGCAATATTTTAAAAGGTTTACCTGTTGAACCACTGGTGGTAACTTCGTGATTATAACCTTTTAAGTGAAGGCTACTCCTAAAATTTGGAAAATTCTCCCTTACGGTCTGTTTATCGATTATTGGAAATCCCTTAAGTTCCAAAGTGGTCTCTGGAATATGATGGTAAAATGGTACTGTTCTTATTGAATGCCTCAAAAGATTTTGTAGGTTTTGAACTTTTATTTGTTCGGTTTTTTGGGATTGTGGATTTTCCAAGACCCATTGTATTTCTTTGTAGTGTTTTCTCACATGCCCGCCCTTTAAGGCATCTAGAAGCCAGAAGCTTAAATTCCTGAAATTTTCCAAAATTTTTGTCATTGATCCATCGGTTTAAATTTAAGGGGGCTTTTAGTGATATATTATTTATTTTCCATATCTGAACTAACATATAGGATTCCATGATCAATACTATCCAAATGATACGTTATGAATTTTTCTTTATGATTGGGAAATCGCACATATCTTCCTAGCCTCCGACCATCCCAAACACAATAGATCATATCATTATCCTCTAGTTGATTAAAGTTAAGAGCTTTGAAGCCTGTAGTATCTTTAGGCATTAAATCCTTAAAACCCATAGAAAATATAGAAACATCTGTAAGTTTATACGGAGTATGGTTTATAATACGGATATGTGTTGTTACCTGTCTTAAACCTTCAACCGCTTTACACTTTTTTGAGCTACCTAGAAAAACCAGACATAAAAATATAACCGCAGCTTTTATTGTACCCATACCAGATATAAAACTTTCTTAAAACTAACTTTAAAAGTAGTTTATCGCATTTCAAACCGTGGCTATATTCTGTTAACTTCCAAAAAAATCTATGAACTACATCCAGTTTAAAAAATTAGGGGCCAATGATCCAAATGCCCCACTAATAATGTAGATTTGGGATGTAGATAGCCCCTCTCCAAATGAGACAACTATTTTTTCTTTTTTTTGTATTTGCCTTAAAATCCGGTTTTTCCCAGTTTCAAGTACAAGGCAAGGTTTTGGAGTTCAACGAAAAAGGCAAGACCATACCCATTGCCAATGCCAACGTATATTGGTTATCCAGTACAATTGGTACAACTACGGATTTCGACGGAAAGTTTAGCACGCCATACCAAAAAAACATACGGCGGTTGGTGGTCAGCTCGGTGGGTTACCGTTCGGACACCATTCCTGTTAACCGGCCTAATCTTGGTAACATTGTACTCTACCCCAATGTAGTTTTGGACGAGGTAGTGGTTGAAAAAGAAGTTGCACCAATACAAAAATCACTTTTCAAAGTTCAAAATGTGGTATCGGTAGATAGTCGTGAAATGCTAAAGGCGGCTTGTTGTAACCTTTCCGAAAGTTTTGAAACCAACCCGGCGGTAGACGTGAATGTTTCCGATGCTGTTCTTGGGGCCAAACAGATACAAATGCTAGGGCTAAATAGTCCTTACTTAATGTTCACCCAAGAAAATATGCCATCCATAAGAGGGGCTTCACAAGTATTTGGACTTTCTTTTATCCCAGGTTCCTGGATAGAAAGCATACAGATCACCAAAGGCGCGGGAAGCGTTCTGAACGGGTTTGAAAGTATATCCGGGCATATCAATAGCGAACTCGTAAAACCATTGACGGATAAACGATTCTTCCTTAATTTTTACGCCAACAATTTTGAACGTTACGAATTCAACACACGGTTGAACCACAATATTACTGACGATCTGGGGGTCGGGCTTTATATACATGCAAATCTTAGAAATGGGTATATAGATAATAATGACGATTCTTTCTACGACACTCCATTGGCCCGACAAATAAATTTTATGAACCGGTGGCAGTTTATGGATCCCGAAAGCGGATGGGTAAGTTATGCCAATATTCAGTACCTCTCGGACACCAAAGAGCTGGGGCAAACAGATTTTAATATAGATGGAGATAAATTGACCACAAATGCCTGGGGAAGTGAAATCGAAACTTCGCGGCTGGATATCTCGGCAAAGACGGGATATGTTTTTCCCGATCTACCCTATCAAAGTTTTGGGTTCCAAACGGCCTACAGTGCGCATGATCAAAACTCTTTTTATGGATTGAACCAGTACGACATCAATCATCGTTCTTTTTACTCCAACCTTATTTTCAATAGTATAATCGGCAGTACCCAGCACAAGTTCAAAACCGGGGTGAGCCTAACTTATGATGGGTTCGAGGAGAACGTGAACAATACTCCTTTTACACGGTACGACAACTCATTGGGAGCCTTTTTTGAGTATACCTACGATAGTCTGGAAGGTCTAAGTTTTGTAGCAGGACTACGAGCGGACAGGCATAACAACTTGGGCACTTTTATTACTCCAAGATTGCACTTAAGATATTCACTCTGGGACAAGGCCAGTTTTAGGGCTTCTTTTGGACGTGGCATACGGGGCGCCAATATTTTCGCAGAGAACCAGCAATTGTTCGCATCTTCCAGACAAATTGTTATTGATGGTACCAATGGAAACTATTATGGCCTTCAGCCAGAAAAAGCTTGGAACTATGGAGTAAGCTTTATTCAAAAACTCTACTTATGGAACAGGGTCCTGGAGTTTTCCATGGATTATTATAGGACCCAATTTGATGAACAGGTAGTGGTAGATTGGGAAAATGCCAGAGAAATTGCATTTTACAATCTTGAAGGAGAAAGTTTTTCCAACAGTGTACAAGTAGATTTGAATTATGAGATATTGCAAGATCTTCATTTAAGAACGACCTATAAATATTTTGATGTTGCCACGGAATATAGAAGCGGTACGTTTGAAAAACCTCTTCAGCCCAATTATAGGTTTTTTGTAAACCTGAGCTATGAAACCCTAAAAATAGCAGAAAAACAATGGCGGTTCGATGTTACCGGCAATTGGTTGGGAAGACAGCGATTGCCCAATACAAATGCCAATCCCGAGGAATTTCAACTTGCAGAATGGTCTACGTCCTACAATTTGTTCAATGCACAGATCACCCGTGTCCTATCCAATAAGTTCGAAGTATATGTTGGAGGAGAAAATATCGGTAATTTTACACAACCCGACCCAATTCTATCCAGTTCCGACCCATTTGGCACTTATTTTGACAGTACTATTTTATATGGTCCCGTACTAGAAAGTCTGTACTATGTAGGATTTAGATTTAAGATATAATACAAAAATTGACATAATGAAAACAACCTTAATCACCTGTATTGCACTGTTCTTTATGGCCATTGGCCATTCGCAGGACAAAAACAAGACCGTTAGCTTTGAAGTAAAGGGGAATTGTGGGATGTGCAAAACTAGAATCGAAAAAGCCGCTGTTAAGCTAAAAGGTGTGAAGTTCGCCACGTGGAACTCCAAAACCAAGCTCTTTGAGGCCATTATCGATGAACGAAAAGTAACCATACCCAATATTCAAAAAAGAATTGCGGAGGTAGGACATGATTCCGAAGGTTTTACAGCACCGGATTCTGTATACAATAAACTACCAGATTGCTGTAAGTACCGAGATCCTTCCACTATCCATATGGATCATGGAAATCACAATCAGTAATCCACTTATAAAACAAAAAGGGGCCTTTGGCCCCTTTTTTTATGAACAAACTGTTCCTTCTACATTTTAATAATTCTTTTAACTACAAGAATCTCCCCATTGGCATCGGTAACCCGAATAACATAGAATCCATTGGCCAGACCATATAGGTTTTTTATAACCATGGTATCGGTGTTCTGGAAAGCTTCCTCCTTTATCAACATACCCATCATATTAAAGACTTCGATAACACAATCTTTACGTTCGTTAAGTTTTATTGTTATTTTTTCTGTAAATGGATTAGGTGCCGCAGTTATGATAATAGGTTTATCATCCAATAAATCCCCTCCTTCTTCCCAGACTATCTCCGTGTAGAGCATTTCTGAGTGTGGATATGGTTTATTGTCTCTTTTTGCCAATAAACTACGCCTATTGCCAAGGTTTGCGTTTTGGTCATCGATCGATGCTTCGAAAGAGGAGCCAGCAGAAGCTTCAAAACCAGGTGTAAGGTTTATCTCGTTTAAAGATGCCATTCTTGCCGCTGCTCCAGAGGGTACAATAAAATTGTTGCCTGCCTCTATATTAAATTGATAATAAAACACTTCCTCGGGATTATAGGTGTTGCTAACAATGTAGTTATCTAACTGTGCCAGCCCATTTTCTGCATAAAAAACTCCATAAACTCTAGCATCGGTAATGTCGTTAGGGTCTACGGAAGCCAAGGTTTCTCCATCAAAAACATAAGTTCCATCGTATCTCAACATAGATGTGGGCATAAAGGAAGAGCTTTGATAAATAGTTTCCCATTCCTGCCAAACCTTATCCACAAACGAATGGTGGATAAAGAACACCGGATCCCTTGGAGACAATGGAGAATTCATCGGTCCTCCGGTCCAAACGTGTACTCCTCTGTGTACCGCATCTCTCTCAAGTATATTGGAGAATTGATAAAAATCAGACATGCCCATTAAGTTAGAAACTTCTGTTACCGTTGGCAATGGTCCATTTCCTCCCAAATTTCTATTCAATCCCCAATTTGCATCAAAACTTCCCAAAAAAGTTTCATCCCATAGTGGGTCGTTGGGAGATTGATATATGGACGAGTCCCAATAACAAAGGCTAATATCCGGATTTATCTCTTGCATGGCCTGTTCCAGTTCAAAGATCATTCTTCTGTGCCAAGCAAGAAATATTTCCCTTTCTGGCTCATCAGGAAGGTTAAAATGGAGATCTAACCGGGTCGGGTCCATCGTATTATCAAAATTGAAAAACTGGCCGTGGAAATTGGCCAAGTCATTCATAAGATCTGGACCGTTCCTAAGCTCATAAAAGGCATCTACAAGCTCCGTTATCTCATAATCAGACATTTCATCAAAACTTTTCCTGATACTTTGTCCAGAAATATTCTGCACCAACAGGACCAATATAACGATGCTAATTTTTAGGTATTTTTTTTTCATAAGTTTTTAAAGTGCTGGGGTTATATCACTTGTTCAATAGTTTGCTCGAGTATCATTTTTTTTATAGACAACAGTATTACTTTTACTCATTATTTGACTTGGAATTCAATTTGGATTCAAGTCTATCCATTCTTTTTAAAAGAAGCTGCATTTTTTCGTTTTCCTCTTTCAATTTTTCGATTTCTGAATCTTGCTCTATCAAATACAAGGTCAACTCCTCAATTTTTTGGAGAAGCTTGGCATCCATGGAGCCTAGATCTATGCCGGAATTTTCAACTTCTTTGGCACTTGGTATATTTGGTAAATGCCCGTTCAATGCTATAAAGGCCTTAATTTTTTCCAATTGTGGGAGGTCATAGTCTTTATTAAAAACAAAATCGGGCCAGTTTACCTGCAGTTCAACTCTAACCGCCTCAGCAATCATGTTTCCCGCAACGGCCAGCCTATAACCTTGTGTATCCGTTGTTCCAATTCCAACATTTCTGTCCGCAAATAAATCCCTTGCAGCCCAATCCACTGTATTCAGATTGGCATTTTCAGAAGTATAATCGGTTATTCCCGTTCCTACCAATGTCACAATTGCAGCTGTATTACTGCTGTTGGACGTATTGCCTGCAGCATCTTCGGCGAAAACCGTAAAGTTATAACTTGTATCCGGTGTAAGTCCATTCACAGTCAGTGTGGTAGAGGTGCCTGTATTTCCGATACTCGTACCATCCCTGAACACTTCATAATTTATAACTCCTACATTATCCGTAGAAGCAGACCACGAGAGTGTGGTCGAGGTTGAAGTTGTACCAGCCGCGGCTAAATCTGAAACTGCACTTGGCGCTTCGGTATCAGGTGCCGCCACTGTAGTTATCGATACTGTATTTCCTGGCCCCGAAATATTACCTGCACCATCGGCTGCAGTGACCATAAAATTGTACATTGTACTTGGAGTTAGTCCCGTAACATTAAAATTTGTTGTGGTTCCCGTGTTGGCGATGCTCACCCCATTTTGAAACACCTCGTAATTGGTCACCCCCACATTGTCCGTGGACGCGCTCCAATCAAGTTGCGTGCCCGTTGATGTCGTGTTGGAGGACGATACGTCCGTCACGGCACTCGGTGCCTCCGTGTCCGCAGCGTCACCTGTCACAACTGTCTCCGTATTCCCAATTGCCGATACGTTCCCCTCGGCATCCTCGGCAAATACCGTGAAATCGTAACTCGTACTGGCGCTCAAACCGGTAACGGTAAAGGTCGTGGCCGTGCCCGTGTTGGCGATGCTCACCCCATTTTGGAACACCTCGTAGTTGGTCACCCCAACATTGTCCGTGGACGCGCTCCAATTAAGTTGTGTGCCCGTTGATGTCGTGTTGGAGGACGATACGTCCGTCACGGCGCTCGGTGCCTCCGTGTCCGCAGCGTCACCTGTCACAACTGTCTCCGTATTCCCAATTGCCGATACGTTCCCCTCGGCATCCTCGGCAAATACCGTGAAATCGTAACTCGTACTGGCGCTCAAACCGGTAACGGTAAAGGTCGTGGCCGTGCCCGTGTTGGCGATGCTCACCCCATTTTGGAACACCTCGTAGTTGGTCACCCCCACATTGTCCGTGGACGCGCTCCAATTAAGTTGTGTGCCCGTTGATGTCGTGTTGGAGGACGATACGTCCGTCACGGCACTCGGTGACTCCGTGTCCTCAGCTCCCACTCCTTCGGGGAGAATGGATATATTGTCTAATAAAACCGCATTGCCAGCTTGAAGTCTTGCTACCCAAGGGCTGGTATATACTCTGATAACCGGATTGTTAGAAGTCGCTGTTATATCAAAAACATATTCTGTCCAAGTATTACCTAAAATATTGGTTGTACTGAACCCACTTACCCCTTGCCAATTGGCAAAAGCTGGTTGATTGGATTGGTCACCTTCCCTAGCCCAAATAGATATTGTATAATCTTGTCCAGCAACAGCATTAAACGAATACTGAACAAAAGTACCATTATTGCCATTGGATTCCGCCCTTATTGCAAAAAGACCAGATTGTGGATCAGTATTGTCGGAAAATAACAAAGCAGAACCTGACCAACCGGTGGTCGTATTTGCTTCATTGTTTGGTGAAGCAGCATTGGAATCAATATATAAATTTTGAGCAAATACGTTTGATGCTCCAAAAAGCATTAAAATTAAAAGTAATTTTTTAGGCATTGAAATAGAGGTTTTTAGGTTGACACAAAAGGGGGATAATACAAAAATATACCTATCACTACGCAGTCCATATTTTTTAATAAAAAATATCGATGAAACGCAAAAAAACGCTATGAGTGAACCTTAGCCTCAGCTACCAATTTATTCATCTAGGTTTTAAAAATTTATAACCCGCTCAAACGTTAGGATAAAATGATAATTTTTTTATCAAGAATACGTTTGGGTTAAAGATGATAATACTAGAATGTTTAACCTAAAAAGGTCTTGTCAATACGTTGGAACATTATATTTTTGGGCTTAAAAGTGACATTTACCCATGTTTTGTTTCAGAATATTGTACGTATACTTGTCCGGTACTTAAACTAAATGCTTTCATATATACACCCTTGTCTTAAATAACCTTAACCCATGGAAAAGAACAACTTCCTAAATCAGATGCGATACGCTGCATTTTGGATGCTAGATGTAGTAAAAGGTAGTAAAATTAAACGGGACTTAAACGATATTGAACATTCATTCTCGTTGGATTCTTTTGAATCATTGAAAGAAAAAAACCATTTACCTTTAAAAAAGTTGTTGGACAAGGCAGTCAACAATTCCCATTATTATAAAAGTTTAAAAGGATACTCATCACTGGATCAATTTCCCGTGGTGAACAAAAATATTGTAAAAAACAACCTGGACAATCTTTTAATAAAAAATACCGCTGGTGAAAAGTTGTACAAGGTATTCACCAGTGGCTCCACCGGGACTCCATTTACCTTGTGGCAAACTCAGAGAAAAAGAAACAGAAATACTGCCGATACCCTGTTCTTTGCCAAAAAATCAGGTTATACCCTAGGAGATAAATTGCTTTATGTCCGTCTTTGGAGCAAAACTTTGAAAAAAGGGAAACTATCCTCTTTCCTGCAAAATATTGAACAAATTGATGTAGAAGATCTATCTCCGGAATATATAAATAGTTTGCTTCTTAAGCTGCAAAGTGATAAATCGCCAAAAGCCTGGCTAGGATATCCGTCCGCCTTGGAGAAAATATGCGATTATTTGGATGAAATAGAGTCAAGACCACTGAAATGCAATGTGAAATCAATTATTGGAATGTCCGAAAACCTTCCAAGACACGTTCGCAGTAGAATGTGGTATTATTTTAACTCCCCAATGGTTTCCCGCTATTCCAACTTTGAAAATGGAATTATTGCCCAACAGGATATGGACAGTGAGCATTTTGTTGTGAATTGGGCTAGTTATATAGTGGAGATACTGGATTTTGATAAAGATGAGCCGGTAAAGAACGGAGAATTGGGAAGAATTGTCGTAACCGACCTTTATAACCACGCAACGCCCATGATACGTTATGATACTGGGGATGTGGGCGCTATGATGATGGTGCCAGATTATCCGTTCCCAGTTTTGAAAACCGTAGAAGGAAGAAAAACCGACATCTTAAAGAACACATCTGGAGCAATGATCAGTCCCTATGCATTTATGGGGTTCTTGCCTAAATTTTCGGAAATAAACCAGATACAATATATACAAACGGGTCAAATAACGTATACGGTCAAGTTGAACGTAGACTCCAATTACACCAGTACAAAAGAAGAGCAATTATTAAAAGAACTTAAGTTACTATTAGGAAATACCGCGGAAATTACTTTAGAGTATGTAAATGAAATACCTTTGCTGAACTCTAAAAAAAGGAAATTGACACGCAACCTTTTGATGGAATCCGAAAAAAACAAGCAAAATAAAACATCTACAATCATATAGCATATAACCAATGAATCCAACCACTATCCTATTCACTTGTGCAGGTCGTCGTAACTACCTCATAAATTATTTCAAAGAGGCCTTAAATGGTAATGGAAAGGTAATCGCCGCAGACAACCAACTATCCGCACCAGCAATGGTTGATGCAGATATAGCCATCCAAGTACCTTCGATTTATAGTGATGAATATATCCAAAACTTAAAAGAATTGGTCAATGACTACCAAGTGGATGCTATAATATCACTTAACGACCTGGAACTGCCCATATTGGCAGAACATAAAGACGTTTTAGAATCGTTGGGCACAAAGGTCCTTGTTTCCAATCCAAAAATAATCGATATCGCATTTGACAAATGGAAAACCTTTATCTTTTTTAAAGAGTTGGGCGTAGGAACCCCTAAAACATATCTTACCTTAGAAAGTGTTAGAGAGGCTCTTAATCAAGATGAACTTGAGTTTCCTTTAATAATCAAACCAAGGTGGGGCAGTGCATCAATAGCTATAGATATTGTTGAAAATGATGAAGAATTGCAGTTGGCTTATCAATTACAACGGATAAAAGTCCAAAAATCCATTTTGAAAAATGCTAGTTCTGAAGATCTTGAGAAAAGTATCATTATCCAAGAAAAAATAAAGGGAGATGAATATGGTATAGATATTCTAAACGATTTTGAAGGAAATTATTATGGATCATTCGTAAGAAAGAAAATGGCAATGCGATCGGGCGAAACCGATAAAGCTTTATCCATAATCAACAGCGAATTCTCTACTATCGCAAAAAAAATTGGTGATAAAACAGGTCATATTGGAAATATGGATTGTGACTTTTTTGTGAGTGGAGACAAGATATACTATTTGGAAATGAACCCAAGATTTGGTGGAGGATATCCTTTCTCCCATGAATCTGGTATTAACACCCCTGCTATTTATATTTCTTGGTTAAAAGGAGATACCGAAATCGATAAATATAATAATTTTAAAGCCGGTCTAATGTTCTCCAAATATGACAGATTAATGCCTATTAAGAAGTGGTGATTCTTTCCTAATTTATAAATAAAAAAACGCCCGGGAATTTCCCGGGCGTTTTTTACAGTTAGTATTGATATTCTAATAATTTAATATCTCAAACTCAGACCTCCTGTTCTTGGAATGCTGTATTTCCAATACTCGTACCATCCCTGAACACTTCATAATTTGTAACTCCTACATTATCCGTAGAAGCAGACCACGAGAGCGTGGTCGACGTTGAAGTTGTACCAGCTGCCGCTAAATCTGAAACTGCACTTGGCGCTTCGGTATCAGCTTCCGCCGCTGTAGTTATCGATACGGTATTTCCTGGCCCTGAAATATTACCTGCACCATCGGCGGCAGTGACCATAAAATTATACATTGTACTTGGAGATAGTCCCGTAACATTAAAATTTGTTGTGGTCCCAGTGTTGGCGATGCTCACCCCATTTTGGAAGACCTCGTAGTTGGTCACCCCAACGTTGTCCGTGGACGCGCTCCAATTAAGTTGTGTGCCCGTTGATGTCGTGTTGGAGGACGATACGTCCGTCACGGCACTCGGTGCCTCCGTGTCAACAGCGGCACCTGTCACAACTGTCTCCGTATTCCCAATTGCCGATACGTTCCCCTCGGCATCCTCGGCAAATACCGTGAAATCGTAACTCGTACTGGCGCTCAAACCGGTAACGGTAAAGGTCGTGGCCGTACCCGTGTTGGCGATGCTCACCCCATTTTGGAACACTTCGTAGTTGGTCACCCCCACATTGTCCGTGGACGCGCTCCAATTAAGTTGTGTGCCCGTTGATGTCGTGTTGGAGGACGATACGTCCGTCACGGCGCTCGGTGCCTCCGTGTCCGCAGCGGCACCTGTCACAACTGTCTCCGTATTCCCAATTGCCGATACGTTCCCCTCGGCATCCTCGGCAAATACCGTGAAATCGTAACTCGTACTGGCGCTCAAACCGGTAACGGTAAAGGTCGTGGCCGTACCCGTGTTGGCGATGCTCACCCCATTTTGGAACACCTCGTAGTTGGTCACCCCCACATTGTCCGTGGACGCGCTCCAATTAAGTTGTGTGCCCGTTGATGTCGTGTTGGAGGACGATACGTCCGTCACGGCACTCGGTGCCTCCGTGTCCTCAGCTCCCACTCCTTCGGGGAGAATGGATATATTGTCTAATAAAACCGCATTGCCAGCTTGAAGTCTTGCTACCCAAGGGCTGGTATACACTCTGATAACCGGATTGTTAGAAGTCGCTGTTATATCAAAAACATATTCTGTCCAAGTACTACCCAAAATATTGGTTGTACTGAACCCACTTACCCCTTGCCAATTGGCAAAAGCTGGTTGATTGGATTGGTCACCTTCCCTAGCCCAGATAGATATTGTATAATCTTGCCCTGCAACAGCATTAAATGAATACTGAACAAAAGTACCATTATTGCCATTGGATTCCGCCCTTATTGCAAAAAGTCCAGATTGTGGATCAGTATTGTCAGAAAATAACAAAGCAGAACCTGACCAACCGGTGGTCGTATTTGCTTCATTGTTTGGTGAAGCAGCATTGGAATCAATATATAAATTTTGAGCAAATACGTTTGATGCTCCAAAAAGCATTAAAATTAAAAGTAATTTTTTAGGCATTGAAATAGAGGTTTTTAGGTTAACACAAAAGGGGGATAATACAAAAATATACCTATCGCTACGCAGTCCATATTTTTTAATAAAAAATATCGATGAAACGCAAAAAAACGCTATGAGTGAACAATTGACTATATTTAGGTCCTACTTCTTCGATTCATCAACCTTTGAAAATGGTATGGAATCGGGGTGAAACGACATTTTTTTCGCATCTTCCATTATTCTATTACGGATTTGACAATTCTAATCTCAAAAGAAACACACTTCAATAGTTTTTAATATCTAAATCACCTTAAATATTTGATTTTGTTATATTTAACCATCAGGTTATAGTTTGTTTTAAATGCCTCTCTCTATTGATCAATCCCCTTTGATATATGGGGATAGCCAAAATACATCCACAATTTTGGAAAAAGAATATTTACATAAAAACATCACCGGTGCATTTTATATAATTCTCTTTTTGTTGTTTTGCAGGTCAAAGACAAAAATCTAGAATACTGAATTACATCAAGCTCCTTTCTATCAAAAAGAAACCAAGGGAACAATTTCCGCCTTTACTCAATGGAATTGGATTTTTATTATAAATTACTTTGGGATACTTTTGTTTTTTCCATTTAGGACAGCTAACCATCAACACTAAACATATGTATGCCAATTTCTTTAAAAGATTAATCGATTTCTCGGTTTCGTTTTTGCTCATTTGTTTAGCATCGCCAATTATTTTGTTTCTTACCATTTTTCTGTTTTTCTCAAACAATGGCAAACCCTTCTTTACCCAGATACGACCCGGCAAAAATGAAGAGCTTTTCAAATTGATAAAGTTCAAATCAATGAACGATAAAAAAGATGCAAGCGGAGAGCTTTTGCCAAACCATGAAAGAATAACTCCTGTAGGGCGATTTATAAGAAAGACATCCTTGGATGAGTTACCACAGCTATTTAATGTCTTAAAAGGTGAAATGAGTTTGATCGGACCAAGACCTTTATTGCCAAAATACTTGCCACTATATAATGCTGAACAACGAAAAAGACACAAAACACGCCCAGGTATAACAGGGTGGGCTCAAGTGAACGGTAGAAATGCAATCTCTTGGAACAAAAAATTTGAACTGGATGTATGGTATGTTGACAACGTTTCTTTCTTAACTGATATAAAGATCGTAATATTGACCATAAAGAAAGTTCTTCTAAGAAAAGATATCAACGATACCGAAAATATTGGCATGCAGCCATTTACAGGAAACAACAATGGGTAATAATTCAATAATTATAGGAGCTGGAACGCATGGTCAAATTTATGCATCATACTTAAGGGAAGCCGGCATAAATATTATCGGTTTCATCGACTCAAATCCAAAGCTGCACGAGAAACAAATCTTAAACTTACCTGTTTTAGGAAATTTTGAGGACCTTAAAAAGAAAGAATTCAAAAGTAGGATTCAAAATGTATACTGTCCAATTGGTGATAACAAAATTCGTGAGAAATATTTATCCGAAAGCAAGACCCTAGGCTATAATATACCAAGTTTTATTCATAAAAATGCCGATATCGGGCCCGATGTGGAGCTTGGCGAAGCTTGTTACATTTTGTCCGGGAGCATAATTATGCCACATACAAAAATTGGGAATTTCTTTATGATAAACATGGCGACCACCATAGGCCATCATGTAGATATAGGAAATGGAGTTTTTATGTCGTCCGGTGTAAACGTCGGCGCTAATTTAAAACTCGAAGACCATGTTTATATAGGTATTGGTGCAACGGTCATGACAGGTATCGGCAAAGTTGGCCAAGGCAGTCTAATAGGGGCGGGAGCTGTGGTAATACGAGAAGTCGCACCACATACTACGGTTGTGGGAAACCCAGCCAAAATCATTGAAAAAAAATAAAAAAACGCCCGGGAATTTCCCGGGCGTTTTTTATAGTTAGTATTGATATTCTAATAATTTAATATCTCAAACTCCGACCTCCTGTTCTTGGAATGCTGTTCTTCCGAACAACGTACACCATCCTCACATTCGTTCACCAACTGGGTCTCGCCAAAGGCATCATGACTTATTCTACCGGCGGACACGCCCTTGGAAACTACATACTCAACGGTACGTTCGGCACGTCTTTCGGAAAGCCATTGATTATATTTTTTGGTACCTCTGGAATCGGTATGTGCCGAAACCTTTATCGCCAAATTAGGCTCATCTTGCATAATGGCCACCAATTCATCAAGTAATTCCTTATCTTTTGAGGTCAAGTAGGACGAATTGAGTTTAAAGTATACTTTGCCCAAGTTGTTGATCTTGTTGCGAAGTTTTGCCCTTCTGGCCTCCTCCGCTTCTTTCTTGGCTTTTTCGGCAGCTGCCAACTCTGCTGCTTCTTTTTCCCGTTGCAAACGCTCGGCCAATAGTCTTGCTTCTTCTGCATCGGCAATAGAATCCTGTACACGTTGTTGTTCTTTTTCCAGCTCTTCCAATAAAGCCAGTTTTTCTTGACCTTTTCTAGAAAGTCCCTTTTCTACCTCGAACCTATAAGCTACACCGAGTGCATGTTGTATATGGTTCGATGCATTTTCGGTATCCATGGCCCATTTTCCCGTTGAGTTGAAATCCAGCCCCCAATGATCGGAAAACCATGTTCTAAAACCAATAACCGCGTTGTATGTTCCCCTGCCTTGGTTGTTGGCATCGGTATACCCCGCGCCAATTCCGATATAGGGATCAAAAAAGCCAGTTTCTCCCAAAATCATATTTAAATCGTAGCTTACCCTAAAATCGAGACCCCAATAGTCAACATCTTCAGGATTTACAACATTATCCACGATTTTGCCTTCTTTGTAACGGTTGTACGACCCAATAGCCTCCAAACCAAGGCCATTCTTAAAATATCGTCCTACGCTTACACGAGATGGATAGGGTACCATGTTCCAACCTTCACTTAAATCGAATAGTTCACCAAACTCATCACCGGAGTCATCAACAATGTTGGTACCCAAGGTCACCAGCCAATAGCTTTGCACTATGCTGTCCCTTTTGGTCAATTCAAGGTCTTGGGCAAAGGTCAAAGCAGAAAAACTCATGGCAATGACCATCATTGCAGGTTTAAAAATGTTCATTTTAATTGATTTGAGGTTATCAGCCCCAAAGCTAGTTCAAGGTGATAAGAAAGCGAATTTTGCACTTTTAAGTGCGCTTATTTTCGATGAGTAGTAGATTGGTTTTGGAAGACCCTAATTATCAATCTTTTGAAAAACAACCGCTTTATCGACCAAAGGCATTTTGTATAGATAAAATGGATAGGTAATGGGCTGTTTCCCGATTTTATCCTCTTTTTCCTCTGCTATCAGCTCAACAGCAATTGTAATCGCCTGATCTGATTCTTTTAGCTTGGACAAAACTGGTTTTCGTTCATTATTTTGCTCGCCCAAGCATATAATAATGGCCATTTCCGAGGAAAAATCCAAAATTGGCAATGGAAGTCCTGGTTTTCGGGTCTTGTTAATTTGCGAGTAGTATTTGCGCAACGATTTATTGTCGGTAATAATTGTGTTTTCGTAGTATTCTATGTTACTATGGTTATCAAAATCCACCAACTCCATATGCTCTAATCTTTCACCCACGGGAGAATGCCCCTCCTTTTGTGCTTTACAGGAGAACAAACAAACCACTGCTATGAGATAAATATACTTAATGGTCAAAAGGTGTTCTTAAAACGTGATTTATAGGCTTTTTCATAAAGTTCCTCGTACAAGGGCAAGATATGCACAATATCGAACTTGGAGGCTACATTAAAGGCGTTTTCCTTGAATTTCTCCAAGGTTTCATCGTCTTTTAAAATTTGAATACCCTTGGCCGCCATGGTATCCACATCGCCCACATCTGCCAAAAATCCGGAAACGCCATCAATATTCACTTCTGGAATTCCTCCCGTATTGCTGGAGATCACTGCTACTTTATTGATCATGGCCTCCAAGGCCGCAAGTCCAAAACTTTCGGTTTCCGAGGGCAACAAAAATAAATCGGAAAAACAAAGGATCCTATCTATCTCGTTACTGTTTCCCAAAAACAACACTTTATCCTTGATTCCTAGTTTATCGCAAAGATCTTCTGCCTTTTCCTTTTCCGGGCCCTCACCCACCATGATCAATTTGGCGGGAACCTCTTTTTGGATTTTATGAAAAACCTTTATTACGTCGGGTATCCGTTTTACTTTTCTAAAATTACTGATATGCGTTATGATCCTCTCGTCTTCCTTCGCCATCATAGAGCGTTGACAGTCGGTATAATCCTTACTGTACTTTTTGCTCTCGATAAAGTTCGGGATGACCTCAATGTCCTTTTCAATATCAAAAAGCTTTAAGGTTTCTTCTTTGAGGGCCTCGGATACGGAGGTGACCACATCGGATTTATTGATACTAAAAGTAACTGCAGGCTTGTAGAATGGATGCTTGCCCACCAGTGTTATATCGGTTCCGTGCAAAGTGGTTATCATTGGTATAAAAATACCATATTCCTGAAGCATTTTTTTTGCCATATAACCCGCATAGGCATGTGGGATGGCATAATGTACATGCAATAGCTCTATTCCGTGGAGTTTGATGGTGTCCACCAATTTACTGGACAATGCCAGCTCATACGGTTGATAATGAAACAGGGGATACTCCGGAACATGCACCTCATGAAAATGGATATTGTTTCCCAAAAGTTCCAAACGTACTGGTTGCCGGTAGGTGATAAAGTGCACCTCGTGGCCTCGTTCGGCAAGGGCAATACCCAGCTCTGTGGCAACTACTCCACTACCTCCGAACGTTGGGTAACACACAATAGCTATCTTCATAGGACAAATCTAAGTCAATATATTTAAAACTTAATTGATAATGGAATCATAAATGGCCTGCTGAATTCGAGTCCGCAGTCCTGATTTTATCAATAATGTATTGGTCGCTGTGGGGTAGGTTCTATTGGACAGGAAAACATATACGATCTCCTCATCCGGGTCGGCCCAAGTATAGGTCCCGGTAAAACCGCTGTGCCCAAAACTATTTCTGGAAACACAACCGCAAGTGGGCCCTTTCTCTTCCAACTGCGGCTTATCAAAACCTACGCCACGCCTTACATTCTTATTACAAAAATAGCAGGTATTGAACCGTTTTACGGTACGGGCATTAAAAAAACGTTCCCCACCATAATATCCCCCCTGTAAATACATCTGCATTATTTTAGCCACCTCGTTCGCTGTACTAAAGAGTCCGGCATGGCCTCCTACCCCTCCTTGCATGGCCGCACCCATGTCGTGTACGTAGCCCTGAACCGTTTGGTACCTAAAATAATCGTCCTCTTCCGAAGGAACTATCTCGTCCTTGGAAAATTTGTTAATTGGATTAAAGGTAGTTCGTTGCAAGCCCATGGGGGTGTACAAAAACTCATCCACTAATTCATCTATGGGTCGATTATGTTTTTTTTCGATGTACTCTTTAAATACATAATACCCTATATCGCTATACCTATACCTATTGGATTTTAAGCTCTGTCTTCCAATTCGGTTATAAATTGAGTCCTTAAATGATCTTGTAAGGTACAGGTGTTCAGCTACTTTGTACGGAAATGCTTCAGATGGGTTTTGCCTGTAAAACTCGTTGGAAGGTTTACGGTCCTTATTTAAGGTATCCAGATAAAAAGCAATCCAGGATGGCAATCTGCCGTAGTGGGATAGAGCCTTTAGAACGGTAACATCCTTTAATTCCGTATCCTCATATTCCGGAATCAAATCTTTGAAGGTGTCGTTCAAAGCAATTTCTCCCTCCTCTTCCATTTTCATTATCATCGGCAAGGTGGAAAGAATTTTGGTCAATGATGCCAAATCATAAATGGACTCTTCCGTAATATCCTTTTCCGATCGGTATGTTGGTTTTCCAAAACTTTTGTTGTAGATAACCTTACCCTTGCGGGCCACAAGTACTTGAGCCCCGGGGAACATTAACGAATCCAACCCATGCTGCACCAAGGTATCCACTTCTGCCAACATTTCGGAACTCATACCCACTCGTTCAGGTATACTGTACCCCAACCGCCGTATTGGTTTTACATCGATCCCTGTGCCCACGGGAAACTCATCGTGTGCGGATACAGGCAACTTTCCGGTTGCTCCTATGGCTCCAAAAATGACTTCCGCTACTTTTTTTTGGGCAATCTCACTATTCTGATAACCCACCACTACACCGTCCACCTTATCTAAATTTAAGACGTCCAACATCGCGTATGGTCGTGCAAACAGAGCCAAGATCGTATTGCTGGTCCGCAATCTGGAAATTTCTGCTAACCAAAACAGTTCGTTTTTAGAGAATTTATATCCCTTCCACGGGCTCTCATTGCTTTTATGCAACCCTACGATCACCAAATTAAAATTTGCCAATTCCTTTTTGTACTCCGCAATATCCTTGGCCTTGATATGGGTAACTTTATAAAATCGGTTCAATGCGGTATAAAATGGTGTACCATCATCATCCCCAAAATGGATGTATGCTATTTTTTTATTGTCCAGTTTTTTAATGGGCATTAGGGAAAAATTGTTTTTAGCGACCGTTATGGCCCCCTCAATGGCTTTTTCATAAACCACATCATTCTCCACATGGTTCAGGTCTTCGTACAAGTTTTCCATTTCTACAGGCTGGTAATTGTAGAGGCCCACCTTGTATTTGGCCATTAATATTTTCTTGACGGATTTGGCCAATCGTTCTTCCGAAAAGTCCCCTTTTTTATAAGCTTCTAAAATCTTTTCCTTGGCATTGACTACATTTTCAGGCATTAAAAGCATATCATTTCCGGCTAAAAAGGCCTGTAGTTCAACTTCACCTTCGGGGGCAAATTGGGAAACAGCTTTCATATTCAAGGCATCTGTCAGTACCAAACCATTAAACCCCAATTGCTGCTGCAAGACATCGGTAACTATACTTTTGGAAAGCGACGAAGGGTGCCCTTCCCGGTTTTCCAAACTTGGTACACTCAAATGGGCCACCATTGTTGAGGAAAGCCCACTTTTCATCACATTTTTGAAAGGATATAGTTCAATGGAATCCAAACGTTCCAACGACGACATGATCACAGGTAAAGATTTATGGGAATCGGTAGCGGTATCTCCATGCCCTGGAAAATGTTTACCACTTGAGAGCACCCCCATTGACTCCATTCCCCGAACAAACGCCCTACCTTTTTCCGCTACATTTCTTGGATCTTCACCAAAAGATCGATTTCCGATAATAGGGTTTTTAGGATTGTTGTTCACATCCAGATCGGGCGCAAAATTTATATGCACCCCTAAACGCTTTGCATGCTTTCCTATTTGTTGACCTACACGTTCTACTATACTACTATCTTGTATTGCGCCCAATGTCATGTTCCACGGAAACGCATAAGTGGAATCCAAACGCATGGCCATGCCCCATTCCGCATCGGAACCAATGAGCAAAGGAACTTTGGAAACAGCCTGATAATCGTTGGTCAATTTGGCTTGCTGTAAGGGACCGCCCACCATAAAAATAACCCCACCAATACCATGTTCCTCCACAAGATTTTTTACCCTATCTGTGGCAGCTTGGCTTTGATTGGATGCCACACTGGCCATAAACAGCTGACCAATACGCTCTTCCAACGATAAATTTGCATACGTGTTTTCTACCCAAGCCTTTTGAGCCAAAGAATCTTTGACAACTAGGGGATTATACTGCCCATGGGCATGTAAACAAATCAATAGGAATAGGGGAAAGTAAGGGGTTATCCGCATAAATTTCTTGTCTGAAACTCGAACTAAATACCGATAAAAATATTGCATTTCATCGAGGAAAGTATAAAAATTAAGATAAATTAAGAGGGCTACACAAATCTTGAATGCCAACTTTCGCTTGCGGGGACTTCCCAATTCTCAATATATTCCTGTTTTGTGGCAACTAAATTATTGAAAACGATGGTGTTCGCCGACACGGATTTAGCTTTGGCCAATTTTTTAAAATCCTTTAAAGGTTTGTAGGCAATATATTCACCTTGCTTAAAGGAAACATTCATCCGATCTAGCAATTCCACTTTATATTTTTTCTCCAAACTTTGGATAAAATGTACCGAGGCATCAATGGAGCAACCTGAGGCGCTGGCATTGGTCTGATCTAGCCCAATTATCAAAAATCTTTTGTATTTGATCTCAAAACCGGCATGTAGATCACTTCCATGAGCGGTCCACTCCTTGAGGAAATCCACCATGCTATTTTCCAATTCGGCCAACTCTGATTCTGTAAAGCTCCTATTTGCCTGATAAATCCAAATTCTTGAATGATCTGGCAATTCATTAAAATCCACTAGCATATTCTCTGTCTAAAAATTGATCTTGAACTTATCTTGATCCAAATATTTTACAATCCTTGGGATTTGGCCAACAGTTCGGCCACATCCATAACGGTTACGCTATCTTCCTTTTCGTGCGCTTTTATACCGTCCGTCATCATGGTATTGCAATATGGACAACCTGTGGCAATAATATTTGGATTGGTTTCCAAAGCGTCTTGTGTGCGCATCACATTAATATCCATATCGCCTTTTTCGGGCTCTTTGAACATTTGTGCCCCACCTGCCCCGCAACATAAGGCTGTTTTTTTGTGGCGTTTCATTTCCACTAAATCGGCATTGGTTTTGGCCAGAACTTCACGTGGTGCATCAAAAACGGAATTTGCCCGTCCTAAATAGCAGGGATCGTGGAAGGTTATCCGTTTGCCTTTGTACCCATCACCGGTTATTTGTAAACGTCCGTTGTCCAATAACTCCTTTAGGTATTCGGTATGGTGGACCACATCGTAATTACCGCCAAGTCCCGGATATTCATTTTTTATGGTATTGTACGAGTGCGGGTCACAGGTTACAATCCTCTTTATTTCGTAGCCATTCAACAATTCTATGTTCATCATGGCCTGCATTTGAAACAAAAATTCGTTACCTGCTCTTTTAGCCACATCTCCTGTAGAGCTTTCTTCGGTGCCCAATACAGCGAAATCAACTTCTGCCTTGTTCAATAACTTTACAAAGGCCCTGGAAATCTTTTTGGCACGATCATCGTAACTACCGGCGGAGCCTACCCAAAATAAAATTTCGGGCTGTTTGCCTTCAGCCATAAACTCTTGCATGGTCTTAACCTTCAATTGTTCGCTCATAGTCTTAGATTTATTCGTTAACCCAGTTTAAACGGTCCATTTGGTTGTAAGGCCATGGTGCTCCGTTATTTTCTATATTGGACATCATATTGTTCAATTCGGTCGGTGCTGCTGATTGCTCCATTACCAAATATCGTCTCATCTCCACAATTATGGACAATGGGTCTATGCTTACTGGGCAAGCTTCCACACATGCATTGCAGGTTGTACAGGCCCATAACTCCTCATGACTGATGTAATCGCCCAGCAATTGTTTTCCATCCGGCACAAACTCCCCTTTGTTCGCATCGATAATTTTACCCACTTCTTCCAAACGGTCGCGTGTATCCATCATAATTTTTCTGGGCGACAATTTTTTACCTGTTTGATTGGCCGGACATTCCGATGTACAACGTCCACATTCGGTGCAGGTATAGGCATTTAACAGTTGTACCCAATTCAAATCCGTTACGTCGGATGCTCCAAACTTTTCCGGTTCCGCCGAATCATCTTCTGCAGGTGCGGCAAATGGGTCCGCACTGGGGTCCATCATCAACTTAACTTCTTTTGTGACGGATGCCAGATTATTGAATTGTCCCTGTGGCCTTACTTTTCCGTAATAGGTATTGGGGAAGGCCAAAAGTATATGTAAATGTTTTGAGTAGTATAGGTAATTTAAAAAGGCCAGTATTCCCAATATATGAATCCACCAAGCGGTTCTTTCAACCATGATCAAAGACGACTCCGAAAGTCCCTGCAATAAGGGAGCAATAAATTGACTCACGGGAAAAGCGCCCGCTTTTGCGTAGTGTTCCGCTCCGAGTTGCTGTAGTTGAAAATCTGCAGCGTTCATGGTGAGAAACAAGGCCATCAGAACGAGTTCTATATACAAAATCAAGTTTCCGTCCTTTTTGGGCCAACCTTTCATTTCGGGCTTTATAAATCGCTGTATTCTGATTATGTTCCTTCTAATCCAGAAAACGACCACTGCTACGATTACCATAAGGGCCAATACTTCGAAGGCCCCTATTAAAAAGTTATAAATGGAACCCAGTGGTGCAAAAATTCTATGGGTGCCCAATAGTCCGTCGAGAATGATCTCCAATACTTCTATATTTATAATGATAAAGCCGACATACACGATAATATGCAGTAATCCTGCTATGGGCCGAACGACCATTTTGGTCTGTCCCAAAGCTATTTTTGCCATATTTTTCCAACGTTGTGGTTTATTGTCGCTAACATCTACATCTTTTCCGAGCTTAATGTTCCTGGACAATTTTTTAACGTTGCGCACAAAAAACCCAATTCCAACAATTAGGGCTATTGCGAAAGCTATATTGGGCAAATATTCCATTATTGATTCTCTTTTTGTTCAGTTGTGTTATTTTCTTCTGCCGGGTCGTTTTCCGGAAGGGTGTACTCCTTTTGCTTTTTGCCAAAAACGGAAACGTTCACATATCGCTTCGGATTTAACCTAAAATCCTGTAAAAGCAGATCCAATTCTCTTGATGCCGCAGCCAAATTATCGTAAAGGGCTTCATCTTTACTTAATTTACCCAAAGAGCCTTCACCATTTTCTATCTTCGACAGAATACCGTTCAATTTTATCACTGTGGATTGGAATTCGGATAGGGTTCCACCCAAATCAGCACTAACCAAAGAATCGGATAATTGAGAAAAGTTGCTGGTTATTTTGCTCACATTTTTTAACGAGCTGTCCAATTGTGTCTTATTATTCTCCAACAATACGTTTAAATTATCGGCACTGCCCTTAAATGCCCGTACCAGTTCGTTTAGAGAAACTATGGTTTCCTGTAATTTATTCTTGGTGGGATCATCCAATATTTGGTTTACGTTCATCAACAAAGAGTCTGCATGGGAAACTGCCCCCTCAACCTTCATTTGGAGTGGTGTTAGCTTCTGCTGGACCAATTCTGTTAAACCTGGTTTTATCTGTGATTTTAAGGTATCACCAGATTTTGCCATGGGTGCCTGATCAAAAACCGGAACGATCTGAACCCCTTTACCTCCAATTATCCCTGTATCAAAAAGTTCGGCCACACTGTTTTCGGAGAACTCGAACTCATTGTTAATGGATATGGTGACCAATAGCTTACCTGAACTATCCTTGAACTTTATGCTGGTAACGTTACCTACATTGTAACCGTTAATGGAGACCTGGGTACCAGGCTGCAATCCGCCAACGTTGTCGTAAACGGCGTAAAAAGTTTTGTTGTTTTCAAAAAGCGGAGAGGATTTTAAGTAGCTGAGCCCAAAAATAAAGGCTATGATACCTGCAACTACGATAATCCCAGTTTTTACTTCCCTGGATAGTTTCAAAAGATTCGGTTTATGGTTATAACAAAATTAGGAATAATTTTTACACTTGATCCCTTGTTGCTCAACTACTTTAAAGCTTCGGCTATAGTGACCCGTCTCCCATTTTTATATGCCACAATGTATGAAGTTGTATACCCCTTGGCATCCGCTTCCCGTTTTAATTTCTTCGCTTCATCCAAAGTATCGGCACTTCCAAACATATATCGGAACATATTTTTGTACGGTTCTTTGGATAGATTGTTCAATCCATTAAAATTATCCGGGATCAATGGAATTGTTTTTCCGCTGGCCATTAATTGAACTTTGAACTCCACACCGGAAGTTACCGCTCTCTTTTCAGTGTCGTCCTTGGTTTCTTGTATTGTACCAGATGTTGTACTTGTTTGGCTCTCCTTTGGCTTTTCTTCTTCGTTTTTAGTCTCCTCCGGTATGTTTACGGCCACCTCTGTATCCTCAATTTTTGGGGTAGATGTAACCGGTGCAGCATTGAAGCCCATATCCTTTTTATAGGCCAATATGGATTCCGCGATGGCCTTGCCCATTTCGTTCTGTCCTTTTTTCGAGTTTAGATAGCTGCCCTCGTTTTTATTGGTCAAAAAACCAGCTTCGATCAACACGCTTGGCATAAAAGTTTGGTGCAGGACAATAAAACCTGCCTGTTTTACTTTTCTGTCCTTGCGTTTAAGCTTTACCGTAAAATTATCCTGAAGCTTTTTTCCCAAAAGGATACTTTGATCCAAAAACTCTTCTTGCATTATGGTAAGGCCGATCACCGACTCCGGAGAATTGATATCGTACTCGGCATATCGCTGCTCATAATCGTCCTCCAAATAAATAACCGAGTTTTCCTTTTTGGCCACTTCAAAGTTCTGGCGGTTGGCATGTAGTCCCAACACATAGGTTTCCGTTCCGTAGGCATCCGAGTTGTGGGCATTACAATGCACGGATACAAAAAGATCAGCATTGGCCTGGTTGGCGATCTGGCCCCTTTCGAACAAATCTACAAAAGTGTCGTCATCTCGGGTGTACACCACTTTTATATCCGGATGTTTTTTTAACTCTTCGCCAATTTTGAGCACTATGGCCAATGCTATTTTCTTTTCCAGATAACCATTGCCTATGTTACCAGGATCATGGCCGCCATGTCCGGCATCCAGTACCACAACGAATTTATCCTTGGTTTCGACCTCGGTGTCATTTTTGTTAAAAGAGGTCAATGGAAGGACCAATAGGAGAAAAAATAAAAATGTCAACCGACTGTTATTCATAAGAACTGAGTAATTAAAGCGTTCCATAATGGTTAAAAATATTGTAATCCCCAATTAGTAGAACAAAAAATATATGTAAGTTTGACCCCTAAACTGGGCCGACTAGCACAAAAATAGGATTTATCACGTTGCAACCAAATAAACATTTTTTACTTTTCCTATTTGTTCTTCTTTGTGGCATAGCAACCTTAAGTGCTCAGGAAGACCTTATTAAGCCTTTGCCCATAAAGGTGTCCAAGGATAGCATTTCCGCTCCTTTATTGCCTTCAAATATTCTAAACGATTCTACTCGGGTGGATTCTACAAGCACAGATTCCGTGCCAAAAAAACAACCATTGTTGTTGGATAAAATCCAGTACAAAGCAAAGGACTATGTTAAATTGAGTCAAAAGGACAACAAGATCTATTTGTACGACGAAGCTGAAATCTACTATCAGGACACAGAATTGAAGGCTGGGGTAATTGTAATGGATTATGTTAAAAATGAAGTATACGCGGGCAGAATGAAGGATTCCTTGGGCAATTATTCACAACTGCCTTTTTTTAAGCAAGGTGATCAGGAAGTTCGGCCAGATTCCATTCGATTTAATTTTGACACCCAAAAGGCTTTGATCTGGAATTCGCGAACCGAACAACAGGCAGGATTGGGGCAATTGGGAAGCGATGCCATGAAGGTGTACGCCCAAAAAACCAAAAAGGAAAACGATTCGGTCTATTTTATGAGCGAAGGCAAGCTAACCACCTCTAGCGATACAGTGAATCCCGACTATTACATTCGGGTAAGAAAAGCCAAATTTGTACCCAAAAAGAAAATTATCGCAGGTTACAGCAATATGTACATTGCAGATGTGCCCACCCCTATTGCCCTACCCTTTGCTTACTTTCCATTGACCACAGGGAGGGTTGCGGGAATATTGTTCCCTACCTTTGGTAACGACCCCAATAGAGGTTACTTTATCCAAAACGGTGGGTACTACCTTCCTATTAGCGATTATGTGGATTTGAGCATTACCGGGGATTATTACACCAACGGCAGCTATGGCCTACAGGGACAGTCCATCTACTCTAAACGATATAAGTTCAAAGGGAACATAAACATTAGCTACGAAAACTTGATCACAAGTCAAAAAGGCTTCGATGATTATAGTAGAACCAGTAATTACAATATTCGAATTTCCCATTCACAGGACACCAAGGCCAGCCCCAACTCTCGTTTTTCCGCATCGGTGAACCTGGGGTCGAGCCAGTATTATACCAACTCGCTGAACCAAGTAAACCGAAACAATACACAGACAAACACCTTTGCATCGTCCATTAGTTACTCCAAAACTTTTCCGGAATATCCATCGGTGAATACAAGTTTAACGGTGAGCCACACCCAGAACTCGCGAACACAGGTAATCAATATGTCCTTACCAACATTCCAGGCCAGTATGGAACGTATTTATCCATTTGTAAAACGGGATGAAATCAAAAAGGGCATTTTTGAAAACATCAATTTTCAGTACGATGTCAATGCACAGAACAGCATAACCACGGACGAGGAGAACTTTTTTAAAAGCGGTATGTTCGATGAGGCTCGCATAGGTGCCCGACACAGAATACCCATTGCCACCAATTTTAAATTAGCCAAATATTTAAGTGTGAGCTTAAGCGGAAACTACGAGGATATCTGGACTTTTAAAACCATTAGAAGGCAATATGATTCGGAGGCGGCACAAGTTGTGAGCGATACCATTAATGGCTTTGATCGTTTTAACCGATACAGTTTAGGAACAAGTATCGGTACCACCGTATATGGAACATGGAACTTTGGTGAGGACAAAAAAATACAGGCCTTGCGCCACGTAATGCGACCTTCGGTAAGTTATAGTTATACCCCCTCTTTTGAGCAGTTTTATGAATCCTATACAGATGGTGATGGTGAAGAGGTTCAATACACCCCTTTTGAAACGAGCATTTATGGTAGACCATCATTAACCAAGGGAAGCTCTCTGAACTTCTCACTCCAAAACTCACTTGAGGCCAAGGTGCGGGACAAGGATTCCACAGCTACCGAACCACGCAAAGTAAAAATATTGAGCAACTTGACCTTCGGGGCCAGTTACAACCTGGAAGCGGACTCTTTAAGACTGAGTCCGATCAGCATGAGCGGTGCAACCGAAATTATAAAAAATGTACCTATAAATTTTGCAGCTACGTTCGATCCGTATGCCATAGACAATAACGGCCGAAGAATCAACACCTTAAATATAAAAAATGGTGGTGGGCTTGCCCGTTTAACGTCGGCACGAGTGAATACCAGCTTTTCCGTGAACAGTGAAATGTTCCAAAAAGGAGGAGCCAAAGAAAAAAGCGACAGGGACAAACAATCCAGCTTTAGCGACAACCCATTTGCCATGGACGATGTCCGGGGAGATGCCGGTTCGCGTTTTGACAATAGAGGGAGTTCACAAGATAGTAACAAACAAGAAAACGAAGAACAGCCCATATACAACAATAAACTCCCTTGGGACGCCAGATTCACCTATGTTGCATCGTATAACAACTCCAATAGGCAAAGTGAAATCACCAACCACTCGCTAATGTTCTCCGGAAACATTCAGTTAACACCTAAATGGGAGGTTGGCTTCAACTCGGGATACGATCTAAAGAACAAAGGTTTTACCGATACCCGTTTTGCCTTTAAACGCGACCTTGGCAGTTTTAGGTTAAGTTTTGACTGGACTCCATTTGGTAGATATGAGCGCTGGTATTTCTTTATTGGTATAAAGAGTTCTATTTTGAGCGACATTAAATGGGAGAACAGAAGTCAACGATAAATCATGTTGATATTATTTATCTTCACTAACTAAAACCTTCTTTTAAATGAAAAAAATAATTAATACCCCAAAAGCACCTGCACCCATTGGTCCATACAATCAGGCTGTACTGATCAAGGATACCCTTTATATTTCCGGGCAGATTCCTATTGATCCTTCCACGGGAAAATTGGTCGAGGGTGACATCCAAAAAGAGACCAAACAATCCATGGAGAATTTAAAAGCCATTCTGGAAGAGGCCGATATGAGTTTTGAGCATGTGATCAAGACCTCGATTTTTATTAAGGACATGAACCAATTCGCACAGATCAACGAGGTTTACGGCACTTATTTTAATGCAGATACAGCTCCTGCAAGAGAAACTGTGGAGGTAGCCAATCTTCCCAAGTTCGTAAACGTGGAAATTTCTATGATCGCGGTCAGATAGTTTCGCGATGGAACTCTACAAGACCTTCAATGGGTCTTCTTCGGATCACACCCAGAATTAAATCGTTGCGCTCCAGGCAAGCCGTTAGTTCGTCCCTTAAAAAATGGGCAATACTGCCAACAAAGCTTACGGGAACTTTGGTGGCTAGTTCGTATTGCATTATATAATTGTTAACGAACTGTTGCAATCCCTTTTCTATGACCCCCTTGCAATAAGGATGCTCTTTGTTCTCTATAATAAAACGTGCAAATGTGGCCAAATAGGTGTTAGGGTTGGGTTGTTTGTACAGATGATCTTTAATAACATCTGCATCCAAGTCGTATTCCTTGGCGAATTTCATCCCAAGATCCTGTGGCATTTTATGAAAATAGTAGTCCCTTATCAGTTTTCTTCCAAAAAAGTTTCCACTTCCATCATCCATTAAGATATACCCCAACGAAGTTACCTTTTGGATCAATTGATGGCCATCATAATAACTGCAATTGGATCCTGTGCCCAAAATACAGACAATACCTTGTCTTCCAATTTTGGTCGTGGAATAGATTGCGGCATAGGTATCCTCCCTTACCTCTGCTTTGGCATTGGGAAAGAAGTCCTTGAAAATGGACTTTAAAAAATTCTTCATTCTATCGGTACCGCATCCGGCACCATAGAAGTACAACTGACGTACATCCTGTCTGTTTTTGGAAAGCTCAAAATTATTGGCCAATCGATCCTCGATCACTTCTTTAGTCAATACCTCGGGGCTTAAACCTAAAGTTTGGGTAACAAACAATTGTTTACCACTTTCGTCAAGAGCGATCCAATCCGATTTTGTGGCTCCGCTATCCACTATCAAAACCATACGTCTATATTTTATATTAAAATCCTGAAGAGGGGAAATCCCTCTTCAGGACAAGAACTATTTTAGATAAAGATTATAGGCTTGCAGCGTGCAATGCCAAATCAACTAGTTTATTGGAGTATCCAGTTTCGTTATCGTACCAAGAAACCACTTTGAAGAACTTGGAATTCAATTCGATTCCAGCGCCTGCATCAAAAATGGAGGTCCTAACATCCCCTACGAAATCCTGAGATACCACCAATTCCTCGGTATAACCAAGAATTCCGGCCAATTCACCTTCAGATGCAGTTTTCATGGCTTTCTTAATTTCTTCGTAAGAGGTTTCCTTTTCCAAACGAACGGTCAAATCCACTACGGAAACATCTGCCGTAGGCACTCTAAAGGCCATACCTGTAAGTTTCCCTTCCAATGCCGGGATTACCTTGGTCACTGCTTTGGCAGCCCCTGTTGATGCCGGAATAATGTTCAATAAAGCACTTCGTCCCCCTCTGTAATCCTTTTTGGAAGGACCGTCCACAGTTAATTGAGTGGCCGTGGTAGCGTGAACAGTGGTCATCAATCCTTCGTCAATACCAAAGTTATCGTCCAACACCTTGGCAATTGGTGCCAAACAGTTAGTGGTACAAGATGCGTTGGAAATAATTGTATCGGTTGCTTTAACATCTTTATGGTTAACTCCCATTACAAACATCGGTGCATCTTTGGATGGAGCGGAAATAACCACTTTTTTGGCCCCTCCGTCGATGTGGCTTTGTGCCATGTCCAAAGTAGTGAAGATTCCCGTACACTCCGCAACTATCTCAGCTCCTACCGCATCCCATTTTAAGTTTTTAGGGTCACGCTCGGCAGTTATTCTGATGGTTTTACCGTTTACGACCAAGTTTCCGTCCTTAACTTCCACGGTACCGTCAAAATTACCATGTACCGAATCATACTTCAATAAATACGCAAGGTGTTCAACATCCAACAAATCGTTGATTGCAACTACATCTACGTCGCCTCTTTTTACGGTTGCTCTAAATACCAACCTTCCAATTCTACCGAATCCGTTGATTCCAATTTTCAAATTTGACATATTTTCTTTTTTTGTCATTAAAATTATGTTGTCATTATATCTGAAACCCTTATGAGTTCCTCGTCGATCTCCGTATGTGCTTTAATGGCTTCCGCCAAGGGCGTAAGCACCATTTTGGTATCCCTTATCCCTACCATTTGATTGGACTTGCCCTCCAAAAGGCTTTCAACGGCTTTCACTCCCATCCTACTGGCCAGAACACGATCAAAACAAGTTGGGTTGCCCCCTCGTTGCATATGTCCGAGAACGGACACCCTAACATCGTAAATGGGCAAATGCTCCTCTACGTATTCTTTTAGTTCGAATACATTTTTACCGGTTTTATCGCCTTCTGCCACAATTACAATACTGGACGATTTACCTGAGGCCTTGCTGCGTTTTAAGGATTCCAATAAACGCTCCAATCCTAAATTTTGTTCGGGAATCAGAATTTCCTCGGCTCCTGCCCCTACTCCCGCGTTAAGTGCAATATGACCGACATCCCTACCCATTACTTCCACAAAGAACAATCGGTTGTGCGAGCTTGCGGTATCCCGAATTTTATCGATAGCATCGACCACGGTATTTATGGCCGTATCGAAACCTAACGTATAGGAAGACCCCAAAATATCGTTGTCTATGGTCCCGGGAATTCCCATTACGGGAAACCCGTATTCGTCGTTGAACATAAGGGCGCCGGTAAAGCTTCCATTACCTCCAATGACCACAAAGGCATCTATGCCTTCCTTGACCAATTGGTCGTGGGCTTTTTTTCTTCCCTCTTTGGTCCTAAACTCTTCGCAACGGGCAGATTTTAGTATTGTTCCTCCTTTGTTGATAATGTTGTTTACACTACGTGCATCGAAGGTCTTAAAGTCGCCCTCGATCATCCCCTGGTATCCTCTGTAGATACCCACACATTCTATTTTTAGATAAGCACAGGTCCGGACCACGGAACGAATCGCGGCATTCATTCCAGGAGAGTCTCCACCTGATGTAAGTACTCCTATTTTTTTAATTTTTGAAGCCATTCAAATTTTTAAGAGATCAAAGCTAGGAAACTTTATTCAAATTTTGAATGTCTTGATAATATATTTGATTTAAACAAATTTCTCAAACGTTTTCGTAATAAATTAATCAAAAAACTTTGAAAAATATAAATTCTTTTTGGGGTATTAGGGGCGATTTGCAGGCTTTTGTGAAAAGCGGATCAAGCTGTCCTTACCCATAACCTGAGAGGGTTGTTTTTGAGAGGGTGTTTCCTTTTTATTTTCCTCTTTTTCTTTTTTGTTGAACACTTTTCGCATCAGTTCTCTAAAGCTATTAAAATCAACCTGATAGGACAGACCAATACCTTGTGTATACCCTTGGCGTTCTGCCAAAAACTGTTGTATCTGGTTTTCCCTATTGAATATTTTGGCGCTCAAGGTCCCTTCATCGTTCAACAATATTTGGACTTCAACATCTCCCGCAACTACAGTCTCGGAAACTCCGCCGACAGGCACCCCTACCCTTCCATTGACCAATATTCGGTCCGAAATCTGCGTGGTCACGGTAACCCCGATACGATCTTCGGTGGATATATCGGCGTTGGGATCGTTATATCCTTGCTCATAGGATAGACCAAAATTGAGTTTGTCGTTATTGCCGGATAAAATTTGATTGAACAGTCCCGAAGCTGTTTGAATCAGGTTTCCGGTAACCGCTTGTTGATTGATCCCGCCGGATTGAGGGTTCACAAATGTTCCTTGCGCCAACAGAAAAAAGGCGTTACGCTCTTTAATGGTCGGATCCTGCAATCGATACTCAAGTTCGGATTGCACCACGGAATTGGTCCCTGGGAAGTCAATATCAAAATTAATATTGGGGCTCTCCAGTTCTCCATCCAATCGCACCACAACCTCTGTGGGTATTCTGCCCGTGTACCCGGCGTTGTCCAAAAGAGGGGCCGGGTTGGCATTTAGAGAATAAACGGCTTCCAGGTTCAACTGTGCCGCCAATGGGTCTCTTTCCCAAAGAATGGTGCCCCCGGGCCTAACCTTGAACTTTTTGTCGATAACGCCACCGTATTTAAAATTGTATTCTCCAGTTACGGCCACAAACTCCCCGTACATGTTAAATTTACCGTTGGTATTGATCTCGATCAACAAAATACCTTCCCCTGTTCCCTTTAAGGAACTGCCCGTACTTTGGTCCACTACGATTTCTACTTCGGCCTCGGGAGTGACCGCAAGATCGAACGCCATTTCCAACCCTTGATAATCCTCCAGCACCCGTTCTTCTTCAAAAGAGTTGGATGTTCCTTTTTCTATAAAGTTGATAAAGGAATAGTCGCCGACGCTCGTTACATCGCTCAAAGGTATTTTTAAAGCGGTACCGGCAGCCGTTATTGCATCCACCGAAATGGTAAGGGCGTCCGTTGGCCCATAAATACTACCTGTACCATTTATAAAGCCCGTACCATAATACAGGGACTCTTCATCATACTCGGTATTTAAGATCATAAAACGATCGTTTTGGGTATCCACGTCGAGGCCAAGGTACCAATCATCAAACCCTGTGTGACTAATAGTGCCATCCATAGTCGCAGTGGTCTTTTCTTCCACATCGGACAGCTCTACATTTTCAAAATAAAAGGTTTGATCAAATAAACGTACTTGGGAATAGGGCGCAAAATCGTAATCCACATTAAGGTATGGGATTCCAATTCCCGCATCGTTTAAACTGAGAACGCCATTTATAGAAGGGTTGTTTACATTGCCCGTGATCGTTGCATTTCCGCTCACTTTCCCCCTAATGTTGGAAATTATATCTTCTCCCAAGGGACCAAAGGGTTCCAATGCGAAATCAGAAAAATTGGCCGCAAGGTCCAATTCTTGTTTGTTGTTATAATTGGTTACCTTTCCATTAATGCTCATCCTTTCTTTGCCACCGTCGTTCAGCCAAGTACTTACACCGAACTCGGTAAGGTCGTTATTGCCGTAGATGCCTACTTCCAAATCACCCATCCGCATGGTATTCACGCTAAAATCTTTGATGTTGAGGCTGGATGTCGGCAAATATTTCCCATCTTTTTGAAGGATATTGAGAAATCCATCTACTTCACCATCCAGTTTTAGACTATCAATGGACGGTGTAATCTTGTTCAAGGAGACCAACTTAAATTGAAGGTCGAGATCTTTGTATGTGGAATCCGCAAACTCGCCTCGCAATCGAATCTGCTCGTTGTTATTGTTGTCCATTACCACATCTTCAATACGAATACTATCCAGTGCACTATTGAATATCACCTTGTTTTTTCGATTTCCCTCTTTATTGAGCACCCAGGTATTGCCCTTAAAGCTAACATCAGATCGCTTGAGGCCGATCACAGATCTATTGTTTTGGTTAAAAGTGTGGTAAAAATTTAGGTTGTAACTATCATCGTACTCACTTCCGCCTTTAAACTCTGTTCTAAAGAACAGGGTATCCTTTAGTGTAGTGTTGATAAGGCTAAAGTCTTTGATGTCGTAGTACACTGTGGACATATCCTCTACGGAAACGAAGGTGTTGAAGAGTGGGTTCTTATTATCGATTTGCAGCTCTATATTGTCGAACTTGTTACCGAACGCCTCAATACTCGGCGATTTAAAGGTTAGTTTAAAATCGCTTTTATCGGCCTCTATTGCCCCGCGTATAAAGGTATTGGAACCAAAGGCCATTTCGGGGACAAAAACGTCCACGATCTTGTTGTATATCCTAAAGTTAAAATCCAAATATTGACCTTCTGAAATTTGGTAAGGTTGATAGTTGGTGTAAATACTACCAACGGAATTCTGCACCAATTTACCCAATTCGTTTACCTTAAAACTACCGCGCATGTACCCGGTAATAATATCCGGCGAATTGATCTCGATGGTGCGGATGGTATCTTGGGCAAAGGAGGAAACCACGTTAAAATCCTCAAAATAATATGTGTCGTTTATATTTTGATATGTTGTATTGGAAAATCGCAGTTGACCGGCTATATCATCCAAATTGTTGCCCTCGATGTCCATATCTATATGTCCTTTGAATATCGAGATACTGTCGTTGATAAAATTTAATTCCTTGAGATCGGCATAATCGACCGCTGCAACAAAATTGAATTTGTTCTGTCGACTGCCAAAATTGGCCAAGCCTTGAAAATCGAACCTAAAGTTATCGTCGTTGCACAATAGGACACCATCGAACAATTGATTTTTTAATATACCGGTTACCTTTATCTTGTTGTATTCATAATCATTGAACTCGATTTTGTAAACATCACCGGATATTTCCGTATTCAGACTTTCTGCCACGAATCCCTTCCCCTCGACATTCATATCCATGGATGCCATGCCCAAATCTTGATTATCTATAAACTCCCCGAGATTAAAATCTATCAACGATATAAAACCCATATAAGAAGCATCTTCAATGGTCTGTACATTCGTCATTTGAAGATCCACGTAGCAATTCCCTACCGCGGTATTCAAATTAGCCGTTACATCTATGGAGGTTTCTGTTATTTCGGTATCGCCCCGAACGGTAAATTGCCCAAGCTTTTGAACCGATTCGGGAATATTTTGACCCAAAATGTTTGGCAATATGCTCCTAAGCTGGTAGTAACTTGATGTTAGATTATCAATTTCCCCTTTTAACACAAACGGTGCTTGTTCGCTAAACATGTTATCGAACCTAAAATCTCCTCGTATTCCAGTATTATCCGTAAACAAAAAGAGGTCTTCCACCTGTAATTGATTGAGGACCCCACTAAAATTTCCGGTAAAGTTGACCACCTTGTCCGCTCCAAATTCATTAAAAAAAGCATTGATCTCGTTAAGGGCTACGGAGGATTCCTTGAAACTCGCATCTATGTTCACTAAATCCACAAAGTTCGCCAAATGTTCTCTTTCGTAGTTAAAGACCAGATTCCCTTTCAGTTCCGATTGCTCGGTGTCTATCAACAAGGAGTCAAAACGCATTTGTTGTTTGGTATAGGTAAATTCGGCAGCCAGTTTTTTAAGTCGAATACCCCGTTTTGCCAAAGTGGAGAGATTATCGATTTTTAAGGATACATCTGGACCCAAAATCTGAAAATCACGGGCCATGACAGCAATCTCCGAAAAATTCAACACCTCTTCCAACTCTAGATTTTCATCAACAAGTCTAAACTTGCCATTATTGATCTGTATCCCATCCGACGACAGAAAAAATGGAGGTGTTCCCGGGTCTCTTGGCGAGCCATCGTCCAGCTTGTCCACAAAAACGTCCAAATTGGTGTCGGTCTCCCCTTCATAAGTCTTTAGATTAAAGGTAAGTCCGTCCACTTCTATATCTCCAAACTCCATTTTATTGTTGACCATATTCCGCATATTTAAAATGGAAGTGGACAATTTATGGATGTAGATAAGTGTGTCCTGTTGGTAATCTTCTACATAGATGCCCTTTATGCCTGCATTTAAATTGAACAGCGACATACTAATGCGGTCTATACGAATGTTGGTGCCAAATTCCTCGTTCAACGAATCCATGGCGTACTTGCCCAATCTGGTCTGTACAACGGGCAAGGAAAGAACCAGCGATCCCAATACCATGATTAGGATGATGGCCAAAAGCAAACGCAACAGTATTTTACGAAGTTTTTTGATAGGGCTTTTATGTTTTACCTTTGTCAACCAATTTTTGTTCCAAAACCTGTGGAAAATTCTAAAAAATATATTCTTGCCATAGAATCCTCTTGTGACGATACCTCAGCGGCCATACTTTGCCATACAAAAGTACTGAGCAATGTGGTAGCCACCCAAGAAATCCACAAGCAATATGGAGGTGTTGTCCCCGAATTGGCTTCGAGGGCGCATCAACAAAATATTGTTCCCGTGGTACACCAAGCCTTGGCCAAGGCAAATATCGATAAAAAACAGCTATCCGCCATAGCTTTTACCAGAGGACCAGGACTCATGGGCTCCCTGCTCGTGGGCACTTCTTTTGCAAAGTCGTTGGCCTTGGGGCTCAATATTCCCTTGATCGAGGTCAACCATATGGAAGCTCATATTCTGGCCCATTTTATTGAGGACGAAAGTCAGACCGCGCCCACTTTCCCCTTTTTGGCAATGACCATTAGCGGGGGGCACACACAAATCGTTAAGGTTTCCGATTATTTTGAGATGGAAGTTATGGGCGAGACCTTGGACGATGCGGTCGGCGAAGCTTTTGACAAAAGTGCCAAATTGATGGGGCTACCTTATCCCGGAGGGCCACTTATCGACAAATATGCCAAACTAGGCAATCCAAAGGCATACACATTTCCAAAACCAAAAGTTGATGGGCTTAATTTTAGCTTTAGCGGGTTAAAAACCAGTATTCTCTACTTTTTACAGCGAGAAAGCCAAAAAAATCCTGATTTTATTTCCCAGAACATGAACGATATTTGTGCCTCGGTACAGTTTACCATCTTGGAAATATTAATGGAGAAATTACAAATGGCCGTAGAGCAGACGGGAATAAAACAAATAGCCATTGGTGGTGGCGTTGCTGCCAATTCCGGAATTCGGGGAAGACTTAAAGATGCCGAGGAAAACTTGGGCTGGCAAACCTTTATCCCTAAATTTGAATACTGTACCGATAATGCGGCGATGATCGGAATCGTGGGGCTCCTTAAATTTTACCGAGGTGATTTTACGGACCAAAGTGTTGCGGCCAAAGCCAGATACGCCATCGGTAGTTAATTAACACCTCTCAAAATGCAACTTTTTTACAACCCCTTGTTGGACAACAGTGCAAAACAATTTATTTTTCCACCGGAAGAGAGCAAGCACATAGTGCGGGTTTTACGAAAGTCGGAAGGAGACATTGTACATATTACCAATGGTAAAGGGTATTTGTTCGAAGCGGAGATATTGGTGCCCGATCAAAAAAAATGCAAGGCAAGGATTATTTCAGAAAAAAAATCCATACCCAAACGTTATAAATTACACATGGTCGTGGCTCCAACAAAAATGAACGACCGTTACGAATGGTTTTTGGAAAAAGCGACAGAAATCGGCGTGGATGAGATTACACCCATAATTTGTGAACATTCCGAAAGAAAGACCGTTAAAATGGAACGGATGGAGCGAGTACTTCAATCGGCCATGAAACAGTCCCTACAAACCGTTTTACCCAAATTGAATCCCCCGATTAGCTGCAAAGAATTTTTAGAGAACGATACCGCTCTAGGATACCGGTTCATTGCCCATTGCCAAAATGAGGAAAAAATGGAATTGAAGCGAAAAATTATCGCGGACAATGACACCACCATACTTATTGGGCCGGAAGGGGATTTTTCCAAATCGGAAATCGACTTGGCCAGAGAAAAAGGCTATGTCCCTATTTCTTTGGGAGCCAATCGACTTAGGACCGAAACTGCCGCCATTGTGGCATGCACAACCGTGGCCATTATTAATAGTTAACGTACAATTCTTTTTTGGGCCGCCCAAAGTATATCTCGATCTTGGTTTTCCACAATCACGACCAGGGTCAAACCATCGTTTTGTTGAACCAGATCCGGAACTTTCAGCGATACTTCATTTTTACGCAACCTTAAGTCCGCCCTTTTTTCCGCGACAACAATATTACTGTTCTTAAGCTTTTTATTTCTATTTTCTCCCCTGTTCACCATCGTTTCCCTCTCGTCAATTACCAATAAGGCCCTCATCCATTTTTGGTCCGGAGCCGTTATAATGTTGGAAGTAAACGAAAGTACACCATCGGACAATGTTGTTTCACATATTTCCACAAGTTTCGCCGAACTATCGAAAGTATGCTCCGTGACCTTCGATTGGAGTATCGATCTATTGGAGCCTACAAAATGCTCCTTCCCGTTTACGACCATTTGAGGGGTGTAGATGTTGCGTTGGTCAAATTTATGGGCATACGCTTTTTGTTTTTCGGTAAAAGCATGGTCGGAAAAAGGATCTTCCCAGCCAATGTAATTCCAATAATCCACATGATAGGACAACGCGATCACCTCTTCTGGGTAATCACTCTTTACTTGATCCAATAGTGCATCGGCAGGCGGGCAACTGGAGCAGCCCTGAGAAGTAAAAAGCTCCAGAACAACTGGATTATTTTTCTTAGCGACTTCTGGTGCAATTTTATTGGCCGTATAAAGTGTATATAAAGACAAGGCAAAAAAGGTAAATGATAGAATTATGGCCTTTTTAATCATGAATGCTGTACTTTTGGTTATATAGTTATTCGTTTTAAGATGGGGCAACTTACCAGATCAGTATGTACTTTAACTTTTTTTATGATTACCATGGCATCCGCACAGGAGATTGCCATTCTTAAATACGGTGGTGGTGGTGATTGGTATTCCAACCCAACCGCTGTTCCCAACCTGATAGAATTCTGCAACACCAATATAGGCACCACAATCAAACCTGAACCGGAAACCGTAGAGGTCGGCAGTATTTCACTATTTAAGTTTCCGTTCCTGCACATGACCGGGCACGGAAATGTCTACTTTTCGGATGAAGAGGCGGAAAACCTAAGAACTTATCTTTTATCCGGTGGATTTTTACATATCGATGACAATTACGGCATGGAACCATATTTAAAAAGGGAATTGGCCAAAGTCTTCCCCGATATGCCCTTGGAAGAGCTGGGCGTGGATCATCCCATATTTTCACAAAAGTTCCAGTTTCCCAACGGATTGCCCAAAATACATGAGCACGATGGAAAAAGACCCCAGGCCTTTGGTATTTTTGACGAGGGGCGACTGGTGCTGTTATACACCTTTGAATGCGATCTTGGAGATGGTTGGGAAGACCCTTCCGTGCACAACGACCCGGAAGAAGTTCGCATAAAGGCCCTCCAAATGGGCGCCAACATAATTGAATACGCTTTTAAAAGTTAACACATGAATGCTAAGATAATTGCCAACGGAATACTCAGGGCCGTAGCCATATTGGTCGGAATTGCACTTATTTGCTGGTTTTTCTTTAAAATACAATCCGTTTTGGCCTATTTGGCCATGGCTGCGGTGTTGGCTTTACTGGGAAGGCCCATTGTTATGTTTTTAAGGAGAAAACTAAGGTTTCCCAACACCTTGGCCGTAGTGGCGACAATGGTGTTTATGATTTCTATTTTTTTGGGCATATTGGCACTCTTTATACCACTGATTTCCGAACAGAGCAAGAACTTATCGCTTTTGGACATTGAAGCGCTTAAAGGCAACCTAAATACACTTTATCTGCAGACGCTGGATTATTTTGGTGCCTCCACAGGGAGTTTTAATAATCTTTTGGATGAATCCCATATCGAAGAAAATGTTTTAAAAGAATTAGATCTCGGCTTTATCCCAAATTTTCTCAACTCCTTTGTAAATCTATTGAGCAATTTTAGTATCGGTTTGTTTTCTGTCCTCTTTATTTCGTTCTTTTTTTTAAAGGACAGTAAATTGATGCAAAATGGAATATTGACTTTTGTTCCGGATAACAAAGAAAGTAACTTGATAAAATCCATAGACAAGATCAACAATTTACTTTCCAGATATTTCGCAGGAATACTTTTACAATTATTTATCCTCTTTGTAATTTACACGATTGCGCTGTTGATCGTTGGTGTCGAAAACGCCATTGTAATAGCATTTTTGTGTTCGCTGTTCAACATTATACCATACATAGGGCCCATTATTGGGGGAGCTGTTATGATCACCCTTACCATGACCAGTTTTATCGATGCCGATTTTAGTACCGTTATTTTACCAAAAGCACTCTATGTTTTACTTGGATTGACCATAGGTCAGCTCATCGACAATTTCTTTTCACAGCCCTTTATTTTTTCCACAAGCGTAAAGTCGCACCCTCTGGAAATTTTCCTCATTATTATAATAGCCGGTCTTCTATTTGGTGTGGTCGGCATGGTAATCGCCGTACCGGGGTATACCGCAATAAAGGTGATTTTAAAGGAGTTTTTAGCTGAGTATTCCATAGTGAAGAAGTTGACTAAAAATTTATAGTATCACTTTGAATAAATTAATACTAAATACTGGTGTACAGGATTTTATAAACAAAAATTTATTGTCTGACATCATGTCAGTTTTACTATCAAAACCTATTTTTGAAGGTATTGGACAAAAAGAACTGGCTGAGCAGATCGAAGCCAAAAAGAAATGTAGGGAAAAGCTGCCCACTTGGTTTAATGCACCAAATATTTATTACCCGAACAAACTTAATATTGAACAGACCAGTTCGGAACTTACTGCAGAATACAAGTCGCAATTGGTCCATGGAAAATCTTTGATCGACCTCACGGGAGGTATGGGGGTCGACAGTTACTATTTTGCGCGAAAGGTCCTTAAGGTTCTTCATTGTGAAATAAATTTGGGATTGAGCACCATTGCTTCACATAATTTTAAAATATTAGGACAAAAAAATATTACTTGTATTCCCGAAGATGGGATCGATTTTTTAATGCGTTCCGATCATAATTTTGATTGGGCCTATATTGACCCTTCCCGAAGAAGTGATAAAAAAGGAAAGGTATTTTTACTTGAGGATTGCCTACCTAATGTACCGGGCCATCTAGCTTCGATTTTTAAAAAAACGTCGAACATCCTTTTGAAGACTTCTCCGCTTTTGGATATAAAAATGGGAGTCCAAGCTTTGGGTTTTGTAAAGGATATCTTTGTTGTGGCCGTGCAAAACGATGTCAAAGAATTATTATTTGTTCTGGAAAAAGGATATTCGGGACCTATTCAAATTACTGCCGCGAATATAAAGCCCAACAAAATAGACGAGTTTACATTTTCTTTGGAATCGGAACCACTGACCAGTTGCAATTATGCCTTGCCATCCATCTATTTGTACGAACCAAATGCAGCCATTTTAAAGTCAGGTGGGTTTAGGTCGGTAGCCCAAGCGCATGGTGTACATAAACTGCACGTGAACTCCCATTTATACAGCTCGGAAAACCTAGTGGAATTTCCCGGCAGACGGTTTAAGATCCAACAAGTATTGCCCTATTCCAAAAAAACATTGAAAACGCTTTCCTTCTCAAAGGCCAATATTACCATCCGAAACTTCCCCATTTCGGTAGCGGAAATCCGTAAAAAACACAAAATTAAAGAGGGTGGTGACCATTACCTTTTCTTTACCCAAGATCTGGAGGAAAATTTAATCGTTCTGGTCTGTTCCAAAATCTAATCTGGGCATTCCCATTTAAAATTGGCCACCTTATCGTTAGATGCCGCCGATAGATTATAGTGCCACCACTCTGTCCTAATGGACCAGAACCCATGAGCCTCCATGGTCTCTTTCAATAATTTACGGTTGTCGAGAATTTCTTGTGGCAAATCCATATTGTCGTGATAGGCCTTTTTTCCAAAGTAATCAAAGTCGGTGCCCATATCTAGCTCCTTACCCTCCAAGTCCACCAGTGTGATGTCCACGGCACCTCCCTTGTTATGGATAGATCCCTTATCGGGGTTGGCAACGTATTGAGGGTTGGGAACAATCTCCCACATTTTGAATTGCACGGAATTGGGACGATAACAATCAAAAAACTTGATCTTTACCCCCTTCTCCATAAAATCCTTATTGGCTCTGATCAGAGCCTTTGCCGTTTTTGCACGGGTATAGCACTCAGGGCAATCGTACACTTTTGCTTTTAAAAAATTGTTCTCTGTGGCATAGCGCATGTCGTATGCAAAATCCTCACTAAAATCGGCAAGTCGTACAAAGGTGGTATCCGCTATCCCTTCAAATGTTTTTAAGGTGGTTTTTTTCTGCTCTACATTGGTGTCTTTTGGAATTGTATCCATTACAATCTCTGCATCCGATCGGGTTGAATCGTTTTTGGGCACATTGGGTTGCTGCTTGCAGGCCCCAAGAATCAAAACACCCATAAAAATCCAGGAGTACTTCATTTATATCAATTTATCCGTTTTTGTTTGGTGAACCAAGTGTATAAAGAATCCGTAGTGTAGGCCCTGCTCCATGCATTGTGTCCTACTCCTTTGTAACGGGTATACCGTATATCTTGCCCCATGCTTCTCAATTTTTCCACCATCCTGTCAGATTCCTCGACCCCAATTACCTTATCCTCCTCTCCATGGAAAACCCAAATAGGCAAATCTCTATCTATCCAATGTGCATAAGGTACGGGCGCCATGCCACAAACTACCGCCATGGCCGCGAACTTTTCCGGATATTGTGTGGCCATTTCCCAAGCTGCACTTCCTCCACGGCTCAGACCGGTTAGGTAAATCCGTTTTTTGTCCACTCTATTGTTACTTGCCACAGAATCCATAAGTTGGACTACGGCTTGGGTATTCCACCATTTTTTAATGTGCGGGTTTTGCGGGGCCAAGACCAAAAATGGAAATTGCTTGCCCTCCGCCAACATTTTTGGGGGTCCGTTTTTCTTGATCTCACCTATATCCCTTCCCGATTCTCCTCCGCCATGTAAAAAAAGTAGTAGAGGGAACTCCTTATCGGAATCAAAATAGTCCTCTGGGTAGTATAAATAGTATTGTAGGTTTTCTACAGTAACGGCGTCCAGTTCATCCTGAATTAAATGCGATTGTGCTGCGCACCCTTGCATTAAGAGCAGTAACATGGAACATACCGAAAATTTAAAAATGGACTTACACATTTCTGAAACAAGTTACAAAAGTTTATCCGCGATTTCTTTCCAACTATCGGCTCGTTCAAAATTCGACACATTTACATTGTGGGGCGAAGTAAACATTATGGACCTTCCGGAGAAGGGTGCAAGATTTTTACTCCGATCATCAATTAGCACATCGCCTTTTAACACATGCTTATCTCCACATAAAATTCGTTTTTGCCATGAAATAAATGGGAAGTGCTGATCCAACCAATCCGATTTTTCCCTTAGGGACTGCGGAAATTCCATAGCTGCGGATGCTATGTACACATCGTGTTTTTCACTCAAAGCTTTGAGTACCTCTTGGCTATCGGCGATAATACTTAAATCCTTAAAAAAACAATCCCTGTAGGTATGGTTCTTTATTGTTTGCTGATGCTCCTCGGGCACACATTGCCAAACTTCTTTGCCGAGGCAGTCTGCCGCCATTAATTGAGCATTGAACTCTTTATTATAAATATCTATATGGGCTTGGTAGGCATCTGCGATCACCTCGTCCATATCAACAAAAATGGTCATGCCATAATTTTTTGTGAAGTACGGTAATACTCTTCATATTTAAAAACCAAGTTTATCAATGTTTTGTTAAGAGGTGGGCATTGGACCACAAATGTGTTTTTATTCTAGCTAAGTTATTTTTCGCCTCATTTGAATAAATTAATTTTGTAAAGGTGTACTCAATTTCACAGAAATTCTATTTAAAAACTATGATGTTACCCAAAGGAAACTATCCAGAAAAAATATACGTAAATGGTGAAATTTTTTCATCTGAGAATGCCAAAATATCCGTGTTCGATCGTGGCTTTCTATTTGGAGATGGTATTTATGAGGTAATGATGCAGCTGGAAAATGGTATTTTTTACAAGAAAGCCCATTTTGACAGACTCCAGTCCAACCTTAATAAAATTGGCATCGACTATGCCGTAGAGGAGATTGAAAGTGAACTGGACAACCTAATATCGGCCTCGAGTTTAACGGATAAAGCGTGCTTGATCTACATACAGGTTACGCGAGGAATTGCTCCCCGAAAACACTCGTACCCAAAAGGCGTTAGCGCAAGTGTAATGATGTATGCCCTGCCCTATTCGCTTCCGTTGGTCAACCCCACTCACATGAAATCCATACTAACTGCGGATTTTAGATGGCATCGATGCGATATAAAATCCACATCCCTGTTGGGCAATATTATGACCAATGAGTCTGCCGTGAGCGCCAATGCAAATGAAGCTACCTTGGTAAGACAGGGTTTGGTCACCGAGGGGTCTCACAGCAATATATTTTTTGTGAAAGATGGCAAGGTAATCACGCATCCGGCCAACGAACATATATTGGACGGCATTACCAGACGCATTGTTATCGGTCTTTGTAGGGATTTAAACCTTCCTGTAATCGAACAAGCTGTAGCCGAAACTGATATTGAACAAATGGACGAAGCCTTTTTTACGGGCACCACCACACAAGTAGCGTCCATTGCAGAATTGGGAAGGCATGTTTTTTATCGGAACGATCAAGTTGGCGAGGTTACCCGAAACCTACAAAGAGCTTTCTCCGAGCTAAGGAGCAGGGATACGGCACTGGTGGATTTATAAGGGACTTGTAACCCAAAAACTACTAATCTTAATTATTTCCTTACGTACATTTTAAAGTATAATTTGAGCACTTCCACTACTTTATATGCAAGAAAATTAAAATTCGGTTACAAAAGATTAAATTTGAGAGCAACAAATCTTAATAACATTTAACTGCATAAATGCTCCATAACGAAAATATCGAGAAAAAGCATTTTATTATCCCTTTTCTCAATGCCATTTACCCCTTAGGTCCTGAATTAAAATCTTTTTTGTTCACCCATATTAAAACGTGCATTTTCGACAAGAATGAAATAATTAGCAAAGCAGGTGATATTTGCGACAACCTCTACTTTATTAAAAAAGGTATGGTTCGTGGTTACTTTGAAATAGACTCGACAGACATCACCACGTGGGTGGACCTTGAGAATGAAATATTTACATCTATCACAGGTTTTTTTAGGAATGAAATTAGCCAGGAAAACATACAAAGCCTGGAAAAAACCTACTGCGACTATTTAACATTTGAAGATTACAAATATTGTTGCGACAATTTTCCGGAGATGCTCGAAATCAACCGAATACTAATGGAAGAATATTACATTATGGCGGAACAAAGGGTGTTTTTGGCCAGGATTCCCAATGCAGGTAAACGTCTGGACTTTTTTATGGATGTTTACAAGCCTAAGATAATCGATAGAATTCCTAAAAAGTACTTGGCTTCTTTTTTGGCCATGCGACCCGAAACCTTATCCAGGCTTATGAAAGAAAGAAACTGATTTTTAGTGAATGTTACAATTCGACAGTTCTAAATGAACATTTTTTGGATTTAGCGAACCATTCTGCCATCAAAATTGTCTCAAAGCTCGCATCGGGTATTCTTTAGTGCGTATTTGAGAATATATTTTTAGTATCGTCTCAAGAGTATGATGCACATAAGACCATCATCAATGTTGTGGTGTAAATTAGTATCGTGTGTGTTTTCATATTAGGAATTGCTTTTATCTATTATTAGCTGTTCTATTTTTTTAAAATCTGTTGCATTTGGCACGTGTTTAGAACCATTTAATAAAACAACTTCTTCTAAAGAAGGGAATATCTGCTTGGCTCTTTTTATCATTTTTTTACCGGGGAACATAATGTCCTGCTCTGCCGCAAAAATGGAGATGGGAGTTTTTATGTTCTTTGCCCGATTTTTAGAAATTATAGGTAACGGCGAAAAGTCCATATTGCAGTTTTGAAATACTGTTGACATAAAGACCAATGCAAAACCATCATATTCGGAAAAAAGGGCGTCCATTACTTTTTTAATGTATGCCTGATTGTTTGTTTTGATGAATTTTTTTAATGGAATAAACATTTTCCATACATTAATAATGGGATTGCCGTTTACAATATAAACGGGTGCAATTAAGAACACTTGTTTGATCGGGGTTTGGTTATACTCCAATGCTTTTAACGCGATCAAGCCCCCAAAGGAAAAACCTGCCAAGGTTACGTTGGTCAACCGTAGTTTTATAATTACCTCAATAAGCCATTTGCCGTAATCCAAAGATTTCATGTCCAATCTGTTCTCAGCGCTTTTATTGGGTTGTGCGAGCACATCTACTGCATACACACAATATTGTGATGCTAAACTAGGGAAGGAATCCAGAATCTGAGGGGCGCAGCCTCCCGTACCATGTATTAAAACAAGTGGTGGCAAGTTGGCGTCTCCGACACATACAACATTGGTCTTGCCAAACTTGGTGTCCACTAATTTTTCTGAATGACCGACATTGAGTTCTTGGAGTTTTCTGTTGTAGAGACTTAATATTTTTGATTTTCCCTCTGGTGATTTAAATAACATAACTTGTTCGTTTTTTAATGCTTTGACCGCGCCAAGCACGTGTTGATGATTTATGAATTTTTAATAACAATGTTCCCGACTTTACGACCTGTCTCCACGTATTGATGTGCGTATTTTATTTCGGAAAGTTTAAAAGTATTGTCAATATTGGTGTGTAGTTTTCCCTGTTCGAAAAATTGAACCAATTCCTCGAACAACCGTTTTAACTCCTTGGTCTTTTTTACGCCCGTTGCGGCAAACTTTACTTTCTTTGGACGCCATAACATATGCCATAGAACCTCCCCGTTCAATACCGGTGTCATAAAAAGACCATTGGAACCTATAAGGGTTTTAAAGGTTTTATACGATAATTTTCCAACAGTATCGTAAACAACATCGTATGTACAAGAAAGCTCGTCCAGTTTTACTTTGGTGTAATCCAATACTTCATCTGCTCCCAACGCCAGCACAAAATCAATGTTCTTTGCGCTACAGACTCCTGTAACCTTCGCTCCCATTATCTTTGCCAATTGTATGGCTGCACTTCCCAAGCTCCCCGAAGCACCATTGACCAAAACATGCTGACCCGATTTTATTTTGGCTATATCTTTTAGAAAGTTGTAGGAGGTTAAAAAATCATCGCAAATCGGAGCAGCTTCAGAATGGGATATTGATTTAGGCTTATGCGCAATTACCAAATCTTCTGACATACATAAATACTCTGCATTACTCCCTTCGCTAAACAATTTTTCGCCAAAAACGACACTGCCTATCCTAAATTTGGTGACTTGAGAACCTACAGCTTCCACAACTCCAGAAAACCCGGTGCCCAAAGCCTTATTTTTTGGCTTGATGAGTCCTAAAAATAATCTGCCAAATTTTGGGACTCCTTGGCGAATCATGGTATCGGCCCTAGTTACGGAAGATGCTTCGATTTTCACTAAAACCTCGTCTGGTTTTGGTGATGGTTTTTCTATATCAACAACCTGGATAACTTCTGGCGCACCGTATTGGGTGAAAATAGCTGCTTTCATAATTATGATTATATATAGCAAAATTGACGTTAATCAAGCTATTAAACGTTCGTGTTTTATAATCGGAACACTCTTCTTCACATGTAGGGAGAGCTGACCACATGAAAGACCAAATCCCAAACAACATGTACAGTTATTGCTGCGAGCAAACCACGTTTCCAATATACCCAACCAAAAAAAGACCCTGTTATAAGGTTGCCTATCATCGTAGAACTAACGGTAACCAAGCTAAGACCAGAAAAGCTTTTTGATAATGGTAAATGGATTAAACCAAAAAATACCGCAGATACAATAATTCCCGTCCAAACCACGCTTATCGAAGGCGTTTTTGCTTTTCTAAAAAACTGAATCAAGGCTACAACCAAAGACATTAAGCCAAACCGGAACATAATCTCTTCCGTAATTCCTGCTGAAAATGACACAATGGCGTAAAACGGTTTTGAAGGTCTTTCAATAATTATTTCCACAGGAAAATAAGCTCTTGTTACTTTATAGGCCATTAGTAATACAAGTGCCAGGACTACACTAAGACCGATCGGAAACAATAGCTTTTTAAAAAAACCTTGATATTTTATATCTGTTGTATCCGAAAAGATATTTTCTATTACCGGTGCTCCCAATTGTGCACTCTTAGCCAACCATAAGCCAATAAAAACCAAAACAACACCCAAAACAAGGCCATAAATACTTGTTTGAACTAAATCCGTAGCAATTGAATCCGTTAGTGCTACGCTTGTATCACCAGCTTTGATTTTTAGTCTTTTTAATTCTCTGCTGAATGGAATGTTGAGAAGTGTTCCAATTATAAAAAGAATAACTACAACCGTTGCAGTTTGGATACGACTTCTCCTATTGGTTTGCATTTTCCTTTGCCAAAATAAATTCTTCAGATCTTTTGATCTGTTCTTCTAGGTCCCATTTAAAGTCTACCCGTTTACGTTTTAAGAATTCCGATATTGAATCCAGCCCCATCTCTGCCCTTCTTTTTTCTAAATTTTCTGGGTCCTTAATGGGCCACAAATTAAGACTCTGAGTTTTTGGATAGTACTTCAGTTGTTGGCCATATATTTGAAGTTCATTTTTATCGGTTGCTATCCGATCCACTGCTCTGACCAAAAAACGAGCTGACAGTTCTTTGTCCTTAACCGCCTTTCGCATTAGGGGCAAGTATTTTTCGCGCACTTCTAAACTAGAATGTTGTAATACATTACAAATAGTTAAGTTGCCCTGTTCACCAATTATTTCTTTACTCGGCCAGCCAATAGAATCTAAAATTTGTAAAACTTTTTTTTCGTTTTTATCATGGTTTTTATGATAAATCTCGTTTTGCTTTTTAAAGGCCTCTGATTCAAAACCTACTGCTCTACCAATAGAATCCCTCAATCGTATTGGTCCTTGCTCCGTTTGCCAAATAGTATCCAAAATAGCTATCAGGTTTTCTTGGGTCTCTTTTTTCGCCGATACTTCTTTGGACTTGGAGGTATTTGTGCATCCCATCACTAACAGTAAACTGGTCAATAAAATATATTTCATTCTTTTAAAGATTTTTACGAACATCACTATGCTTGGGTCTATATTTTAAAATATTGATATCCCTGGTTGGAATATTCATATGCCCAAACCAAAATAATTTGGTTAGGGCATACTAGTTGAATATATAGATTACTTATAAATAGATTATTATTGATGTTAGTACTTAAAACTCATTCAATTTAAGAACTATAACCAACTGAACCCTAATCCTATATTAAAGATGGCTGCATCTCTATGTGCATCTCCTTCTAAAGATACACGGCCCAAAACCAATTTGGACTGCACATTAAGTGCGAAGTTTCTCTTTTTATAAATTTCGTAACCTGTACTTGCCATAACGGCACAACCAAAGTTCCAATCGTCATTTATATCCTCTTTAATATCATAAAGTGCTGGCGAATCCATGGCTAAACCAATTCCCCCATGTATCCACCAACGATCTTTTACCCAATACTGTACAGAGGGAATAAAACCTCCAAAATTCCTGTCATTGTCCTGAAATTCGTAAATATTTCCTGGCATGGCGACGGTAATGGCGAAATTCTCATTTAACATGTGGCCAAGCTTTAGATCTGGAAAAACAAAGGTTCCCTGGGATTTGTCGAAGGTTTGAATACCAGCACTATCTTCTATACTGATAATACCTCCACCCACTGCGAATTCGATGATAAAACCATTCCTTTTTGTTGTGGTTTCAGCATTTGTGTTTTGTGCATATGTTGTGCTTGATACCAATGCAAAAGCGGCACAAGCCATTCTTAATAAAATTTGTTTTTTGATTGTTTTCATTTTAATCGATGTCATAATTGTTCGTTTTTTGATTAATGATTTATTTATTGATGAATTATATTTTTTAATGACGATTTTCAAGTGAAAAGATAACTTTCGCATCCACCCAAAAGATATCTACGTTTTCAAAATCGTCTGAACCTACATTTCTACTGAAGAATAGGTATTTGCCATCTGGCGTTATACTTGCAGAGGCTTCCCAAGCGTTGGTGTTTATTTTATCCCCTAGATTAATAGCATTACCCCAAGAACCATCTTTTTGTTTAAAACTGATATAAATATCAGAATCACCATAACCATCTTCCCTTATAGCATCGAACAATAAATAGGATTCATCTGGAGCTATAAAAGGATGACTTAAAAAAGTTCCTGTATTTATGGCTTTTGGCAAAGCTATTGGCACTTCATGCTTTCCGTTTATCAGACGTGAATAACGAATTGGAAACGTTGAATCATTCTCTTTATAGGTGTCAAAATAATACGTGCCATTCTCGGATGATGAAAGACGCATAATATACATTGAATCATTACTGATGGTAGGTGGTTCCAGCTTTTTTAATTCAGACCATCCTGATTCTGTTCTTTTTAAATAATTATCCCCTAAATGCATGGTTTCACCGTCTGGTGAAATTACTGGTCGTCCAATCCATGGAGATGCTATTTCTGATTTTTCCCATTCGCTGTTAGTGTCATTATATTTGTATTCGTAAAAGGCTGATGTTTTATTTTCCTCTCCTCTTCTAATAAAATAAAACGCCTTCATATCTTTTGAGAATGCACCATCGTACTCATAAATTTCAGTAGATACAAGTCCTGGTGCGAATGGTATAGGCGTTAATCCTGGTGGTTTTTGACCGAGATAAACATCTTCTAAACTTACGCCCTTATCAACTTTTGATTTTTGTTCTTTATGGTTACAAGCATTCAGAGCCAATGTTAATGCAGAGAATTTTAAGTAATGTATCGTTTTCATATATTAAGATTTTTGTTGAACTCCATATTCCAAAGCGGCCCCGATGGCAATCCCTAAAACAAACCATAATTGCATATTTGATGTTATATAGCCCACTATAGTTCCAAGAACAATTCCAATTCCCAGTTTTACGCCTTTTTTACTTTTTTTAGGTTCCATTTTTTCCATGGTTTGTTTTTTCTTGATATCCATTCTTAAACAAAGCAACGTTTCACTTTTAAATAGTAAAAGGAAAAGTACAGGGACGTCAAAAATGAGGTTTAAGTGCAATTACAAACCAAATCATTGCCCTTTTACAATAAATTGCTTTTTCTAAGTCCCAAATATTCATTGAAATTATTTTTGGAAGACTTCGGTTTCTTATCAGTCTTTATTTATTCTATATCGTTTCTTAATTTCATACTTTTCAAATAATGCCTTGATCCATTGATTCATGATCCCTTCATCTATTTAAGGTTCTACGGAATAATTAATCTGCAAACTGTATGCGTATCAACGGACTGTTGATTAAGCTTACCAGTGTTTTCACATTCATATGAAAACTTGATGCCGCCCCTTCTGAGAATTTTTTGAGTTCCGAGATTTTTCCTTGATCGTAATACACACCGTTCAACAACACTCCTTTGATGCTTTTTGTATTTTTAATATCATCCAAAGGATTTTTATCCAATAAGACCAGATCCGCCTTTTTGCCTATTTCAATGGTTCCGTAATCCTTCTCTACGTTTGAAAAAATTGCAGGAACTATGGTTGCACATTGCAAAGCTTCTACATTTGATAAACCGCATGAGGTTAATTCGTAGAGTTCATTGTGCAAACTAAAACCTGCAAATACATAACTATCGGTAACATCGGTACCTGCCATGATGGGCACACCCAATTTATGGGCCATAGCCACTTGTTTTTTCGAAGCTTCATAAAACTGTTCGCTTACATTGACTCCTTCATTTTCGATATTCTTTTCTTTGTTGTGGTCTACATCATATTGCCACCAGAGTTTTTTTCTAACCTTAATTATGTATTTTAAATTTTCATTGTTGGTAAAACTATCTTTATGTGCCAATGCTTCAAACTTTAAAGTCTGTAAAGTTGGGACCCAGTAGGTTTTATTGTTACGCATTACAACCATTAACTCCTTTGCTCGAACACTGTCAAACTGCTTGACCATCTTTTTTTTGGATCTAGAGAAATAATCTTTCCAATTATTGGGATTTTTTAGACTATCGGCTTCGGGAAAACACTCGTACAAAAAAATGCGTCCATGTTCAAAACTCCTTTGGCCAGAGTCTACAGCTTCTTCCAAACTAAGAAACATGGGTTTATGGCCGGCTATATGTAAACCATAGATAGGTGCTTTTTTAGCCAGATCTAAATAAATGTCTTTTGGTAACTGCGCATAAATCTTTATAAAATCTACCTTTTCGTTTTTATAAAATTGTAACAGGGAGTCTACTTGCAAACGGTTCTGCAGTTTAAAAAAAATGGGGGAATTTTCCGGTATTGCTTTTTCACCATCCATTTGATAACTGCTTTGCAATACGTACCTAGGCGAGACCCTAGTGTTATTCTCCAGTTCTTTATTCCACTGTAAACGCTCCTTACTGCCCACCCAATAGCTATCTTTCTCATTCAATTGGCCAGACATATCCCGTACGCCCGTAACGCCATTTGCAATGTAAATCGGATGGTGCAACCATTCAGAGTGTTGGTTGGAATGGGTGTGCATATCCCACAATCCAGGTATTAAATATTTACCGGTGCCATCTATACGCAATGAATTATCAATGGGTTTAAATGGTACGCTATCTATTCTTGTTATTCTGGAACTTTCTATCAGTACAAATTGATTGTAGGCAGTTTTACCTGTTTCAACATCAACAATATTTATATTATTAATCATTGTTTTAGTATAAACTCTTGGTGTTTGCAATACCGATGTGGGCCACAAGTAAGCACCGGTGATCGTTATGATCGACAGCAATACAAGTACCGCAACTGTTTTAACTAAGTATTTGAGCTTTTTTTTCAAAATTGATTTCCATTGTTACATGGCAATACTAGCTCTAATCGATAAAGTAAAAGTTCCAGATTATAAATCCGAACCAATTTACCGATGGGATTTTAGATAGGCATTAGGTGTTACACCTTCTATTTTTTTGAAGAATGTGTTGAAAACCGTTTTAGAGTTAAACCCACTATCATAAGCTATGGCCATTATGGTCAACCCTTTGTTTTCCTCGAGAAGAATACGCTCTTTAAACTCGTTTATCCTAAAAGTATTGATGTACTCGGAGAAGTTTTTCTGAAACCCCAAGTTCAATAGTTGAGAAACATAATTGGCAGGAAGGTCTAAATAAGATGCCAAATCTTTTAATGATAGGTCTGGATTTAAATACAGCTTATAGTCCATCATAATTTGTTTTAACTCTTTGCTGTACCTAGTAACTTCTTTAGTATTTAGTAAGGCTTGTTTGTATTTTTTTTTCTGCTTATAATTTACATTGTCAGGAATTGCCCTAAGCATAATATCCTTATATTGTTGGTTGTTTTTAAAAGACTTGAGAACAGGGGATGGATTTAACAATAAAACTAAAGGTAAATGGTTGTTAAAGGCTTCTTTTACATATTCCAAAACCTTATCTTCATTCTCCAATAAAGCATAAACCAGAATTAGAAAAATCAGTGCTTTTTCAACAAGGTCGGATGTTAGGTAACTTTCCAGTTCTTTTATACCATCATCACATTTGGTCCTTTCGCCAAGAACGGCATAGCACATGGTTTTACCTCCTAATTTAGTAAGGTCTTTTATAGAAATGCCCGATAATGTATTAAAGTAGCTCAAAGCTTCAATCGGCTTGCCCGATAACAATAAACTATTTCCAATATAAATAGGTGGAAAAGGTAAATTAGGGTTTAATTCCAATGCCTTTTCCAAGTAGCGCTTTGCTTTGTCATAATCTTCCTGTAGATAATACAGTAACCCCTTGTAATGATGGTTTATTGAAGAAAAAGGATCCAATTCCAACGCTTTATCTATATAATTTTGGGCAGGACCTAATTTGCCCTCAACAGTTAATAAATTTGAAATGGTCAGGTAAATTTCATCCGTAGGTTGCGTCTCCAAAGCTTTATTTGCATGTTCGTACGCTTTTTTTAGGTTGCAATTTTGCCAACATTCTATCCAGGCCAAATTTAATTGTACTCTAGATGAATTAGGACTTAGGGACCTTGCTTTTTCAAAAAAGGACTGTGCCTTTTGAAAAGCTTCAAATGCTGGCAATAATCCCATGGTTCCCATAAAAGTATAGGCCTGATTAATATCTAAATAAGGGTTTACAAAGTTTGGTGATCTCTCTATAATGCTTTTAAAAATTTCGATGGCCTTTAATGAACTATCATAATCCAATTTCATTAAATAATACCTACCTTTTAAATACTCTCTGTAAACAGGTACAGGGACCTCGTAACGCTCAATTAGTTTATCTTCAATTTCGAGATGACCGATATGCTCGCGTAATTTTTCAGCAATAAAATGACTTATTTCTTCTTGTATCTCGAATACATCTTCCGGGTTTCTATCAAAGACCTCCGACCAAAAATGAAAATCCTCCAAAGTATCGATCATTTGCACCGTAATGCGCATTTTTCTCTTGGATGTTCGTACACTGCCCTCGATAAAAGTCGCTACATTTAGCTTCTCCCTTATCTGTTCCACGGTAACTGTCTTGTTTTTAAAATAAAATGAGGATGTACGTGAGGTAACGGAAAGCTGTTTGATTTTTGCCAATGCATTGATGATCTCCTCCGTTAATCCGTCGCAGAAATATTCATTGTTAATATCATTGCTCATGTTAACAAAGGGTAGGACTGCAATGGATTTTTTGTTCATTTTATGTAATGACTAAACTTGGTTTGTTGGATCTTTAGTTACTTCTGCTAAATAAATTGATTCCCCTCTTTTAAACAGCGGCAATTGCTACAACCCAATCGTGGTTTTTAGAGTGATTGTTTTATTATGCTGATGTCAAAACTTCCAAGGCAGCCCATCGGACTATGGCCTTATCCTTTTTAACGTCTTAAAATTAAGTAAATAGTAATTAGCATTTGCTATTCTTGGAATATCTATCTGGAATTTCGTGTACATCCCAGTACTTATTAAAGAAATGGTATCTCCTTAGGTTATACCCTACCTAACCAAGCAATATCTTAAGTTGTGATTAAGTTGAAGGAATAAGGAAAAATAAACCTCAGAAAGATAAACTCTCTGAGGCCCTGTGATGCTTTTTACTTAATATGGTCACAATCCTTGCCTTTAGGCGGTATTTGGGCAGCTTGTAAAGAGGGTTCCAATCGTGTAAACCTCAATAGGTTTTCTGCCAGTTGGTCAACAGCCTTACAATCACAGCCATGTGTTTTTATAAAGTTTTTCATTTCAGTTCTTACTGTAGAACCAAATGAATCGGCGTATGTACTATAGTAACTCTGAAATTTCTGTGAAAATCGTTTGTCGATATGGAGGGTACCCATGTCCCTAGTATTTGAAGAAATTTCCTGACCTGAAAGTGTGGAGGTCTTGAAAGTGGAGCTCAACTGTAAAATATCATAGTCCAAACCTAAAGTCTCCTGGCACTCTGCGGTATAGTTTATGGCAAAAGAAGAATAAAGTTCTATAAAACGTTTAATGGAACTGCCTTCAAAGAAAAGTTCCGCTAAATTCTTACTTCTGTCCTTTTCCTGTAATGCCTCCCATACTGCGTTGAAATCTCCGTGAAAAATCTCCATGTACATGGTTCTTTCCGTCTCATCTACCCCGTCTCGGTATACACCTATCTTCGAAAAGTATGGTTTGGGAAAGTACACGAATCCTTTTTTTCTCAAGGTTGCTATCCGTAATCTTTCCGCCTCTGCCTCTTTTCTGATTCTTTCTTCCTCCCTAACCTTATCAAGGGCAATTTGCGCTTTATAGCCAATATCTTCTGTTAGTTCCCTGCCTGCGGCCAACACCTCGTTTATGGTCGTGCCTTGATAGTCAGAAATTCTTACAAGGGGTTTTAAGCGCCAAGCAAACTCACCTGCGCTTTCACTGTATTTTTTTTCCAACCCTGTCAGTAGCATTGGCTTTTGCCTTTTCTCCAATTCACCTGTCAAGATATTGTTTTTAAAGAATATACCTCGTGGATAATGATAAATGTTGAGATGGTTGGGAGAATCTTTCACATAGTCGGCAAAAAGTGGATGTTCAACAATCTTCAACTGTATTTTTTCCACTTGGTCCGGGTGCACAAAGTTTACGTATGTATCCGGATGCGCATAGTTTTTCTTCGCGTATTCGTTCCATTCTTTGTTTTCTACAAACAAGAAAAGGGGATCGTTATAATCCTCAAGAGAGTGGAGTGCCAATACAGCTGGTTTTTTGTCCTTACTGAACCAAAATTGAAAATAGCTTACATCGTTTTCCGTAAACAGTAATGTATAATCATCGACTCCCAGCTGCTCGAGGTTTTGTTTATTGGAAATGCTGCTGTTTTGGGATAGGATGGCCCATGGAATAAAGAAAAGAATACAGAGCTTTTTCATAAATATGTTGGTTATGGTGGTATTCAACATGGTCTTGTTAAACCCATGTAAGATACAATATTATAACTTTCATACAGCTAACGAACGAAGCAATATCATATGAAATAAAACCTATTGGGTTCAGGACTTGATTGTATAAAAGAAACGGAGTTGTATCTAAAAAAATTACCATTCCATTACTGTACGATATTGAGTTCTCTCTAGGGGAATGAACGGATTTATCTCTGCGCCGTGGTTGCACAGCAATTATATAGTTTTACGCTCTAAGGTTAATTCAGTGTTTTGCGAATTGGTTGTACTGTTTAAAAAATGAATGAAAGCGTAGTACGGACTGTTCTTGACATTGGGAAATCAATCGTTTTGTTTTTGCCCAACAAACTATCGTATTTTCAAATTTGAAAAACAATTTCAGCACATTAATTTAAAATTATATGTTGTGATTTATGCAAACAAGCATGGCATGAATTTGGCCATACCCTTAATCGGAAATTGCTAACTCCATAGAATTCATTAATTGAGAAAGATTTAATTTATAGCGCCAATCGCATGAACAGTTCATGAGTGTTGTTGTCAATACCATCAATTGCTTTCTGAGTAGAGGTTTCATAGGCGTAGCCCAAGTTAAAACCGCTGCTGATGTTGAACAGTACCAGCCCACTTATACTTTCATTATAACGGTATCCGGCTCCAAACTCGAAACGTCCCCCAAAGTCCAGTACACCAGTAAATTCCACTGAAACCGGGGAAGCATCCACATATCGGAGCATTCCTGTGGTCTTAAGGTCCAGGGTCCTCCCCAATAAAAAAGTATAGCCGCCACTTAGATAGGCATGTATACGATCTTCTCCCAAGTAGACCTGACCATTATTTTCTTTTAGGCGTTCGGGAGTCAATAATCTGGGAGCGGAAAGGGATACAAAGTATCTATCGTGTTTCAAATAGGCACCTGCTCCCACATTTGGGGTAAAACGACTTTCATAGTTGTTTAATGTAGCATCTTGTCCAACACCGTAGGTAATCAGTCCTTCAGTATTGGCATCGTAGGAATTTGCACTACCCTTGATACCAAAATATAATTGAACTTCTTGATTTAACCGGATGGAGTAAGATATGTCTATGGCCATCCAAGTCTGTTGCTCAATAAAGGTCTTGTCATTAAGGATAGAGGCTCCAATACCAATATTATTTCCCAAGGGCATTCCAAAAATAGCACTTTGGCTTTCAGGTGCACCTTCCACACCTGCCCATTGACTCCTTATTCCCAAGGAGAACTCTGTAGCCTCAGAACTTCCTGCATAGGCCGGGTTATAAATGTTCATGTTATAACGAAAAAAAGTATAGTTGGGATCCTGCTGGGCATTGCTCAATAAGGAACAGCCAATAACGGCCACTATAATCTGTAATTTATGAATTAAGTTCATGTCTTTATCTAGTGTTTTTTGTGTTTTGGTTGGTTAATAGTTGATGAATATCCAGCCTTGTAACGGTGGCTGTCCATTGCCCAGGTTGATCACGTATAGGTAAGAGCCCGCGGGCAACAGTTCCCTGTTATTCTTGTAGAATCCTCCCCAGTCGTTGCGGTAGGATTGGGCGGCAAATACTTCATGCCCCCATCGGTTGTAAACACGAACCACATTGTTGGGGTAATTATCTATCCCGGGGACTATCCAGGTGTCGTTGTTGCCATCACCGTTAGGGGTAAAAGCTTGAGCAGGGACTAATGCTGGCTTAGCCATTGTATCATCCTCCCTGTCATCATCAATGTCATCTACATCCTCTGGAATACTGGTATTATCCTTGGGATCAGTCCCTTGGTTTTCTTCCTCTTCATCCGTGTAACCATCACCATCATCATCATTATCGGCATTGTCACCGGTTCCATCACCATCCGTATCGGTATCCTCGGTCTCGTCCAATGGGAAGGCATCCTCAGAATCAGGTGTGCCGTCATTGTCGTCATCCTCATCGGCATTATCACCTGTTCCGTCTCCGTCCGAATCGGTATCTTCATCCGGGTTCAAAGGAAAATCATCTTCGGTATCAAGTGTACCGTCGTTGTCGTCATCGGTATCTGTACTATTTCCAATACCATCATTGTCCGTATCCAAATCATAATATGTACCGTTCACGAACCCCAAGGGTATGGTTTGATTTCCAGCTTCATCCCTGGCAATGCCATAAAGATCATTAAAGAAGACGATTTCACCTGGCACCAATGGAGTGACCTGAATGTCATAGGCCAATCCTGCGGTCACCTCTTGAAGTGAACCCAAGGTCGCCATTTGTTCCCCGCCTGGCCCTGGTGCAATCAACACTGGGTTGGGGGCCAAGTCAAAAACAGGTTCTGAAAACTGTAATCGAATTGTGAAAGGTCCAAAGTATATGGATTCAGCAATCACCAAAGTAGGTACTGGCTCCACAACATCCTTTGTTTTGTTGTCAGTGGCTGGAATCCCTTCGTTGTCATTAGTATCGGTAAGCGTTACAGACAGTGTGATATTTCCATCACCAAGACCACTAAGGTCAATACCTGTTATTTGATCGGTTGCGGTGGCAATGGTTCCCGAACCAGTAACAATTGTCCCGCCACCGTTGCTACTGAAGGTATAGTCGTAATCCGCACCAACTTCTGCACCGACAATAGTAAAACTGACGGAAGTTTGATTAGAACTAACTATGGGGTCTTGATCAATGGTTACCGTGTAGCCTACGGGTGCAACAATATCGGTGACGTCAACGGTAAATTCCTTGGCAAAATCATCCGTACCATCATTGGTATTGATTCTGACACTGTAACTACCCTCCACTAATGAGCTATTGGTTCTTAATGTGTTTCCACTGATAGTAAAACTACCGTTATCTGTATCACCAGTTCCCGATACCAACGTGTAGGTATGCGAATCTCCAGCATCAGCATCGGTGGTGGACAATGCACCTACCGTGGCCGATACACCTGTAGCACTCTGCCCGATACTGTTATTATCAAGTGTAATATCGGTTGGAGCAGTATTAATCGCCTGAACCGTGATTTGGAAATTATAAGGCACATTATCTATACCGTCGCTAAGTGTAAGTGCAACGTTGTGGATACCTGCATCAGTATTGGTTGGCGTACCGGTTAATTCAGCCTTGGTTGCTACCCGTGCAATAAGTGTGGTCGTCAATAAGTACAGCTCACCTGCATCGGATATTACTAAATCGTCTGCAAAACCACCGGAAGAAACTGTAAAAAATGTATCAATATCACCGTTGGTACCAATTTTTCGTATCCGCTTACTCAACCGCTCGGAAATAAAAATTTCATCGTGCTGGTTAATGACCAATCCAGATGGGTCGGCAAAAGTCGCATTGACTGCGGGTCCACCATCACCAGCTTCCGTTCCTGCCCCTTGCGTACCTGCTATGGTTTCAATGGTGTCTGTCGCTAAATCAACCCGCCTGATGATGTCGTTGAATCGGTCGGTAAACACCAAACGCCCTGCACTGTCAAACGCCATACCATGCGGTTGAGAAACTTGTGAGGTTGATGCGTTACCTGTATCACTATACCCCATGGTTCCTGTACCGACGACACGCGTCCAGTTCGTATTGGGGTCATTGTTGGTAAGGTCAATTTCATAAATACCTCCTCGCGCAGACGCATACAGTTTAGAACCGCTTGCATTGACCAGCAGCCTTAACATAAACGCTTCTGGCAAATTGGACAACAGTGTTCGAGTACCTGTATTATCAATTTTCAAGATGTCCGTCTTGGCATAATCTCCTACATACACGGCATCATTGACCACATCATAGGCAATCCCTACTGGATTTAAATTCGTATAAGTTCCATCCCCTTGATACCAGGTTTGCACATTTCCGCTCTCATCAACATAGCGAATCCCATACTCTTCGGTATCGGTGAAAAACAATTTATTATCACCATGGGCGGCAGTGCCTGTTCGAATGACCGTACTGGAAGCACTGGTCCCATCCGGAGACTGATTCACCCCATCCCCTGTATTGGAAGGCATGGCTCCAGTACCTACAAAACTGGTATGTAACGTACCACTGGTAAAGGTCAACCAAGTAGGGATGGTATTTGCTGTCCAAGTGATTACATCGTTATCCGCATCTGAGGCTTTAATATCATAGTAATACAGTGATTGCGCAGTTGCTGAAGTTATAGACGTGGATGTAACGGTCGGGGAATTATTGGGAGTGGAAGCAATCGGTCCATCCAAAGCACTTTCTTCGGGACCGCCCGAATCCGAACCATCACTGGGTGTCACTTGAAAACTGATGTATTTGGCCAAATCATCATTTACCAATACATATGTGTCATTGACGGCTCCGGAAATGGCCGCCTTGTTGGCACCTGCTCCGTCATTGGAGCGATACCATTGATAGGTGGTTCCGCTTTCGGCGTCGCCCTCTTGGTCGTCATAAATATAGCTCCCTGTTAGGGTCTGGCCTACTGTCAAGTTTCCTGAAAAACTTACCGAGGAAACTGTAGGTGCATCATTAATTGCTGCTATCGTAAAACTGAAGGTTTGATTATCTACTGAACCTCCTTGACCATCACTGACATCGAATTGAAAACTATCTGAAGTAGTATTACCTCCATTATGTACATAGTCAATCCTGTTGTTATTTAAATCGTCTTGAGTAAAAGTACCTCCAGCTAATAATGGTGTGGTGTTATTTCTAAGTATACCATTAGAAGGTGTACTATCGAGTGTATATGTAATATCGGTATCTGCTTCTTCCGCATCATCAAATTCTAGTTCGGTACTGGAAATGATATCTGTACCACCCTCACTAAGTGCAGAACCTGTATTTGCGTTTTGAGTTGGGGCGGAGTTAGCCGTTGCACCGTTTGCATCTAACCCTGTGGTTTCATAGGTTTCCGTGCCTGAGCAATCGTTGTAAGAATATATTCTAAAGAAATACGTTGTGCTTCCTTCTAAGCCTGAAACCGTAATGTTTGGTGAAGCTGATGTACCAAAATAAATAGGTTGCTGTCCCGCACCATTCCAAGTGACATCTGCTATCGGTTGATCACCATCGCTTGGGGCCGTAAAACTATTAGTGCTATTCAAATAAACAGCATAGCCATCCGCACCACCTGCCGGTGCCGTAAAACTTGACAATGTCAGGCTAGACTCTGTTTCTGTTCCAAATACTGCACTTGTGGCTTGGGCTACGGGAGCTGAGCAGCTTGTCCCCGCTGTTGTTATATTAAAAACCAAAGTACCCATTTGACCTAAGGCAAACCCTTGGGCAAAATTTTTATTCTGTAAACCGGATAGTGTAACGCTTGAACCTATAAAGTATACAGAAACACCAGAAGTATTAGTTCCAGTAGAAGCTCCGGAATTGAATGAAGCACCGGTAATACTTCCAAAGGCCCCTCCAGAAAAATTAAATGTTATATCATCAACAGTTAGAGTAGTACTATTTCTAGCTCCAAATACAATTTTATTACCGTCTACATCTACATACATATTAGAACTACTACCTATTTCAAATTCTACGTTATAGCCAGGCTGTGCTGGAGTAGCATCAAGTTCATCATCAGAATTATTTACACTTGTTGATGAAGAAAGCTCTACAAATTCAACATTAGAGCCTGACAAACCTTGAGAAAAGGAGGTTTGATGGAAAAGAAAACAATTAAGTGCAAGTAAGAATATAATTTTTTTCATGAGGCTAGTTTTTTGATTTTGATATCTTTAATGTGTGAGCAACATATGGATACTTTTGCCATGTAGATTCTTAATTTATGTTTTGATAGAAATGTTATTTTTTTCCAACTTCCCTACGAGTTTTGGTCTTTATTCGAGAAAAATAATTCTTGGAAAATATATTGGTAATTAATTAGGGGAATAGTCAATCTGAGGAAAAATCAAAAGTGGGGTCGTTTTTTTCGTTTGCATGCTGTTTATTAGTTGATTATTGTTCAAACATAAACACGCTTACGAGGTATTTTCCTACTTTTGTTGTCTATTAAATGAAACTTGTTGTAAAACTTTTCTATCCTGATATTACAATTCAAGTCTATGAAGACCATTTTCTATTTTTTTACGCGAGAAATATAAATTTTAAGAGTCTTCACTCATATGGATATGAATTTTCACAATTCATCACAACGCATCCTCCAAGGGACACCGAGGTAAACCTAAAGACATGCAATTGGAAGATTTAACTCTTCTGTTACTAGATGCGAGTGATAAGAATTAGTTTCAGAAGTGTTACATCCAAGCAAAAATTAGCATCTTCCCCTTTACACCGAAATGTTTAGAAGCCGTTTTAAGACCAAATCTTTAAAAAATCAAAAACACTATATTCAATAGTTTTCAATTTTAACTTCATTTGACATCAAATAAAATCAAGCATTTATTTGTAAAAAAATAGGCCTCAGAAAGATAAGCTCTCTGAGGCCCTTTGATTACTAGTGATCGCGGAAGGATTCGAACCTTCGACCGTCTGCTTAGAAGGCAGATGCTCTATCCAGCTGAGCTACGCGACCTAAGTTTGCGGGTGCAAAGATACTAATGTAACCGATTGTAAAAAATATTTTTTTAATTTCTTGGTTTTTTTCTGCCCAATCAGCTTGATCAATCCAGGTCTCCTTTATTGAAACCCTATCTTTTTCAGTCCTTTATGGCTTATTTTTATCACTTCCAAAGGCTTTTTGTCCCAAGTCATATCTTGTTCAACAAAGTAGTTTTCCATACCCGAAGCATTTTTTTTCTTCAAAATTCTACTAAAATCGATGGTTCCTTCGCCAACTGGGGCAAATTTACCCTCTTTGTCCATATCCTTCACATGCCATAGTTTGAATCTACCCGGGTACTTTTCAAAATAAGCGACCGGATCGGCCCCTGCCCGGGTTACCCAATATAAATCCATCTGAAAGTTTACATAGTCGGGGTCGGTATTCTCCAAAAGATAGTCGATAGGTACAACCCCATCTTCATTCTCCTTATACTCAAAATCGTGGTTGTGGTACAATAATTTTAAGCCGACCTCCTCACACTTCTTACCAACGGTGGTCAAAATAGTGGCGAGATCCTCAACAGATCCATCCATTCCCATGGTCATGCTTTCACGGTCAAAGGTAAACATGCCCATTGGCGGAACAGGAATGGTAAAATACGTAAAACCAGCCGCCTTGGCATCCGCAATCTGTTGGTCCACATTTTCCATAGTCACTCCTCCCATGTGCGTGCTTACAGGCGTTAAACCAACACGGTCCAAGTAGGTTTTAAATGCTTGAGGTTCCATACCGTAAAATTTCCCATGGTCGTAACCTGCAGCTTCAATATAGGCATATCCGGCATCAGCCACTTTCTGTAATGTTGCTTTAGCATCTTCCCCCATATCGTCCCTAACCGTATAAAGGGCCAATCCACCAAAATTATCTTGTGCATAACTTGGCGCTGCAGATAGAACAATCGCAATTATGAGCAGTATGATTCGATTCTTGTGTACCATAACAATATTCAGTTTGTTTATTAAAATTCTTATACAATATAGGGCAATACACATAATATTTTTAAAAGATATTGTGATTTTATGCTTGATGAATACCTTCCTGCTGACCAGAATAAGTATAGATACCATTTTGTATGTGAAAAGAATGGGTTATCTTATTCATCCAAAGCCAACTAAGATGACCAAAAAACTTTTTTTTGTCTGTAGTGCAACCTTGCTTTTATTTTCCTGCCTACAGAACAATAAAACAAACCACAAAATTCAAGTAACTTTTGACCAAGCGGCAAGTGAGCTAAGCAAAGATGGCCGCTTACTTCTAATGCTTTCAACGGACGATAGCAAGGAACCACGTTTTCAAATTAATGATGGGTTAAACTCACAACTCATTTTTGGGATGAACGTAGAGGGTATGGAACCCGATGAAACCTTCACTTTTGATGAATCCATATTTGGGTACCCCTACCCAAGTTTATCCGATGTCCCACCTGGAGAATACAATGTGCAGGCGCTATTGCACGTGTATGAAACTTTCAATTTAAGTACAGGTCACACGGTAAAACTGCCCATGGACAATGGGGAGGGCCAACATTGGAATACCTCTCCCGGAAACCTGTATAGTAAACCTTTTAAAATTACGGTTAGAGAAAACGGTATCGAAAATATTTCCGTTGTAATGGATCAGGAAATCCCCCCGATTCCCGAGCCGGAAGACACCGATTGGATAAAACATATCAAAATAAAATCCGAAAAATTATCGGAATTCTACGGGAGGGATATGTATCTGGGTGCACATGTACTTTTGCCCAAAGGGTTTAATGAACACCCAGAGGCCAAATATCCGTTAATGGTTTTCCATGGACATTTTCCAAAGGATTTTGGCGGATTTAGGACCACCCCGCCCGACCCCAATTTAGAACCCGAATATTCTGCACGGTTTGATTTGGAAGGCTACAATATTATACAGCAACAAGAAGCCTATGATTTTTACAAAAGATGGAACGAGCCAGACTTTCCCCGCTTCTTGATCATTGAAATTCAACACCCCACCCCCTATTATGATGACTCCTACGCGGTAAATTCAGCCAGTCAAGGCCCCTATGGCGATGCCATTACCTATGAACTCATACCATATATCGAAAAAGAGTTCAGGGGTATGGGAGAAGGTTGGTCACGATTTTTGTACGGAGGTTCCACTGGTGGTTGGGAGGCTCTCGCGGTCCAAGTAAAATACCCGGATGAATATAACGGTTGTTTTGCTGCCTGTCCCGACCCCATAGATTTTAGAGCGTATTGCCTCACCAATATTTATGAGGATGACAATGCGTATTACTACGACTCGGCACATAAACAACTGGAGGTACCTTCCCATAGGGATTATCTGGGCGACATTCAATCCACCTTAAAACAAGGCAATCATTTGGAACTGGTGCTTGGCGACAAATCCCGATCTGGGCAACAATGGGATATTTGGGAAGCTACCTATTCCCCTCAAGGGGAAGATGGTTATCCGGTAAGGATCTGGGATAAAATGACCGGGGATATTGACCACGAAGTTGCCGAGTATTGGAAAGAAAACTATGATCTAAGACACATACTGGAACGCGATTGGGAAAAACTGGGCCCTAAGCTTAAAGGCAAAATACATATTTATTGCGGCGATATGGACAATTACTATTTAAACAACGCCGTCTATCTCATGGAAGATTTTCTTGAGAACACCACAGAGCCCTATTATGATGGCGAAGTGCTGTATGGAGACCGCGCTGAGCATTGTTGGAACGGCGACCCTAATGAGCCCAACGCCATTAGCCGTTTACGATACAACTCCATGTATGTACCAAAAATTATGAAACGGATTGCAGAAAGTGCTCCGCAAGGCGCCGATTTGAGAAGTTGGAGATACCCATAAATCCTCTAATTTGAAATTAGTGGCCGGTTAGTTTGGGGGCTAACCACAACCATCCCGAACACAATAAGAAAATCAGATAAAACCAAATAGTGGAAATGGGTCGTATTTCGCTGTTAGTTTCAGTATCGATTGAATTAAATGTCTTTTTGGTATCGAACTCACGCATATTGGCCTGTACTTTTTTTGCTTTTGATATTGATTTGTACTGATCATGGCTATAGACATAATAGGAATGTGGTTCCAATGAATCATTTGTTGCCTTAAGTACGTTCCATCCTACTTCTCGTGGATAATGGGTGCCTGTCCATTTACTTGGTAGCAGTAAATCTTGCAGCAAAGGTATGCGAGCCCTGTTTTCCGTAACAACTTCAATACCTTCGATTCCAGTCCGCACTTTAAAATTATATGGTTGATCAATTCTTGGTGTCGTAGTAAGAGCAGTCCATTGTAAGGGTTTATCCTTCCTTTTTGATACGTCGTTTACAAATTGGGACCATAACTCACCATACAATTCCGATTGTCCATTCAATATTAACCTATATGTATTTTTTAACAAGCTAGTACCCAACTTTCCTTTTTGGATAGCTACATAAGCGCCCACGGAGGTTGAATCGATCTTTATTGGATGTGTACGAATATCCAACTGAAATTCAAACGGATACTTTTTTAGTACAGTGGAGGACTCTCCTAAAACAATTTCTTCTTGATAATTGCTCGTAAATAGAAAAGGACTTTGTGGGCTAGTTAACGAAAAAGTCTTGTCGTTTGGTTGAACAAATACACCTGTTCCATATTTTTCGAGATATTCCTTCATTGATCTGCGTGCCTTCGAACCAAGGCCCAAATAGGATTCAGTATCTAATATCAATAAGTCATAATTCTTATACACCTGCTCGGAAAGCCGATATACCGGATTGGTCGCTCCGTTAAAATATTCGAATTTATATTTTCCTTTGGTAAGCTGTGTTCTGGCCACAACTTGATGCCCTTTTTCTGCCAAAAAGTTTTTGAGGTATTTTGTTTCAAAAGTGGGAAACGCATTCACGATCAGTACTTTTAAGGGGTGGCCCTCCAGTACTTGGACAGGAATTGGTTCTTCGGATAAAATGTTGTTGGATCGATCCTTTTCTACAAGTCGATATTCATACCTACCACTTGCCTTTGGCCGCGCCGATAGTCTGATATTCTGCTCGTCCACATCTTTAAATAATATAGAATCCAATGGGTTACCACCATTATCCGTCAATATGGCCCAATGCCCATCTGTAGGGCTTCTATATTTGGCATGCACATACAATAGTTCTCCCAACTGAATTTTATCATCAAAGGAGATTTTCGTCCATCCATAAATCGGCTGCCCTCCTAAAAAAGTAACTGACTTTTCTTTGAGTTGCCATAGATCAAAATTTTCCAGACCATTGCCCAACACGAACAAGGTATCCAGTTCTTTTGTTATTGAGAGGGTTCTTCCTTCGGTATAATCTTCGGTCCTTATTCTTTTATATATTGATTTAAGGCTGTCCAATTGGGCGGGACGATACTCCTGCGTTAATATGATGCCCTTTCCTTTAGTAGCGTTTTGCCATGTACCGGGCTTTAAGTATATAAGAACAAGCCCCGCTACCGCAAAAAAAGAGATAATTACATTTATCCAAAGTTTTGATTTTTTGGGCTGCTCCCATTCCTTCCAAATAAAAATGCCCCATAAAAAGGCTCCCAATATTACGGTTGGCCAAAAATACTGCTGATTTAAAAATACCACTCCATCACTCATAAATACTCAGTTCTTTTAAAAATAAAAGATCGATTTCATCTTGGAACCTTGGTGTCTTCATTGGAATTTTTTCCACTTCCGGAAGTACTGAAAGTAGTTCGGTCTGCACCTCTTTAAATTTTATTATGGTCCGGTTGTCCACTTTTTCCAAATCACGAAGCCCTCTCAATACCTTAAGATATTTTACAGGTTCCGAAATTGCTTTCCGGGCCAACTCGTTCCCAGCTTCTTTAAAACTAATATTGTGAGTTTCATCAAAAGTTGTTTTGTTATGAATGAGCTCCTCCAATCGAGCTATCGCTTTTCGTGTTGATGCAAATGTTGGGCGATAGGTAAACTCTTCACGTTTATCAAAGTTTTTTATTTCATCAATATCCCCACTTAGTCTACTTTCTTCTTTAATGGGTGGAGGATCGAACCCGATACGGTGTACATAGATCCGTGCACTGTTTTTAATATCCTGAATTATTTTTAATGCTTTGTACTGATGCGGTAGAGATTTTTCAGGTTCATAAAGCCTTAAGTATAATTCGGCATCCCACATAATACTGAGGGCACTTCGGAGTTTGGCCTTTAAGGACTTTTCGAAAAGGGTAGATGCTTCCGGGTCACCATGATCGTGGACATATTCGTGTAGCGGGTCATTGGCAACCTCTTGGTCTTCATGGTCGTGATCGTGATCATGGTCTTGCCGGTCAACTAGATTATGCTCGTTTTCACTATCATGTTTATGGGTGTATTCGTCCAATAGACCCTCCTCACTTTCTTCGTGATCGTGATCATCGTCGTGGTCGTTCTCTTCGTGGGATACTTGTCCAGCAGCAGCTTGCATTTCTGTTTCGTCGCCCATAAACTGCCCATACTTTAAACGAAGTTGTTTTTGATCGAAACCCAATTCATTGCTCCTGAACTTGAATTCTTTTTCCGTTACTTTGGATTGTTCGGCAATCAATTTTTCTGTATCGATGATCAATTGTCTTTGACTCCTAAAATAATCTGGCATTAAGTCCGCCCCCAAGTTGCCTTCCACGGCAAATACATCGGTTACCGTATCGCGGATTACCGCGAAAAACGTTTCACTGCGTGCTACATTGGCTTTAGGCGCTTTTTGATCAACAGCTTCTACATAAAAGTACAGTTCATCTCCTGGATCCATTTTAAGGTCATCCAAATCCAACGATTTGTCAAGTTGATTCAGTTTTTTCCCTTTTACCAACGTATGATCAAAACTTAATTTTTCTTCACGAAACTTCACCGATTCACCAGATCCTTTGCTAACAGTCGCTATTATGTAAGCGTCCTGTATTCCAAAATCATCCGTTATACTGGCATTGAATTGTATTTGTTTTTCGTCTTTGAATTCGAAGTAACTGTAATTGTCCAATCCTTTCAATTCGATTACTGGAGGCTCATCTTTGAATATTTCCAACGAATACAGGTCACTGATATGCTCGTTTCCCTGTTCATCTTTGAACATGAAACTGTAAAATCCGGATGTTTCCAGAATCTTTGTCAACCGGTACGATTCTTGAGCTTTTGTAAAACCGATGTTCTCGCCCATCAAATCCATTTCAACTTCTTCAACACTCCTATCAAATTCCAAGCTCCAATTTACTCTGGACCCCTCAACTGCTTTAATATTGGGGACCGATGTGTATTGGGTTTCTTCACCCGTATAACTTGGGTATTGGATAGAAATACTGGTTCGGGTAAGTTCAGGAATTGGTTGTAATGCATCCGAACTATCCTTGGGAACAAAACTTATTATGTTTTTCTTGGTATCGCTTTTTTGAGTATATCCATTGATCGATTGTAGAGCACTGTTTCCAAGTAAGCCCAGAACTAGTAGCCCCAACATGATCATAGTAGCCCTGTTCCATTGGTTTGGTGGCCTTAATTTGGTTAAAACTGGCTCTAATTGCGCAATTACTCTATGCTTTTGTAGTTTGGACAAACCAGAAAGTTCGTTAGCCGGCATCAGCAAAAGTCCGCTACTAAAACCAGCTTGGACCACATGGGCATCTATATATGCCACAGTCCTTTCCGCATTCACTCTCCATGGTTTAAACAGTGGTATTAAAACCGAAATGGTGACTAGGAACCCTAGAATCCCAAAACCTACTTTTTGGGTCAAAATAAATATGCATCCCCCCGATCCGATAGCATAGAGCAACACCTCCACATAAATGGACTGCTGCCATCGCTTCTGAAACCGTAAAATAGCATTGGCTCCTGTCATTGCTTTTTAATTTTGGATAATGCTCGTTCCAAACAGATCAAGCCAACTAACAACCAAAACAACCAATGGGACACATCCACCAACATGGCTTTTTCCTTTTTGTGAATTGGAGCCTTATAGTTCGGTGCAAACTGAGATTCATCCAGTTGCCTATTGTCCAGTGCTGTAATCCGTTGGGCAAAATAGTGGTCCAAATCTAAAATATTGAGCAATTGTTCGGTAAAATGCTCCTCTACCGTTCTTTTGGTGTCCAACCTAGCTGTTAAGTAAAAGAGGTTTTTATGTGCACTAGGCTCGATCAATGATTTTGCCAGTGTACTTTGGTTAAAAACCAACCATTTGCCTTCTAGAGGATACCGTGGCTCTTGACCTAAGAATATGTTCATATCTCCGTTTCCGACGTTGGAAATACTCTCTATTTCCCTAATCGATATTTCCCAGTTCAAGTAAATGGACAATGCCTTTAATGAAGCTTTAATATATTGTACTTCTCTTTTAAAATCTTCTTCGGCATACAAGTTTATTGCAAGAGAAGGTTGCTCCAACATGGGAACAATGGTCCGGTATTCGTCTGGCAACACCAAGCTATCACCAGAGGCACTAATGGTATATCCTTGGCCTACTTTTTGTTTTTGTAGTTGAGTAACCATTCCATTGCCTACAGTGCTAAAAAGGAAAATATCTTCTTTATTTTTAGTTGCGACAACGTTATTTTTTACAAATTCTTCCTGCTCGAATACTATCCAATGAATTTTTTTACCTGTGTTTGGTCGTTTGGAACGAAATCCTTTGGAAAGAGCTTTGGTGAATACGACTAAACTATCCGAACGCAACGAATCCAATCGTTGTGCCAATTGCCAATAATTGGGAGTCTCATGTTCCGCTCGGTAATCCGCATCCAAATCCCATTCCGGAAATCCGTTGGCAAACAACCTTACGGATTCATCTTCTTGTAAACTATCCAAAATTGTGGTCAAAGTGGGCTCGTTGGCCAGCGAAGGCTCCACAAAATAGGTAACCTGTTGTTGATTGCCCTTGGTACGCCATTGTGAGCCCGCCATCAACAATACGATAAGTGCCAAAATCAGCATACGCAACAGCAGGAGCAACCATTCGTTCAATTGAAGGCTGCTGGATTGGCGCGAATTGGATTCGTCCAACAACTGCACACTCCCGATTTTAATGGTCTTTGCCTCCTTTTTGCTCCACAAATGAATGGCCAAGGGGACCAAAAGTCCCAAAAGTGCCCAGAGATATGTTGGATTCGCAAAAACCATTTACACCAATCGAATACGTTCCTTTAAAAATAATTGGAGGGCATCACCCAAATCATCGTCCATGCGGAACAGATGATAGTGTACCCCTTGCGAGAGCAATTGCTCTTTGGTCTGTCTTATTTTGTTGTCCAATGCCTTCAAATACCCAACTTTGGCCTTGTTGACATCCACCTTGACCTTGGTCCCGGTTTCCAAATCCTCAAAAGTGACGGATTTGTTGTAATCGAAATCCATTTCACGACCCGACATAATTTGAATTACCACGACCTCGTTGTGCGCGGTTTTCAGGTTTTTGACAAAATCGGAGAGCTCGGAAACATCCTCGTACATATCGGTCAAGAAAAAAACGAGTTCCTTTTCCCCTCTATTATGGATTTTTCTTGAGGCAACGGAAAACTCGGGCCATTTTCCTTTGGTGGATATACCCAACAATTCCAGCAGCAAACGGTTAAAATGCTTCCGGTCCGCCTTAGGATATATACTCACAAAATCATCTTCATTTAAGGCAAAAAGCCCGACAGAATCACCTTGCTTTTGTGCCAAATGGGAAAGACAAGCAATCATGACGCGCGCAAATTCCAGTTTGGAAATGCCGTTCTCCTCGTGTGCCATGGAATCACTGGCATCCACGATAAACTTAACGGTGACGTGGCTTTCCACTTCTGATTGTTTAATGTAGTAGCGGCCTGATCTGGCCAACATTTTCCAATCCAGCAACCGTAAATCATCGCCAGGCTCATAACCCCTATATTGACTGAACTCCATGCCAGGACCCACGCTCTTGCTACGGTGCAGACCGGAGGTAAAACCTTCCACCACAATGCGGGAAATCAGGCTGAGGCCCGATACCGTATTGATGACATCCGGTTTTAATAGGTCGTGGTAGTCCCTTGTTGCCATTATTTGTCCTTTACTTGAACGGTTTTAAGTATTTCCTGAGTCACTGTGTCCGAAGTGATACCTTCTGCCTCTGCCCTAAAATTGACCAGTACCCGGTGTCTCAACACGGGTAAGGCAACGGTTTGTAGGTCCTCCAGAGTTACGGCCAATTTACCGTTTAAGAGGGCATTGGCCTTGGCGGTCAAGATCATGGCTTGACCTGCACGTGGGCCTGCTCCCCAATCGACCCACTTTTTCACGTAGTCCACCGAAGTGGTGTCGGGCCGGGTGGCGCGTATCACATCGCTTACATATTGAATCAATCCATCGCTGATAGAAACTTCACGGACCAACTGTTGCAACCTTACAATATCATCGCCAGATAACACTTTGTTCAATTGGGCTTTTTTGGTTCCGGTGGTTGCCTTTAAAATTTCAGTTTCTTCTTTATCTGTCGGGTAGCCAATTTTGATGTATAACAGAAACCTATCTTGTTGTGCCTCTGGCAATACAAAGGTCCCTGATTGCTCTATCGGGTTTTGGGTGGCCAAAATAAAAAATGGCCTGTCCAGTTTATAGGTTTTATCGCCATAGGTCACCTCGAACTCTTGCATGGCCTCCAAAAGTGCTGCCTGCGTTTTGGGTGGGGTCCGGTTGATCTCATCTGCCAAAATAATATTGGAGAAAATTGGTCCCTTGTTGAACTTGAAGAATTTTTTGCCCGTGGTATGGTCCTCTTCCAATATTTCTGTTCCGATGATATCCGAGGGCATTAGGTCTGGAGTAAACTGTATCCGTTTGAATTTTAGGTCAATCGCATCCGAAAGGGTCCTTATCATCAATGTTTTTGCCAATCCGGGGACACCTTCCAGCAGGGCATGGCCACCTGCCAAAAAGGTGGTCAGCAGCTGGGAAACGGTCTCTTCCTGCCCTATGATCACCTTTCCAATTTCCTTTTTCAGGGCTTTCAGTTTTTCCGAGAGCCCTTCTACTTCACTTGCAATTTGTTGTAGTTCTTTATCCAAATTCGTTTAGTTAAGAGGTTAAAGCATATAACACAATATTCACCCCGAATCGGGTATTGTCTATTTTGTACCAGCGTTTGTTCCGAAAGTCGTAATCCCATTCGCAGCCATAATCCTTATTGCTATAGAGAACACCGATCCGTCCGTTGACCACAATTGCTTTTAGGTAATCGTGGACAAGGTCGTCTCCCCAACCGTTCAGTTCTTGGGAAGTTGTGGGTGGACCATCCTCAAACTCAAAGAATATGGTATAAATTTCGTGATCATTGGGAATTTTCCGCAACTCACCCGGACCGAATATTTCTTCCATTTGACGCTCAAATGATTTGGCAAATAGACCGTCGATATCGTGATTGCAATCATCAGCAAATACAAAACCGCCATTCTGGACATATTTTTCAAAATTTTCGCGCTCCTTTTTGGTAAACTGAACCAATTTATGACCAGATATATAACAAAACGGACTTTTGAATATTTCGTCACTGGCAAGGGTTATGATTTTCTCCTGGGTATCCACTTTTAATGTGGTGTACTCCACCAAAGAGTTCAATAAATTGGAAGGCATGCGTTGATCAACGTCCCAATCACCTGATTCGTACTGCAATCGTGTAAAAAAGAATTCGTTATCCAATGACATATGGATTGTAGGCTTCAAAAAATAAAAACTGGTGGTCATATCCTTATTGACCACCAGCTTTATCATTACATTTGGTTATACTGCATCCGAAAGACTGGTGAAGGTAAAGTCACGAATCTTCATGTAGGGTATTAAATTTCCGTTTATCCTTACTTGTTGTCCAAGTGATTCCAAATTATTGAGCATAATTATCGGACTCTCATTGAATCGAAAGTTTTTCACTGGAAACTTGATTTGTCCATTTTCGATGTAAAATGTTCCGTCCCTGGTCAAACCGGTATATAATAAAGTCTGTGGGTCAACACTACGGATATACCAAAACCGGGTTACAAGAATTCCTTTTTTGGTTCCTTTGATCATGTCTTCTAGGGTTTCATCTCCTCCTTCCATTATTGCGTTGCTTGCAAAAGGAACTGGATCTACGCCTTTTTGCTCTGCCCAATAGCGGTCGTAGGCCAAATTTTTAACAACACCGTTCTCCAACCATGTTGTTTTCTTTAACGGCTGACCTGCACCGTTCCAAGTGGAAGTCGGCACATCTGGATGTAACGGATCGGACCATATGTTAACTCTTTCGTCCACAATTTTTTGCCCCAATTTATTTCCACCATCCGCTGCAGACATAAAACTGCGGCCTTCATCAGCAGATCTTGCGTTAAAAGATCTGAACATGTTTTGTAACAGACCTGATGATGCGGCAGGCTCCAAAATAACCGTGTATTTACCCGGCTCAATTGCCTGTGCCTCCCTGGACATAACAGCTTTATCTATAGCGGTTTTTGATGCTTCGGCAGGATCGAACTTAGAAATATCGTTGTAGTCCCGTGTTACCCAACCTGACCCAGTACCATCATTGGTTCTCATGGTTACGGTAAAGTCCACGTTGGTCGATTGGTTATATGCGAACAGACCATTGGAATTGATCATGGCCGAAAACGACTCTGAATCATCCAAAAAGCCTGCTGCCGTTACATCTTGTGCCGAGGCAGGCACAATACTCTTGTTCGCCACTTCCGCTCTATATTCCGGAGTTACATTGGCCGTGGCTTCTTTATAAGTAATGGCCTTATCGTATTCTTGAGGCCCTAACGGAGGCATAAATTCTGGGTTCTCAGGCGACAATCTCGCCAATTCTTCAGCTCTTCTTACCACTTTTTCCAAAGATGCATCATCAAATTCGTCTATGGTTGCCGTACCTACCTTTTTTCCAAAGCTGGATTGCACTACCAAACTTTGGCTTGACCTATAGCCTGCTGTCGATACCGTATTTCTAGCATATCGAATATTTCCGCTGTTACTTCCACTTAGGTTTATTTCGCAAGCGTCGGCCTTGGAAAAACTCAATGCTTTTTCCAAAATATTTTTTGCTTCTAGTTCTGTATATATTGCCATTGTCTTAATCTTTAATTCAAATACACCTTAAATGGTTCTTCCTGTGTTAATAACATTGATCCCGTTAAACCTTGATGTAGAACTGCCATGCGAGACCGCACTGATTTGCGAAGGTTGTCCTTTTCCATCGAAAAACGAACCAAACATCCTATAATCGTCCTTATCACAAATTTTCACACAAGAATTCCAAAACTCCTGGGTATTCGATTGATATGCTACATCATCCAACATTCCTACAATTTCACCATTCTTTATTTCGTAGAACAATGTTCCTCCAAATTGGAAGTTGTAGCGCTGCTGGTCAATGGAATATGATCCACGGCCCAAAATATAAATTCCTTTCTCCACATCTTTGATCATATCCTGTAAGGAATACTTCTCGGTTCCTGGCTCCAAAGACACATTCGGCATGCGCTGAAACTGAACATCTTCCCAACTTTGTGCATAACAGCAGCCATGCGATTCGTTTTGAGCGATCATATGTACTTGATCTCGAATGGCTTGATAGTTTACCAGAACACCATTTCTTATCAAGTCCCATTTTTTGGTCTGTACACCTTCATCATCGTATCCAACAGCTCCCAAAGATCCCTCTTGGGTCTTGTCGGCAACAATGTTTACAATATCACTACCATATTTAAAGTTCTTGGTTTTCCATTTGTCCATGGTTGCAAAACTGGTTCCTGCATAATTGGCCTCATAGCCCAGAACACGGTCCAGCTCCAAGGGATGCCCCACAGATTCGTGGATTGTCAGACCTAGATGGTTGGGTTCGAGTACCAGATCGTATTTACCGGCTTCAACCGATTTTGCTGTCAGCTTTTGTTTGGCCTGCTTTGCAGCCATGGTAGCATCTTCAACAATATCGTAGCTTTTACTGTACAGTTTTATGCCTTCCGGACCTGAAAGTTTTTCTGATCCTAGACCGTCCATATACTCATAGCCCATTCCCATTGGGGCACTCAATGCTTGGCGGGATTTAAATTTACCGGCCGAACGGTCGATTGCGGTAACATTGAACGTTGGCCAAATTCGATGTACATCTTGATCTATGTACGACCCATCCGTTGAGGCAAAATACTTTTGCTCATTAACCATGAACAAAGCGGAGTTGACAAAGTTGGCGCCATTTTCCATAGCGGCAGCGTTTGCGCTCAAAAGCAAGTCGACTTTTTCGGATATGGGCACCTCTTTAAAATCTTTTTTGATCGGGGTTTTCCAAGAAACCTCGCCATGGGACTGTACTGGAGCCAATACAACTGGTTCCTTTTGGATTTTTGAATTGGCCTTCGCAATTGCAACTGCATGTTGCGTTGCTATTTTAATGCCATCCTCGGTAACATCGTTGGTGGAAGAAAATCCCCAGGTACCATTGGCAATGACCCGAATTCCAATCCCGAAGGATTCTGTATTGACTACATTTTGCACTTTATCTTCCCTAGTAAAAACATATTGATTTAAATATCTTCCTATCCGGGCATCGGCATAAGTAGCTCCCATGGATTTTGCCGTATTTAGGGCAACATCCGCCATTTTCTTTTTTAGGACAATGTCCATACCTGGTTCCAGCAATGCCTCGGCGGAAATAGAATTTCCCATTAGGAGCGAAGGCATCATCATTGCCCCTGCCCCCATACCGGCATACTGCATAAAGTTTCTTCTTTTCATTTGTTAGTTATTTGATTTTATTTTTGAGTTTATCCGTTGAGTTGTTATCGTTAAAAATCAATACCCTTTTTGCTCAAGAACATCTTAAATTTAAGTAGCCCCCTATTGGCACTATGTTAATTTTAACCTAAAATCAACAAAACTGGAATTTATTTAACAAGTCCATTTCATCAATCGGTGTTTAAGATATAAAATTCTTGCACTCTTTTGGAATCGGTTCTCTGTAAATTTAATTTTGGATATGGAGATTTAGTTGTACAAGCGAAAATGAATAACCATTATTCGGTACTTATTACCTTAGTTTTACTATTGTCCTCAATATATCGTACAATCAAAACTTTGCCAGAGGATAATGTTTTTACACTTCTTTATAAAATTTAATAACTGGCCATAATTATCGACCCAATACTTTACAACCCTAATTACCGAAGTAAATAGGTGCTATGTAACAAACGTTACTTCCCAATATCATACCATAAACTATTTTTATCACATATTAAATAATAATAAACATAATCTATATTACTATGGAAAATTCCTATTTAGAAAATCAAAAAGTAAATCAGATGCCACGAATTGGCGATTTGCACCGGATTTTGAAGCTGTTACAACCAAGGGTAAAATAAAATTTTCCGAATTTGCGAAGGATAAATGGGTAGTAATGTTCTCACATCCAGCAGATTTTACCCCTGTTTGCACCACTGAGTTGAGTGGTTTCGCTCTAAGAAAGGGCGATTTTGACGCATTGAATACCGAACTTATCGGATTAAGTATAGATAGTATCCACGCCCATTTGGGATGGGTACAAAATGTTAGGGAAAACACCGGCGTATATTTCGATTTCCCAATTATTGCGGATTTGGACATGAAGGTTTCCAAATTGTACGGCATGCTGCAACCTAACGAAAGTGAAACTGCCGCTGTACGAGCTGTATTTTTTATAGATCCTTCCAAAAAAATTAGATTGATCATGTACTACCCTTTAAACGTCGGTAGAAATATGGCCGAAATACTGCGTGCACTAGAGGCACTTCAAACGGCGGACAAGCATAAGGTCGCCATGCCTTTGGATTGGAAAAAAGGAGATAAAGTTATAGTTTCTCCTCCCAAGACCTTGGATGAATTGAACGAGAGAATTGCAGATGATTCCTTGGAAAAGGTAGATTGGTACCTTGCCAAGAGAAGCATATAAAAAAATAATCATGGGATGCCCTAAAAAGGGCATCCTAAAATCTCAAATTATGGAAATAAAACAGTTTGAATATAAGCCTTTAGCCCACTATTCCTATGCAATTGTGGACAATGGTGAAGTGGCCGTTATAGATCCAGAAAGGAACCCTATGCAGTATTATGCATTTGCACAAGAACATAATGCAAAAATAGTCGCTGTAATTGAAACCCATCCTCATGCAGACTTTGTGAGCTCCCATGTACAAATAGCAAAGGAAACAGGGGCCTCCATATATCACAGCAAAGATTTGGGTGCCGATTATGCCTTTAAACCTTTTGATGAAGGACACCGCTTAATGATCGGCAGTATTAAAGTTTCGGCATTGAATACGCCTGGGCATTCTCCAGATAGTATTACCATTGTTGCGGAAAAAGACGGAAAAACAGCTTTGTTTACAGGGGACACCCTTTTTATTGGTGATGTCGGTCGACCCGATTTGCGCGAAAAAGCGGGCAACATGACAGCAAAACGTCAAGAACTTGCCGAAATGATGTACCATACCATCCAAAACAAGTTTAAGAATCTGCCCGATGAAGCCTTGGTCTATCCCGCACATGGTGCCGGTTCTCTATGCGGCAAAAACTTAAGCTCCGACAACAGTAGTACCCTGGGCAACGAAAGAATGGGAAACTGGGCCTTTAAATCACAATCCAAGGATGAATTTGTGGATACGCTTTTGGACAGCCAACCCTTTATACCCTCTTACTTCGGCTTTAATGTGGATGTGAACCGAAGAGGCCCTGAAAATTTAAGAACATCAATATCCAAAGTGCCTTTTCGTTTAAACTATGGCACTGATGGTTTAATTATTGATGTGAGGGACGAAGTCCAATTTAAAAAAGGGCATTTACCGGGCAGCATCAATATTATGGCAACTTCAGAAGACTCTAAATTTGAAACATGGCTAGGGGCAATTGTTCAGCCCGAAGAACCTTTTAGCCTTGTTGTTGAAAATCCGGAGGACCTCGAAAATATACTGCAACGGGTAGCAAAGATCGGATACGAAAAACAGCTGAATTTGGTTTTGACAATGGACAAAGACAAAAGTGTTGGGAGTAAACGATTGAATTTGTCCGATTTTAAGACCCATCCAGATAAATACACCATTGTGGACATCCGAAACCAAAGTGAAATTGAGGAGGGCAAGTATTTTGAAAAAGCTATTGCAATACCCTTGAACGATTTAAGGAAATCAATTTCCAAAATACCCTTGGACAAACCTATAATTGTTCACTGCGCAGGAGGGTACCGTAGCGCCGCAGGAAGCAGTATAATAGCTAAGGAAAATCAAAAAGTGCCCGTTTACGACCTTGGCGAAAGCATTAAGGATTTTATTTGATCTTATGACCCCTTCTTAAAAGAAGGGGTCATAAATGTTTATCTCAATTTTGCGAACGAAAGACGCGCACCCACCATTACTTTTGCTAACTTGTCGGTGGTTTACAAATTGTATCCAATACAAAGATGCTCGTTCCCATTCTTATTACACTTTATGTAATCATCTCCCTAACAATGGTGATCAGCCTTTTGCTGAACGGTGTACGCCCCAGTAAAACGCTGGCTTGGCTTTTGGCCATATTTACCATCCCAGTGGCAGGCGCACTACTTTATATTTTATTTGGCCGAAACCGACGGAAAAGCAAAATGTTCTCCCAAAAACATCAAACTGCTCCAAATGATCAATTTAAAAATGAAGATTGTCGTCCTGAGATCTCAGCAAACAAGGAAAAAATAACCTCTTTGATCAGCAATACCTCCAAATGCCCGGTTACCTGTTATAACCATTTAGAATTGCTCAAAGATGGAAGAAACACTTTCGAAAGCATTTTTAATGCCTTGGAGGAAGCCAAAGAGCATATTCATTTGCAATATTATATTTTCGAGGACGGTCTTTTGGCCGATAAATTATTGGAGGTTTTTGAAAGAAAGATAGCCGAAAATGTCACCATTCGCCTCCTTTATGATGGTATTGGCAGCTACTCCCTAAGCAAAAAGTATTTAAAAAAACTCAAGGGCATCGGGGTGGAGACGGCACAGTTCCTGCCTTTTAAATTTGGAAGATTCCTTTCTTCCCTTAACTATAGAAACCATAGAAAGATCATAGTGATCGATAATAAGATCGGGTTTACGGGGGGCATCAATATTTCCGACAAATATCTGAAAGGAGATCCCACTCTGGGCAAATGGCACGATACCCACTTAAAAATTGAAGGCGAAGCTGTGGATTACCTCAACCGCACTTTTGTAACCGATTGGTTTCTGGCAAGTGCAAAAAAAGTAGATCTGAATACATTAAAGATCCACCGGACGCAAAAAAAATGCACATCGCTCCAAATTGTTCCCAGTAGCCCCGACGACGATTTTGATGTTATGGAGCAAGTGTATTTTTCCATAATAAACAGTGCGGAAAAATACCTCTACATCGTTAATCCCTATATTATTCCCAACCACGCCATTTTACAAGCATTGATCACCGCAGCGCTCAGCGGGGTGGATGTAAAGATATTAATGTCCTCCAGTACCGATATCAAGTTGGTGGATTGGTGTGTGCGTGCCTATTTTGAATCTTATCTAAAGGCAGGCATAAAAATTTATCTGTACGAAGAAGGCTTTTTACATAGCAAGGTAATGTTGTGCGACGATGAGATTGCAAGCATTGGAACGGCCAATTTGGACAATAGGAGCCTGCAGCAGAATTATGAGGCACAAGTTTTTGTCTACGACAACGAGCTTTGCCGCAAAATGAAATCCGATTTTTTGTCGGATTGTGATAAGTCCACCCTCTTGTCCGATTACGAAAAATTTAAATCGCGCTCATGGGGCAAAAAACTGATCGAAGGTTTTGCCAAACTTTTAAGTCCGCTTCTATAAAGTGATTGTCTGAAACCCCAATTCGTTTTTACAGCTCCTGCCCTCTTCCCAACAATCCAAGTTATAAATGGTGGTTTCCGCAATGCGCTCAAGTGCCTCTTTGGTTGCAAATGCATGGTGAGGGGTCAATAACACATTTGGCATATCGATCAACTCTTTCAACAGCTCGTCGGCAATGCCCGATTTACCGTTATCCTTAAAAAAAATACCCCTTTCCTGTTCATAAACATCGGTTGCATACCCTCCAAGATTTCCATTTTTAAGGGCGGTTATAACATCATTGGTCTTTACGATCCCACCGCGAGCTGTGTTCACCAACAATGCCCTCTTTTTCATAACGGAGAACAGCGTTTTATTAAAAATATGGTGTGTTTCGTAGGTCAATGGCGTGTTGATACTGATTATATCCGATCTACGGCACAGTACTTCCAAGGGAACATACTCCACTTCGTAATGGTTTTCCAAATACTGGTTACGTTCTATATCGTTCACCAATACTTTACACCCGAAAGCATGAAAGATCTTTACTAAAATAGAGCCTATTCTACCTGTTCCAAAAATACCCACGGTTTTGCCAAAGATTTCAGTACCGATCAGATTGTCCAACATAAAATTATATTGGTGCACCTGGGCATTGGCCAAAATCAACTTCCGATTTATTGCCAAAGTAAGCCCCACGGCATGTTCCGCAATGGCATGTGGCGAATATTCCGGAGCATAAGCGATTTTGAGCCCAATCCGCTTGGCAGACTTAACGCTTACATTATTGTAGCCCGTAGATCGTAGTGTTATATATTTTACTCCCAGATCCTGAAGAATTTCCAGTACCACCAAAGAGGCATCATCATTGGAGAATATACAAATGGCATCGAAGCCAGCTGCCATTACCGCGGTCGTGGCATTGAGCGCTTCCGGCACAAACTTTAAGTTGTGTTTACCATCGTTCACTTTTTTTAAATGATCTATCTCAAAATCCTTGGCACTGTAAACAAGTACTTTCATGTTTTTTGGTCTAACTTGGGTTAATTGAGCAATCTTTTTTGTTTTTTGCGCTTGATAACATCGGACACGATATCAAAAATCCTGATCTTGGATTCCCTATATTTTATAATATAATCGGACACTTCCATGCCCAGATCGTTATGTGTGTCCAAATAGGCGGACTCCATTTTTTCTTGATTGACTTCGTCCACCATGATCTGAAGTTGGTTTTCGTGCAATTGTACTTTCTTGAGGAGTTCCACCAACTGCTTCTCCATTTTGTTCAAGTTTTCCACAACAGGCTGAACGGTCTTGAACATATCGGAATCTATAATATCCAAAGTATAATCTTTGACCATATGGTTCAAAAACTGTTGCTCGTCCGCGGCAAATTGCAATTCGGAGAACCATTCTTTGGATTCTTGGTGCAACTCATCTGCACTGAACCATTCCCTAAACTTTCTTTTAATAGGTTTTGCTTCCATTGTTTCCATACATTTAGCGGTAGATGAGAGAGCCCCATCTACCGCAATTTCAACTTATACTACTTCGATTACCTTTTTGTGACCATCCTTGGCTTCGTCCATTTTTAGGACATTAAGTTTTAGAATGCCATTTTTATACATTGCCTTCACATCTTTTGTCCGGTCGACGGAATTAGGCAATTGTAAACTTCTTTTAAACGCATTGTAGTTGAACTCCCTCCTGGTAAAATTTTCGTCCTCCTCGGTATCTTCTTTACTTTTTTGGGCAGACACTTCCAATACATCATCTTTCATAGTGATTTTGAAATCTTTTTTTTCGAATCCCGGTGCGGCAAATTCAATTTCAAAATCATCTTTGTGTTCCTTAACGTTCATTGATGGATGGTTTTTTTCTAGATTGAAAAAGTCATCGTCAAAAAACGTATCACGATTGAAAAAATCAATCAGTCGCTCATTCCATGGAAATCGTTTTCCATCCAACTTTACAAGTGACATAATTACATTTTTTAATGGTTAATGAACATGTAACAATCCGGCACAGACCAAAGGAGGTATACCCTTTTGATCATGCCAGCACTAGGGCTTCTTTTTCTTTAGTATAGATCCGGCATATTCGTAAACTTCCTTTTTTTGGTCAAGATAGGATTTAATATAGCCCGTGACATTTGCTTTCAGGTCCAGATGATTTTCGTAGTATTGACTATCGCTTTCTTCTTGTGTACATTCAAAAATACCGCCAAGTCTATTACCATGTATTTTGATGGATTCCAGTAGCGATGCCCTTTGCTGCTTTGAAGCGTTGAAAAGCTGTTTAAAGTTCTCCAACCGTTCAAACAGGTTGGGCGTTCTTGGTTCAAAAATGTAAGAATCAAGTAATTTTTGGATAAACACCATCTCGTCCCCGATAAACTGAATGTAAGATTTCCAGTTTTGAAGATCGTCTCGCATCACCTCTATTTTCCTCTCCCATGCCATTATCTTGGAGTTCGATTAAATTTTACCGTTGAAAATAGGGTTTAGCCCTTAGTTTTAAAATGATCTAAATCATTTTGCTCACTTTTATTTACCCTTAGGATATCGGTCGTCCAGACCAAAAGATTGTTTTACCAACGCTTTAAACTGGTTTTGGGACATACTATCCGTAGTTTTGGTCATCTTTATTTTGTTGGCCAAGCCAGGATGTTTCGTCTGCAAAGCCCCTACCAATTTTTCCGGTGTTTCGGCAGGACCAAATATGGCTATCTCGTCCGCATCGGAAATTTTTTCCGCAATCTTCTCAAAATAGTTTCTTAGTTGATGCTTTTCCTTTTCAAGGTATTTACTGTCCTGAACCACATCTTGCGGACCCCATTTGGTCTTGGATCGGGAACCGCCTCTTGGGTTAAAAAAATCGAGTTCCGATGGAATGGTAAAAAGACTTTCCTTCCCGTTTTCCAATACTACGCCGTTGGCTTCTTGTTTATCCAACCAAATTCCTATCTGTTTCATAGTTACAATTTTTTAGTTATCGTTAAGTTCCAATATGGGCACTTTGGGGTCGTACCCTATTTTTTTCACCAAAGGATTGGTAAGTATGCTTCCAAAAAATAAATGCTTTCTGTTCAAAAAGGCAATCATATCACATTTGTGCCTATCGACAAATGCGTTGATTCCATCACTGATCTTAGCTGCAGGCTCAAAGTGCATCTGGTGCGTTACCCCTTCCAGAATTTCTTGGAGCAATTCCTTATTGCCCTGCTCTTTCCTGTCCAGTTTACCGTCTTTGTCCTTATCAATGTGCAATACATGGATGGTAGCATTGAACAATTGTGCCAACTCAATTACATCTGCCATCTCTTTTTTCTTAAAAGGGGATTTATAATCGGTAGGAAAAACAATTTCCTTTGGTTCTTCGAACATATAATTATTGGGCACTGCAATTACGGGGCACTCCCTGATCCGTTCCATTACATTTACGGTATTGGTGCCGAATATCCGAGCCTTGGATTCGGTGATACCTTTGGTTCCCATGATGATCATATCGATATCTTTTTTATCCACAACATGTCTGATCGCCTCGGTAACACTGTTAAAGGTCGTTATGGTATGGAATTCGTGCTTATGGTTCTGTGGATGGAGTCTGACCATTTGCATTAGTCGCTCCATACCTGCTTCCGCTTCTTGTTTTGCAGCTTCGTAGTACGGTTCGCCTGTTTCCGGGACCCTCATGCTATCCAAGGTGTAGCTGGATATATGGAACGCATTGAGAATATAAAAGTCGCAGTGTACATTTCTATACAACTCCAGGGCGTACCTAATGGCGTTCAACGCATTTTTGGAATAATCGGTAGGCAACAAAATCCTTTTGTCCATACGTAATCTCATTTTCCTGAAATTTACTATGAACCAATAAGTTATGCCATGATTTTCGTCAACTTTAGCGGTTGGGCAAAATTAAAAAAGGGACTTTTAATTTGGTATTCAGTTCCTTTATGATGCCATTGCCTATAAACTCCAAAAAGAAGTGGTGCGGGTAGTACACCATGCAGAGCATATCTATTTTCCAGAGATCTACAAATTCCAAAATCGTGTTCACCTTACCATCGAAAATGGGCAACTCGACCTCTTTCCCACTTTTATGGGCAATCGCATTTAAAAATTGGGACCTGTTCTTTTCGGCAGTATCGTTCCCTTTATTTTCTTGAATGCGCATTGGCACAACAACACTATTCATCAATTCACTGAAAAAAATGATGGCCTTACTATTTTCTTCTGCAATAGGATAGGTATAATTGGATGTAAAAGCCAGTTTATCCACCTTTTTAAAATCGATTTCCAAGGGCACGATCAATACGGGACAATGGGTTATTTCTCGAACTAACTGCATGGCATTGTTCCCGAACAGAATATGTTTGACTTCTTCTTGTGCCTTGTTTCCAATTACGGTAAGGTCCACTTTGTTTGTTTTGGCATAATCAGCAATCCCTTCGGGTAAATCGGAGCATAGCGATATTTTTTTATAGTCATGGTTCGAATTCTCTCCTACATCCCTGATCAGCCGATGTACCAATGCATCCAATCCTTGGGCCGATTCCAATTGGGCCTCTTCCTTTTTTGGATCGTTCTTGGTACTGCACACATTTACAATATGAAATGTACTTTTCTTGTTCTTGAACAATTTAGCGGCATAGAACAGCGCATTGTAAGAATTGTTTGAAAAATCGGTAGGTACTAAAATCTGTAACATAATTTAATTATTGGTTATAGGGGAGAACCAAAAAAGGAACTCTGGCATGTAACCCTATATTTTTAATGATCGGTTCTATAAAAAGGCGTTCAATAAATGAGTGTTTGTTTTTCACCATGGCCAAAAGTTCGACCTGGGCCTTGTTCTGGAACCCATTGATGCCTTCTATCAGTTCTTGGTCCGGTAAATCGTAGAAAACAGTATTCTCTTCTAACAACATGCCCTGCAAATAGGTTTTGTTCTTTTCTTGATCGGCATCCAATCCGCTTGGCGATGATACATGTAAAACATGCAGTTTAGCATGCCATAGTTTGGAAAGTTTGAGTAAAAAATCAATATTGGCCTTATCGTAATCTACTTCAAAATCGGTTGGAAACAATATATTGTGTGCGGGTTTAAACTCAAAAAACGAGGGTATGGCAAGAATTGGAACACTAGTTCTCTGAATTACATGCACCGTATTGGAGCCAAATAAAATTTCCTTCGCTCCTGTTGCCCCTTGTGTACCCATTACCACAAAATCGATGTTCTCCTTATTGGTTATGGTTGCGATTTCATCTGCCAACGAATTAAAAGCAGCGTGGGTTACATACGTGTGGGTCGGTATATTGAACTGTGCCTTGATTTTTTGCCTTGTTTTTTCCAAAGCTTCTTCGGCTTTGTACTTTTCTGTATCGGGCAATCCCAATTGGCCGGGGCTGCCCAAAGTATAATCGGCCCTGTACACTGGTGGAGTATATGCATGTACCAGGTAAAAAATACAAGTAGACTTTTCCAACAGTTTTACTGCATAGGAAATGGCATGGAATGCATTATCTGAAAAATCGGTGGGCAATACAACTCTGAACATAGCTCAATTATTTAAAATCCCTTATCGTAACAAAGCTATTTAGCTAGTTTATTCTATACTATGATTTCCATCACCTATCACAAAAACTTGAGGATTATCGGTTTAGGTATCACATACAAAAACCAATCGAACGATTTAATTAAAACACTACTCGTGAATTACGTAAAATGGAATTTTGGTATGAAAACTTATTTGCTCCACTATGGAATCGAACAGAATCTGTTGTATAAAATTTAGGTTTTTGGCCACCATGATCATCATATCGACCTCCCTGCTCTCCGCAAAGCATTGTATGGCCGACTTTACCTTTTGATTGGTAATGGTATGAAAACTGTGCACCTTCGGAAAGGTCTCTTCCATAAAGTCCATAAGATATTCCTTATTTTTCTGTTGCTCTTCACTTAGGGTATCACCATATTTCAAGGCATTCATGATCCTTAGCTGCGCATTGCTGCACTGCACCATTTCCACCATGGGGTGCAAGATCTTTAAGGAATAAAATATATTAAAGTCCGTAGGGAAAGCTATTTCTCGGGGTTTGGACAAATCAACATGCTGCGGAACCACGAGAGTATTGCACTGCACTTTGGTAATAACATCGCCGGCATTGCTTCCCACCACTTTTTCCCGAACACCGGAAACACCTTTGGTACCCATTACAATAAGATGGATATCTTGTTCTTCCAGATGTTTTTTTATGATCGGAATAAAGAATCCGTACTCGTGCAAAGCGAAAAAAAAGTGATTGGCCTCAGTACTTTTTTTACGTTCCGCCCGTACCAGATCATTCAGTCGCCTTTTAGTATTTTTTCTGGTCTCGTCCGTTTTTTCTTGGAGCGATTCTGCATCAGCTTTGGTATCCAGTAGGGTGCCAACATATAACACGTAGAAATTGCATTCTAAACCGCTAAGCAGCACTTGGGCATACTTTAATGCCTGAATGGAATTTTCCGAAAAATCCGTGGGGACCAGAATATTCTTCATTTGTCATAAATTGATGGTGCAAGATTGCTATTGATTAAAACAAACGGAATGATAAATATCACTTGCCCTATTTATGACGTGATTTTTTAGTGGACCTGCTCCAATGCCTCTGGTTCCAACACAAGAATATTTCTATTTTCTATGGCAATTAGTCCTTCATTCTTAAAATCGGAAAGGGTTCTGATCAGGCTCTCGGTGGCAATGCCTGCCACTCCGGCCAAATCGCTGCGCGCAATTTTTAATGGTCCACGTTTGTTCTTGTTTATTGCCCGGGAAAAACGCAATAAGGTCTGTGCGGTTTTTTTTCTTACCGAACTATAGGCCATTTGCAGCAATTGTTTTTTAATGTCGGACAAATTATCGGTGATTACATCCATCAGTTCCAAGGAAACGCTTTTGTTATCTTCCAAAATTGCCTTGACCTTTTCCTTGGAGATTCCTGCCAACTCAACATCTTCAATGGCAATGGCATATTCCTGATAGGGCAAATGGTCCGTTAGGGATGTAAATCCCAAAAAATCGTCTTCCGAATATATAGCGGTAATCAGCTCCTTGCCCTCTTCGTCCAAGGCACAGCTCTTTATGACCCCTTTTAATATGAGGTAAACCATATTGGAATGATCTCCTCTATTGTAGATAATGTCGTCCTTGGCATAAGAAAGCAACTGACCATGGTCGTCAAAAAAGTTTTTGAGCTCGTTCAGAGATCGTATTTCACCCTCCCCATTTTTATTACTGGACTCATTGGATAGGACGACTTGCATTTGTTCTGCTTTTTCCAGTCGGCAGGTTATGGCTCCCAATAGCTCCTCCTCTTCGAACGGCTTGGTCAAATAGTCATCTGCACCAAGGTTCATACCCCTTCTTACATCTTGCCTTTCCGTTTTTGCCGATATAAATATAAACGGGATATACCTTGTGGATTCCTTTGTAGATAATTCCTCCAATACCTCGTACCCATCCATTTCCGGCATCATGATATCGCAAAGAACCAGATCGGGACGTTCCTTTATGGCCATTGGAACGGCTATTTTTCCATTTGATGCCGAACATACGGTATAACCGGACAATTCCAACAGTTCCGCTACATTCTCCCGCAGCGAGGTGTCATCCTCAACCAGTAAGATTTTTTTCATTTTCCTTGTTTTTAATTGGTATGTGCAGTGTAAATGTGGATCCTTTTTCCCTGTTACTTTTAAAAGTAACATTCGCATCGAGGTTATGCATATGTTGCCTCACAATATTCAACCCGATTCCGGTTCCTTGAACTGTAAGTACATTGGAGGCCCGGTAGTACCTATCAAAAATAAAGGGTCGGTCTTCTGGTGGTATTCCAAAGCCTTCGTCGACCACCTCAATATTCAATTGTTCTTGCTCCATGGTTACCCTAAGCTCTATATCCGTTTCCTCGGGAGAATATTTTATCGCATTATGGACCAAATTGGATAAGGCCAGAACAAGCATTTTCTCATCAAAATCCAATACAATACCATCGATATTGTTCGGGTATTTTATTCGTTGTCCTTCTTTTAGCAGCATATTGGCATCGTAGATCACCTCATTGATCACCTTGCTCAAGGGGAATGTGGTCAACTCATATTTTACCTTGCCAAGCTCCAACCGTTCTATGGACAAAAAGTCCGTTAGGATACCATCCAAGTACTTCACTTTTGATTTAATAGTGGCAATATGTTTGTCCCTTTTGTTTTGCTGTTCGGATTCGGTGTATTTGGCCAATAACGATGTTGAGGTGAGAATGCTGGTCAACGGCGTCTTAAACTCGTGCGACACCAATGAGAGGAACTTTGTTTTAAGTTCATTGAGCTTCTTTTCGGCCTTTAGGGCCTCTTGCAATTGTTGTGTTCTTTCCTCGACGGTCTTCTCCAGTTGCTGGGTATAATTTTTCCTTTCCGTAATATCCAAAACAATGGCCACAAATACTTTTCGTTTCCCTATAAAGGAAATCTGTAAATGTACTTCAACAGGATAGGTAGATCCGTCTTTGCGCTTATGTTCTGTTTCAAATACAACCTTTTGTTTGCGTTTGGACAACAATGGGGAAACCAAACGTCTCATTACCGCTTCCGAAAGGCTCGGTTTAATATCCAACACCGACATTTGTGCCAACTCTTGCATGCTGTAGCCCAAGTTTTTTTGAGCCCCGAGGTTTACATTGATAAAAACCAATGTTTCTGGATCAAAAACATAGATTTCATTTAGGGATTCATCAAAAATTTTAAACCAATAATCTATGGTTTCTTTGGCCTTCTTTTTTTCGGTGATATCCATGATCAAGGCCAATACATACTTTTTACTGTTCAATTTAAAAGGATTGAGGCTTATTTCCAGTGGAAACTCATCCCCATTTTTACATCGACCGAGCAAATCCAACCCTTTACCCATCTGCCGGGCCTTTCCATGGTGCATAAAACCAGAAACAAGTTTGCCATGGTCGGCTCTGGAGCTTTTGGGTATCAAAACATCCAATGGTTCGCCGATGAGCTCTCCTTCACCATAGCCAAACATTACATTTGCCGCATGGTTGCTAGCCGTAATGCTATGTTGGTCATTCACAATCAGGATTCCCTCAGAAATGATTTCCGATAAAATATCCAGTACATCTATTTCTTTAAATCCTTCCATAACAGCAAATAAATTTACTGATTTACATCATGTAGAAAAACTTTACTGATAAGTATATTTATTAATTGAGCACTTAAACACAGAAGATCATGACACACAGGACGAAAATGGGCAACGAACTATATCAGAATTTGGGGAAACTATTCTATGCCATGGCCATGGCCGATCACAGTGTGCATATGAACGAAATGGAGAAATTTAACGAGGTGGTACGTGAGCAATGGTTGGAAGTAGATGATATTGAGGACGAATTTGGTGCCGACGCCGCACTACAGATAATCACCGTTTTTGATAGGTTATTGGAATATGAAAAAGACCCCGAGGAAATTTATGAAGAATTCGAAGCTTTTTATACGGAGCACGAACTGTTATTTACCCCAAAGATCAAAAATTTGGCCATGTCCACTTCGAGAGCGATCACAGCTTCGTTTTATGGCAGCAACAAATCGGAATTGATCTTATTGGGGCGTTTACAACTGCTTTTTGACCGTTGATCACATTTTTATCGTCATAACAGGCATTTGCGCATGGTTGGAAACATTTTCGGCCAAACTGCCCACAACAAAATGTGCCAGACCTTTTCTACCATGTGTTGGAATTACCAATAGATCGGCATTCTTTTCCTGACAATACTTAAGAATTCCGCGTTCTACACTTGGGCTACTGTAGAAATTAATGTTGACGTCCTTGCCCAGCTCTTTTTTAAAGGCTTCCAGTCTTTTATCCACAATGTCGTATCCAATGAAGTTGGCCCCTGTGGTATTCACATAGACCACTTCTAAACTAGCATTGAACAATTTGGCAAAGGTATCGGCCTTAATATAAGCAGATACACTTTTATTGGCAAAATCAGTGGCCATGACCATTTTCTTTATGGTAAAATCTTGGTGTGGTTTTTTGATCACTATTACCGGAACATTGGATGTACGTACCACTTTTTCCGTATTGGACCCAACAAAAAGCTCGCTTATCCCGCTGGTACCGTGAGACCCCATCACCACCAAATCACAATTTTTCTCTTCGGCCACATTATTTACCTCCTCAAAGTCTTTGTAGTTTTGGATAATGGCCTCTAGCGATATTCCTTTGAGGTATTCTTTTTCTGTATATTGTTTGATTTTATCCTTCGCCAAGTTAAGATAGTATTTGGCTTCTGCCTCCTCTGCGATCTCGGAATTGGCCAGAACCGAATCGGACATTCCGATCATATGAAGCAAAACAATGCCTGCATTATGCTGTTTGGCAATAATGGCGGCTACATGCAAAGCATATTCCGAGTGTTCGGAAAAATCAACGGGAACCAGTATTTTTTTCATAATATCCATGGTTTGCGAAAAATGACATTGGCTACCAAATCAAGTACTGCCTTGTTCGGCAATACCCTGTACCATTTCCATTTTTTTATTTCGACTAAAAATAGGTTTCGTGTATTTTAATTCCAATGATCTAGGTCATATCCAAACCTCGATCGGATTTTACTCCAATCTGTCCAGTTTCTTTTTAAGTGAGGCGACCTCTTCCTGTAAACTTTCCACCTGCCCCAAAAGATGGTGTACGGCTTGTATCCCTTCCGGGTTTATATCGAGGTCATGATGCAGACGCACCATTTTTTCCAAAAGGGGAAGATCGTCCAGGTGGAGCATTCCCGCTTCTTTTTCCTGTTGGACCTGCAAAATTTCGTATTCGTACATGGAATAGATAAAAGATTCGCCTACCCCATGGTTTTCACAAAATGTTTTGATGGATATAAAGTTTTCTTTTTTCATGACTGTGCTATGCTAGATTGGTCTTTGCCAAGGATTCGAAGAGGCTTTTCTGTTCTTGTGTAAGGTGCTTTGGAATTTTAACGGTATAGGTTAAATAGAGGTCCCCAAATTCTCCTTCTTTCTTATATTTAGGAAATCCTTTCCCTTTGAGTTTAACTTTGGTGCCATTATCGGTCCCCGGTGCCAGTTTTAATTTAACCCTACCCGTTAAAGTTTCGACCTGAATATCGCCTCCAAGTACCGCTTTCACCAATGGAATTTGAACCGTCTTGTACAGGTTTGCTCCATCTCTTTTAAAAGCGGTATGGTTTACAATGGAAAATGTAATGTAAAGGTCCCCGGCAGGGCCTCCATCGATTCCCGGGCCTCCATGTCCTTTTATTTTAATGGTCTGTCCGTCCTCGATACCGGCAGGGATGGTCAATCGGATATTTTTTCCGTTAACGGTAAGGGTCTGTTTTTGTGTCGTGTACACATCCATCAACGACAATTGGAGCTGGGCATTGTAATCTTGGCCACGAAAATGGACCTTTTGGCCTTTGGAACCAAAACTTGATGCTCCACCGAACATGGACTCGAAAAAATCGGAAAAATCTTGGTTCGACCCTCCAGTGCGACGATAGGTATACCCTTCAAAATCATTTTGTCCAGCATATTGAGTGCGGGATCGCTTGTTTTTTTCAAACGCTTCGGCGTGCTGCCAGTCCTTGCCGTATTCGTCGTACTTTTTCCTTTTTTCGGTATCCGAGAGTACCTCATGGGCCTCGTTGACCCGTTTAAAGTTTTTCTCCGCTTCGGCATCATTCGGGTTAAGATCTGGATGATATTTCCTCGCTAATTTGCGATATGCCTTTTTTATTTGTTCGGGCGACGCCTTTTTATCAACCCCCAAAACCTTATAATAATCGATAAACTCCATAAATGGTCACAAAATCTTAGTGGTACAACCTAAAAATCATTTGAATAAAAGATTCTTTCAAATTTTTATAAAAAACTTACTTCTTTCCAATGACCTATATCAGTCAATTGGTTCGCATAGTGGACCTATGGTTTTTCATTTTTATATTTTAGGAACATCCCATACCTTTAAAAAAGAAACAATTTCTATTCAAATGATCATACATCAATTTGACCAGACCAATTCGGTACTCAATACATTTATTTCCGAAATTAGGGATGTGGAGATCCAAAAGGATTCCATGCGTTTTCGAAGAAACATTGAACGAATAGGCGAAGTTCTAGCTTATGAATTGAGTCGGTCCTTGGATTATGAAGCGAGAGAAATACAAACGCCTTTGGGCACCAAAAAAACCTTTGGATGTAAGGACGACCTAGTGCTTTGTTCGGTCCTAAGGGCCGGATTGCCCCTACATCAGGGCATGTTAAATTATTTTGACCGGGCCGAGAATGCCTTTATTTCGGCGTACAGACACCACCCCAACGATGATGATGATTTTGAGGTGATCGTAAAATATTTTGCCGCACCATCTTTGGATGGTAAGGTTTTGGTTCTCACCGACCCCATGCTGGCAACAGGAAAAACTTTGGAGAATGTGCTCAATGCCCTAAAGAGTCATGGAACACCAAAACAGATTCATATCCTATCGGTAATTGGTTCCAAATCTGGGATTGCCAAAGTGGAAAAGGTCTTTCCAAGCGACACTCAACTTTGGATAGCTACTGTGGACGAACACTTAACGAGCAAAGGCTATATTATTCCAGGTCTTGGTGATGCTGGTGATTTAAGTTATGGCCCTAAACTGTAATCTTTTAGGGTTTATAGTATAATTTCAACAACTTCGTGGATGTTCGGGATATGGCAGTCCCAACCGAAATTTTCCTGGATTTTGTCCTTGTAGGCTTCCATTGCGGACTTTTCACCATGTACCAGGAACACTTTTTCCGGAACGTTTTTAATGGAGCCCATCCAGTTCACCAACTCACCTTGGTCCGCATGTGCGGATAAGCTTTCCAAGTGGTGTACCTGTGCTTTAATGGGTATTGTTTTGCCATAGATCTTGAGTTCTGTCGCTCCTTCGAGAAGTTTTCTTCCACGGGTTTCTTCCGCCTGGTACCCAACAAGTAATATCGAAGTGGATATCATATCGCCCAATTGTTTAATGTAGGTAAGAACCCTTCCTCCCGTTACCATACCGCTACCGGCAATTACAATTTTTGCCCTGGGGTCGTCAATGGTTTCCCAGGTTTCGGCATAAGAACTCACTATATTGATATGGTTACACATATTCCGATACTCTACGGGTGTAAGTTTATGCCAGTCAGGGTAATGTTCAAATACTTGCAGAACATTGTTGCCCATTGGACTATCCACAAAAATGGGGATATTGGGAATCTTGTTCTTTTTGTAGAGTTTCCACAATTGGTACATGAGCGATTGTAATCGTTCCACCGCAAAAGAAGGTATAATCAAGGTCCCTTTTTTGTACAAGGTATCATTGACCAGCTCTACCAGCTTCTGCCCAACATCCTCTATGGGATGTAGCCTATCTCCATAAGTGCTTTCCACAAACAGATAATCGGCCCATTCGGGTTGTTTTGGTGGATCCAGTAATTCATCTTGCTGCCTGCCCACATCCCCGGAAAAAACCAGGCGTTTACCGAATAGATCAATTTCTATATAGGTTGAACCAATAATATGTCCATTGTACAGGAATCGGGCATCGCAATGCTCGGACAATGAAACTTGCCCGCCTTCGTCGACTTGCTCAAAGAACTTCAAAGCGAAAGCCACATCTTTGGCAGTGTACAATGGTAGTGCCGGATCGTGTTTGCTGTATGCCTCTTTATTTGCTCTTTCTGCCTCTTCCTCTTGTATTTTGGCACTGTCTTCCAGAATGATCCTTGCAATGTCCAGACTTGGTCCGGTCCCTAAAATTTTTCCTCGAAAACCTTGTTTTACCAAAAGAGGCAAATACCCACAATGATCCAGGTGTCCGTGGGTGAGCAAAACATAGTCGATCTGGGAAACATCTATGGGCAAGCGTTCCCAATTTTTTTCCCTTAGCGCCTTAATACCTTGGAACAATCCACAATCCACCAAAATTTTTATTTCCTCGGTGTGCAAATAAAACTTAGATCCCGTAACAGTCCCAGACCCGCCCAAAAAGTGTATTTCCAGTTTATTCATAACGTCTTACGAATTGCACAATGATTTCATTTCTTTAAGAATCCGCTGTTTTCTGCCATTGGATACGCCCAGATGGTCTAGGTAAAAACTATCTTTTTCCAATTGCCTGCAAAGCACTACGCCGCGTTCCAGCAAAAACTGTTTTTCCCTACCCGATAATAATGTGGATACGGTAATGGGGTATAACCGCAACCTATCTATCCTTTCCTTAAGTCCATCGCCATCCGGATAGTCCCAGCTCAATAAATACAATCCCACACAATTGCCGTAATCAAGGGCATCTTTGGTAAATCTTGTGTTGGTCACAACCCAACCAAGGGTCGATGTGTAATTCTTCTCTTTGTTGGATTTCATGGGTCCTTTTACATCTTGGTATCGTGCATTGATATATAATGGTACTTTTACATTGCATTTTAGTCCATCATCTCCATGAAATTTACACTCGATTACGTTCATTGTACCATTCTTAATGGCCAAAACATCTATTTCGTGGGCAACGCAGGTACCGTGGACCATTTCACCAACTTGTGTCTTGTATCCTGAATAATATAGAATCCCACTGATGAACTTTTCAAAAGGAAATCCGGTCGGGCCCAGTTCGTAAATGGCTTTTTTTAATTTGTATTTGGATGCATAAATGGATTTTTTCTTTTTAAGAAGGGCAAATGCTCTATTATGGATTTCCCGGGTCGAAATTCCGGGATACAATTCATCCACTACCCTACTTACGACCTCTTGCACCATTTCTTCGTTGGCACCAGAGTGCTGAAGGGATCTTTCCAATTTATCGATGGAAAACTTGACCTGTTCACCGGAAGATTTAGTAATTTGGAGATTATTGTTTGCCATATTACTAAAGTAAACATCCTTTTAGGAGAACGGTATGACATTCATCAATTTTACCAATAAGAGGTAATTGGGCCGATTAGAGCCTCCACAGGTACGGCAAAACAAAGAATACCGCAATTGCCATAATTATTATGGACAATATATTCATTAAAAATCCGGTTCGTACCATATCCTGTATACGTAGATAGCCCGAACCAAATACCACAGCATTAGGGGGCGTGGCCACAGGAAGCATAAATGCACAAGATGCGGCCGAAGTACACGCGACCATTAATAAATAAGGGTTTACGCCAAGCGTTATCGCCAACGGTGCCAGTACGGGCAGCATCATGGCGGTGGTGGCCAAATTTGAGGTAACTTCGGTCAAAAAGTTTACACAGGTTATGATCAAAAGCAGTAAAACGAACAATGGCAAGCTTTCAAAAACCGTCATTTGTCCACCAAGATAGTTGGCCAAACCAGTATCCTGGAATCCTTTTGCAATTGCCATACCACCACCAAACAATAATATGATTCCCCATGGTATTTGTACCGCTTCTCTCCAGTTGATCAAAGGCTCCCCTGTTTTATTGGCCGGAATCATAAAAAGGATAATGGCTGCACCTATGGCTATAATGGTATCGTCCATATTGGGCATGAACTGCTGTAACAAGAACGATCTTGTGATCCAACAAAAGGCCGTGAACACAAAAACGAACAATACCCGCTTTTCTTCTGTTCCCAAGGGTCCCAATTCGGCCAATAGCCTATTTATTTCTTCTTTGCCCCCTGGAAACCGGGTCTGTTTTAAAGGAAATGCAATTCGAGTAAGATAAAGCCAGGCCAGTATGAGAAGTATGGAAGATACGGGCAGTCCATATTTCATCCATTGCCAAAAGCTAATATCCACGCCGTAGGTCTTCTGAACGAATCCGGCAAATACCAAATTTGGGGGTGTTCCGATTAAAGTTGCAATCCCACCGATCGAAGCGGCATAGGCAATGGCCAGCATTAATAATTTACTGAATATTTTATTTTCATCCTCCGGTGTATCCGGATTGTCCTTTAATTGTTTTACAATGGAAACGGCCATTGGGATTACCATTACGGTTGTTGCCGTATTGGAGATCCACATGGAAAGAAACGCAGTGGCCACCATAAATCCCAATACAATGGTGTACATATTGGTTCCGATGGTTTTAATGATCTGCAATGCTATCCTCTTATGTAGATTCCACTTTTCTATGGCTGCCGCCAAAATAAAACCACCCATAAACAGAAAAACATACTTGTGTCCATAGCTCGCAGTGGTATCGCTCAATGCAACAGCATCCAAAAGGGGGAACATTAGTATGGGCAATAAAGCGGTGACCGCAATGGGCAACACTTCAAAAACCCACCATACTCCAATCCACACGGTGGCCGCCAGCACGTTTTTGCCCTGTACGGAGAGTGTTTCATCTTTAAAGAATAACTGAATCAGGATAAAAAGTAGCGGGCCTAATACTAGGCCGAATTTCTTGTAGGACATAGGAGTTGGATAGTTAGTTTTTGTGCAAATAAAAAAGGGATGGTGGCCCTAAAGCTACACCACCCCCTTCCGAAGATTACTAGATTTAGTCGATATTTTCCTTATCCATCCAGTATAGTAAATAAGGAATGTTATATGCATGTGTCCATCCAAAAACACGCAGTCCTTGGTTGGTCTGCCAATTGGTAAATCGTCCCTTGCTCATGGGCAGATTGGATATTCCCAAAAGGTCTTTACTATAGTCTTCTGTTGAATCGTATTGGTCAGGTGATTTTGGCAATTCACCTACTTTAAGTATTTCCGCCCTTGCTAAGGCTTCGTCCAAGTAGCTTTGCTGTCCACTTATCTCATAACCTAGCAATAGAGGGTAAATGGTAGCCAAATACGATTCCATTTCGTGGTTCAATGGAGGTACATCGCGCACCCATCTGGCGTGCTTCAATAGGGCCTTGCGTACTTTTTCATCACCTGTAATCTGTTGATATTTATACAGTCCTTGCGCCACATAGGGCTGGGAATATCCATATCTATCCAACAATAGGTTTCCGCCTTGGCGTTCTTGGAATTCGAGCATTAATCGTACCCTATCGTCCAGCTCATCCTTATATTTCTGCAATTTTGTGGCATCGTACAACTCAACCATATTGAGTACGGACAAATACAACCTTCTACCTCGCAAATCGTGTTCACCCCATATTCGGTTAATGTAAGTGTCTCCTGTCATTTTAGCTACTTCCAAGGCCCTATGGTCGCCTGTTAAATAGTAATCGGCGATCCAACCCTGAATCCAAACGTGTGCACTTAATAACGAATACCAGTGTTCTGCGGCATGCCTTCTACCAATACCCAAATAAGGTGTGGATTCCGGCTCATCCTCAAAGTTCCAAAAGTCGATGGCATCGTTGATCTGACCATAGTATGTGCGTTTTTTGGGCCAGTGTATGTTGTCCACATCCATGGTATGTCTGCTCATGGCTTGGGCCAGTTCAAAATACTTGGGGTCGCCCGTTCGCATAAAGTTGGTCCACAACATAAAATCCACTGTGGGCTCGTTGTTGGTCCACTGTACCCAATGGCCGTTATAGTAATAGGTTTTTCCATCACCATAGTTGAACATGCCGTACCATGGCTGATTTTTTTGGTTGTAGGCCCACCATTGATATCTATATTGAAGGGCATTTTCGAACTCAGTATGTTCGGATGATGCCGGTGCCATATTGCCATACACCTTGGAATTGGTGTACCACTCCGGTGTGGCGTGTGCAACTGGGCTTTCGACTACATAATCCATTTTTTCGGCAACGTCGTTCTTGTTGTCGTGGAAGTAATATATGAACTCGGTAGTTTTGGTTATCCCTTGGGCAAAATTGGACAACATTCCGCCGTCCATGGCCGTATGGTGTCTTTCAAAGCTCATGGGCCCATTCTCTTCCGGCCAAATGCTTCCCAAAAGCAAATTATTGGCGGGATCTACTTTTATCCCTTTGGGATATTCTTTCATAAAGTTCCGTATCCCTACGCCAATTCCCCTTTTGCCATCGGTTACGTTCAACCAACCTTTGGCTCTTTGTGATTTGGCGACTTCTTCTGTTCCTTGGGTTACCGTTGCCTGGAATTCTTCGTCTATTTTGTTTGCACTATCACTATTTTTTGTGGCTTGGCCCAGATAAACATCCCTTAAGGTAGGTGGACTTTTTTTGGCCGGTCCTCTTTGTAGCAATTGTATGGATGAGCCATCGAGACCCGTCTCTTTCATTGTTGAAGGAGCGTTATCATTCTTCCAAGAGCCTTCTTGCAATGGCATGGAAACGGTTGCATTTTCGTCCAAATGGTATTTTAACTGAAGTCCAATTCCTGCTATTTGATCATTGGGCTGGGTCCAACCTTCGTCGTCGGCTGTGTTCTCCGAAATAATTTTTTCTTTCTGTGTGGCAATATTTGCGTGCTCCCCTTCCTGAATTTTGTGCTTATCCGGAACTCCGGTATACGTCATGGTATGCAACACTTTTATGTAACTTTTTCCTGCATATGCGTGCAGCCAGATGGTAAAAGGCGATAAGTTGTTATCGTCCCTACTGAAGGTATAGGTTCCCTCTATCCTAAAAATGGAATGCATTGGACCTGAGCCTTTTTCACGGAACACTTCATTGATCACCGCTTTGGATGAATCGATACCTGCATCATCGAGTAAATCGAAAAAAGAACCTCTATTACTGCCCGGTGAAGATGCAATCAGCTCTTTCTCTGAAAATTCGCCGTCGTTGTTGGAATCTAAAAAGACTTCATCCAAAAATCCGTCCCCTTTTTTATGAATGTTAAAGGAAATGGCTCCCGTATTTACTTCGATTCCACCACTTGGCCTCATGTTGTTGGCCGATATTATTTTTTCCGTAGGACGCATTGGTACAACTCCTTCACCATACTCCAGCACATAATCTGTGGTTTCTTCGGAGAAGAAAAATACCCACACCCATTTTATACTATCATCGATAGGGCCCCAAGTACTCACTTCTGTGGTCTGGCACGGGATTTCGGTACCATCTGATGTCAGTAAACGAATATGGTCCACTGAGTTTAATTCTCCTTTTGGAAAAGGTACCCCTAAAGTTATGGGCGCCCCTTTTTTATTGTTTTCGACTGTAATGCTCAGCTGATTTCCCGCTACTTTGGGTTCAGCACAGGATTGAAGCAGCAAGCATGCCAGAACTAGTGTTAGTAATATTCTCATTGGTTCAGTAAGGTTATTTTTTTAAAGACAAAGTGCAGCAGCACCCAAGATGGGCGAATCCACCAGATCCGAGATTTCTATTTTAAAATTTTCTAATTGCTTTTGGTATGCGAATGTTTTGAGCGCATCATCCAATGCGGATTTAAATAGAGGATGGGCTTTACTTATGGAGCCACCTAGAATTATGGCTTCCGGAGCAAACAAATACAATATGTTCTTTATCGCTTCGCCCAGATGCATACCATATTCTTTAAAGGCAGCGATAGCTTTTATATCATTTTCCAAAGCTTTTGCGTAGAGAATTCTTGCAGATGTACCATAGGCATCTTCAAAAAAGAAACTGCCCGTGTACTGTTCCAAAATTCCATCTTTGTACGATAGCATTCCAACTTCCCCTGCACCACACAAAACTCCGTTGTACAATTTATTTTCTATTATGATTCCCATACCGAGACCGGTTCCCAAGGAAAGGGCTACACAATTTTTATAATGGGTAGCTTTTCCAAAATGCTTTTCTCCCAATGCAAAACAATTGGCATCGTTGTTTAAGAAAACCGGTACATTGAACTTATCCTGTAAGAATTGCTTTAATGGTACTTTTTTCCAAGATGGAATGTTCTGTACATCGAACACCACGCCGGAATCTGCGTCGACCACTGCCGGCACACCTACGCCAATGGCGGTAACGGAGTCGTTCATCACTTCTTCAATGGTTTCGTATAATTTGACCAGTGAAGTTTCCAGGGAATCATTTTTATCCACCATGGAAAAACCTGTCCGTTCCACTTGTGTTCCCAAAACCCTGCCTGTTTTGATCTTGGTTCCTCCGATATCCACTCCCAAAACTGTTCGTGTTTCTTCTGCCACTAGTCTTTCTTTAAGCTGATGGTTTTATTGTTTACTAAAGGTTTGGCCCAAAATCCGATAGATAGGATAAAGCCCAAAGGAATAATCAGAAAGAACATTCCCGATTGTAGGGACATGATTTCCCCTAGTCCCCCAACTATGAAAGGTATTACAGCTCCACCAGCGATACCGGTACATAAAATTCCGGATAATGATCCATGATGTTCCTTGACCGAATTCAAGGCCAATGAGAATATTATGGAATACATTACAGAGATAAAGAAGCCTACCATTGGGAAGCCGATCAATGCCATTTGGGCGGAACCGGTAAGTGCCACCACCAAGCATACTATGGTAATGGACGTGGCCAAAATCAAGAGTTTTCGGCTATCCATAAACTTGAGCAATAACAAGCCCAGTAAACAGCCTACGGTCAACATTGCCCAGAAATAGGATACTGTATTCGCACCTACCGTTTGTGGATCCAGTCCGTGATATTGACTTAGGAACTGTGATATCCAGTTACCTACCCCTTGTTCCGTTCCCACGTAACAAAATATTCCCAGGAAGTAAAGTATGGTCCATTTATTTTTTAAAAGGTCCCAGTAAGAACTACGGTCCCCAGCTTTTTCCTCTTCCGTTTTTTCAAACTTCGGATACTTGGTAAAGAATACATAAAAGAACAAGATCAATGCGATTGCTGCAAAAACAATATACAATGAGGCCCATGGTAAATCTTGTGGGACCCATCCGCGCAATGTTTCTGCCAAGGTATCGTCCGTGTTGTCCTTGCTCACCAAATATTTGTACAAATAGGGACTTAAAAAGGAGGCTGCACCAAATACCAATTGTGCCAGTACCGAGTTGAAGGCAAAATGCTCTTCGCCGCCCGCTACGCGCAACATTGGATTGATAATAACCTGCAATACGGCCATACAACAACCCAATACAAAAAGGGTAATACTAAAAACAGCGTATTGCGGTAATAGGGCAAAACCCAGGGAAGCAAGCGCCATGACCAAAAATGAAACGGATAGTAGTGTCCGTTCACTGTATTTTTCTGATAAAAACCCGGCCGGTATGGACATAATCCCATAGGCTATAAAAAAGGTGAAAGGCAATAATCCTGTCAATGTAAGACTAAGGTCAAAACTGTCCTTTACATCAACGATAATCGAATTAAGGATATTAGTAATGAACGATATCACAAAAAATACGATCATTACCAAGCCTATAATATGTATATACCTTTTGGTCGTGGGCTTGCTGTTCTCCATTTTAATTGGTTGGTTAATTACACTTGGATTTTTCCTGGGTGGTCAATGCCTATTTTCTTATTTAGAACCCAACATTGGGAACATTTCTTTGATTTCCTCTTCGGTAGGTTGCTTTCCGTATTCACAAATTTCGAAAACCTCTACTTGTTTAACTTTTGACACATCTACATTTGGGTACCATTTTTTAACAGCTTCCAATGTGCTTGCATCCGGTTTTCTGTCCATCCATCTTTCTTTTAGCCATGCCAATCTTGCTTTTTCCTCTGTTGGTATGGTAGAAAGGTCTACACCTCTTGTCCAAGGCAACCATTCGAACATCTGGGAATCGTGAGCTGCCAAACCTTTTACTTTTACATCGATTACATCGTCCACAATTACCGCTATATCCTTTATGAATGGATAAGGCTTTTGGAAATGATCGCTCATGTAAAGGAATACCGGGTTCTTTTTTAGTGGTGGGGTATCGGGAGCTACATTGGGAACTATGTTCATGTAAGCTGCATCTTGTACCACTGAACCTGCATTTCTATGGTCTGGGTGATAATCGTTGGGTCTTAGCCCCAAAACAATATCTGCGTTCCAATCACGTATTCTGCGGATTACCTCCAAACGAACATTTAAAGTAGGCAACAATTCACCATCGTGATTGTCCAATACTTCGTACTCTGCAATGCCCAATGCCTTAGCGGCATTTACAGATTCTTGTCTTCGCTTTTTGCCTAAAATACCGCCTCCCATTGCATGGTGGCCTGCATCACCATTGGTCAACGATAGGAACTTTACATTGTGTCCCATTTTAGCGAACAAAGCTGCAGTTCCACCAAATTTGGAATCACAATCATCCGGGTGTGCTCCGATGGCCAGAATATTCAACACTTTTTTTTGTTGTGCCTGCAATGTTGCCACGGCAAAGCATAAGCAAACAGCCATAATTAACTTTCTCATCTTACTATTTTATTTATTAGGTTATTATTTTACAATTCTGTTCCTGGTCGCTTTATAAAAAAGCAACTACACTATTCTTTTTCAACACTTTAAGTTAGTTGATCGTCCATAGGTATAAGTAGGTAATCCATGGTTTGGGACCGATCAAACAAACTAACTTAATGAATGAAAACAAAACATAAACTCACGAATACTTCGTTGTCGATCTTTAGTTTTGCACAAAATTTGGATTGATGTCCATTTCCCTTTGTGGGATATAGAAATACTCTCTTGTGCCTGTTATAAAGTCCTCTGCATCGATAACTTTGTCAATGGCATTGAAACGTTTAAGGTCTGCCCATCGATGGTTTTCAAAAGCGAGTTCAACTCTTCTTTCCTGCAACAACTTTTCTTCAAAAGTTCCTGGGCTGGATGCATCGATATCTGCCAATCCTGCTCTATTTCTAACTTCATTTATCAAATCGTAGCTTTCCGATGTTTCACCCAAGGCTTCGGCAAGCATCAACAATACATCGGCATAACGGAACACCACAAAATTGATATCAGAATCGTTTTCTATGGCCAAATCTGATTGATATTTCTTCACATGTAGCTGCTCAACGGTTTCACCTTCAAGGTTTTCGTAAGTAGCTGCCATGGAAACATCATATCTCAAATCTCCATCTTCGTAAGCATCCATCATAGATTGCGTTGGACGGTTTCTACCAAAACCAGATCCGGTCTGCAGATCGGTACTTGGTGAAAAATCGTTGGTAAACAAACTACCTTGACCAATTCCTCCACTGATATACTGCACTTCGAAAATGGACTCTACATTGTTCTCGTTGGACACGCCCCATAGATCCGAATAATTTGGTACTAATTCGTAACCATAGTTGGCAATAATTCTTCTGAGCACGGTTTCTGCGGCGGAATTTTCGCCCAATGTCAACAATACTTTGGCCAACAATGTTGCTGCAGCTCCCTTGGTCGCTTTACCCACTTCGCTTCCGCTGTAGGATACTGGCAAACCTTGTTCTGCAGTGGTCAAGTCGGTGACCAATTGTTGTAGCACTGTAGTTTCGTCCACTTGCGTAAGCTCGTCTCCAGCCACAAATGGGGTCAACTGCAAGGGAATATTGCCAAAACCGATTGCCAAATGGTAATACATTAAAGATCGAATAAACAATGCTTCACCAGCAAGTTGATCACTAAATGCTGCGTCCAACTCAACATTTGGAATACGATCCAAGATAACGTTACAATTGGCTATTACCCTATAAGATTCGCTCCATGCAGAGGTAACCTGCTCGTTCAAGGCGTCTTCGGTAAATGCATTTATTTCGGTATACTGACGTGCCAATCCGGTAGCATCCGGACCTTGATCTGTATTATCGCTTCGCATCTCGAACATGGTCCAATACCCTCTACCATATACACCAGTGCTTTGAAGACCGGCATAACTGGCGGTAACAGCGGCTTCAAAATCATCCGCAGTGTTATAGAAGTCCGCCTCGTTCCTATTGGAAATTGGTGCTAGATCGGTAAAATCTTCACTACACCCGGTAAATAGTGCCGTGCATAGCATTATATATAGAATTCGTTTCATTTTTCTCAGTTTTTAGGTTAGAACTTAAGGTTTACGCCCAAGGTAAAGGATTTAGCCAATGGAAATGCTCCATAGTCCTCCCCAGGGGTTAAACTATTCGTGGTAATGCTACTAACCTCTGGGTTATAACCGAGGTAATCGGTAATGGTAAAGAGGTTTGTTCCCGTAACATAGAACCTAAGTTTCTGAATTTTGCTTCCAAAAAACTTATCGGTCGGCAAAGTGTAACCCAAGGTTACATTTCTTAATCGAACATAAGAACCGTCCTCTACTTGAAAAGAAGAAGGTCTATTGTTGTTACCGTGATTTCCGGATACCCTATCCGCCCTTGGCACAGAACCGCTTCCTGGTTGGGATTCCGATATCCAACGGTCATTGAATATGGCATAGGAGTTAAAGTTGGCCTCACCGTTCTTCATGTGTCTTGAAGTCAGGTTTAGAATTTCATTGCCTTCCACTCCTTGAATCAAGAAACTGAAATCGATGTTCTTGTAGGTCAGCCTGTTGTTAATACCCCAGTTAAAATCCGGGAAGTAACTTCCTGTTACGGTTCTATCATCTGGAGTGATCTCTCCGTCACCATCGATATCCTTGAATCGGAAATCCCCAGGTGCTGGATCGGGCGCTTGTGTATCGAATGGTGCAGCATCAATCTCAGCTTGGGATTGATATACTCCGTCCACTACATAACCATAGTAGCTACCGATAGGATCTCCTACCCTGGTTACGTGTCGTACACCCGCACTACCTGAAGAATAAATAGGCTCATTGCCCTCGTTCAGGGAAAGTACTTCGTTTTTGTTGGTGGAGAAATTAACATCGGTATTCCAAGTAAAATCCTCACCTACAAAGTTCTTGGTGCTCAAAGCAAGTTCAAAACCTCTGTTTTGTACTTCTCCCAAATTTCTTAAAGTGGTCTCGAAACCAGAAACTGAAGAAATGGCCACGTTAAGCAACAAATCCCTTGTTTTGGTGTCGTAGTAATCGGCCAAAAGGAAAACTCTGTTGTTGAACAACCCTAATTCTATACCTAAATCTATTTGCTCTGATTTTTCCCAAGTTAGGTTTGGGTTTGGAATTGTGCTCTGTACAAGACCATTGATTTGGTTTCCTCCAAGGTTATAGTTCTGAGGCGATAAAAGACCAACAGCCCCATAATTTGGAATCTCAAAGTTACCTGTTTGTCCCCAGCTGGCACGCAATTTAAGTTCGGATATAGTTTCTGAATCCGCCAAAAAGTCCTCTTCGTTCAATCTCCATCCCAAAGAAAAGGAAGGGAAGTATCCTGTTTGGTTGTTTTTACCAAAACGAGAAGATTTATCGGAACGGAAAGTTCCAGTAAACAAATATTTATCCTTGTAACTATAATTCACCCTAAACAAGCTGGACAATAAAGACCACTGCTCTTTAATGGCAGTACCGCCATACACCTGTCCACCACTAACGGTCGGCACAAGATCGTCCGGATAATTATTGGCCAAAACACTTTTCAGGTGTACATTGTCCTTTTGCGCTGTATAACCAACTACTGCATCTATATAGTGATCGCCGAACTCCTTGGTCCAGTTCAAGGTGTTCTCCCACAACCAGTTGGTCTCCGTAGAAGAAGATGCTTGTCCGTATGGATTCCCATCTGCCGAATTACGATATAACAACGTACTGGCCCTGTAAAAATCTTGGTTGTATAGGTTGATGTAAACCCCACCAAAGGTCTTGAAGCTTAATTCCGGAAGAATATCATAGGTCAAGGCAAGATTACCTCTTGTTTGAAACTGGAATATTTGATCATCCACCGCTTCAATAATGGCCAATGGGTTACTCGCTGTAGTTGTACCTCCTCCTAAATAAGACTGGTTGTTCAACTGGTTGATTGTTCCATCGGGATTGTATGGAGCAACTGTTGGCGAGTGAACTATACCGGAATATACAATTCCCGGAGGTGTTCCAAAATATGGTGAGTTTGCCGGAACCCTTTGGTTCTCTGTCACCGTAGGAGCCAATCTCAGGTCAAGGTTCAGTTTTTCCGTTAATTGGGAATTTACGTTCAACAATACGGAATATCTTTCAAACTTGGCCTTGTCAATAATACCAGTCTGCGAAAAATATCCTGTAGAAGCGTAAAAACTAGTTTTATTTCTTACCGGTGATGCATAGGAAAAGTTATAGCTCTGCACTACCCCTGTCTTGAACATAATATCTTGCCAATCGGTATCGGTTCCATCCCAGTTAAGGAATGATTCCGGCATCTCATAATTAGCATTTCCTCTATCACCAGGACCGATCGGATCATCGACAGATGCTCCCGGAACATCCTGAAGATACGCATTGTTTCTTGCATCTCTCGTAAAATCTATGAGTTCTTCGGCATTCATCAAATCCAATTTGTTGGCTACCGATTGAATACTCACATAAGAATCAAAGGAAAAAACTCCTTCATCATTGTTAGATCCTTTTTTTGTAGTGATCAAAAGAACACCGTTACCACCTCTTGAACCATAAATGGCAGCGGCACTGGCATCTTTCAATACTTGGATAGACTCAATATCATTTGGGTTCAAGGTTGCCAATGGGTTAATTGTTGGAGGCTGAAACGCAGCTCTTTGGCTTGCTACCCCACCCAATTGACTAGATGATGTAAGGTTTCGTGAAATAGGAATCCCATCTACTACGAACAATGGATCGTTTCCCGCAGAAATAGATCCCGATCCCCTAACTCGAATATTCGGTGCAGCACCTGGTTCACCAGAAACTTCCTGCACCTGAACACCTGTTACTTGTCCAATAAGGGCGCTTTCCGGAGTCAGAGCCGGTACTTCGGTTATGGTTTCCGGAGTAATGGAAACCACAGACCCGGTTACTTTTTTCTTTGCCAATGTACCGTATCCAACAACTACTACCTCTTCTAGAGCGGCGGCATCTTGTTCCAGGGTGATATTAACGGAAGTTTGTCCGGCAACATCGACTTCTTTTGCCTTAAAACCAATGTAGGTAACTCTGATTACCGTTACACCGGATGGCATGGTAATTTCGAAATTACCATCAAAATCCGTAGTAGCTCCAACCGTGGTACCCTTTGCTATAATGGTAGCTCCTGCCAACGGAATTCCTGCATTATCCAATACAACCCCGGTTAAGTTGGACTGTGGTGGGTTTTCAGCATTGATCTTCTTTTGTGGAACTAGGCTTTTCAAAGTCTTTTCTTTCTTTTTCACCACTATTTGTCTAGCAATGATCTCAAAAGAAAGGTCGGTACCTTTAAATACCTCTTTTAAGAAATCTTCGATGCAAAGATTTGCACCGTTTACGGTTACTTTTCGGTTTATGTTGACCTCGGTGGCCTCATAAAAGAACTTATAACCTGTTGTTTCTGTGATGGTTTCGAACACATCACTCAATCGTGTGTCATCAAAGTTCGCGGCCACTTTATCATATTGCGCGCAAGACGCTGCATTGACTTGCCCAAACATAAAGAGCAGGAAAAATCCATAAAGCAATTTTTGCCCGAGTTTAGGAACTATGGCACATATAGTCTTGGTTTTTTTCATAATTGAATTAGTCTAGTTAGTAATTTAAGTTTTTTGGTTTCTAAAGGTTTTCACATCATAGGCACTATTCTTTTTTGTTCTTTTTTATTGTTATCGTATTTCCTTCAACTTCGTATTTAAAATGGGTATGTGCCTGTATGGTTCTGAGCACATTATCTATTGATTCCTCATCGAACATACCCGTAAATCTCCGCTCTCCCAATTCTCTGTATTGATTTACGATTTTTATATCGTACTGACGCTGTAAACGATTTATGATCTGTGCCATGGATTCATTTTCAAAAGCCAATATTCCCTTGGTCCACGATATATATGAGGACACATCCACATGTTCCACGATAAAGCCCTTTCCTTCAGATTTGGTAGCTTTTTGCGATGGCACCATCATTTGTAAGTCACTGTTTACCATACCATTAAACTCACCAACACCAACTGACCCTTCTACCAACACCACTTCGCTTGGACCATCTTCCTTATAGGCGGAAACATTAAATACCGTTCCAAAAACCTGAGTGTACATAGTTTCTGTTTTAACTATGAAAGGTTTTTCGGGGTTTTTCGCTATTTCAAAAAAGCCCTCTCCGTTTAGGGCAACTTCCCGTTTGTCCAAGTTTTCAAAACTGGAAGGATACGTAAGGCTTGAACCAGAATTCAACATCACCACGGAACCGTCTTGCAACGTAACGGAAAGGTTTTTGCCGTAAGGGACCCTAATGGTATTTTGAGCAACCTCTCCTTTGTTCTCACCTTCTTCGGTTTGACTCAAAACTCCATTTACAAAAGATACTACCGTATTGCCCTTTTTACTTTTTACCGTAGCATTGGTTTCTGGATCAATGGTCAAAATCTCACCATTATCCAACTGTATGGTAATTTGATTGGGGTCTAAATTCACCTGAATGTCCCCCAACGGGTTCTGATTGAGCAAAAAGTACAGTGAGGAACCTAAAACAATCATGATCACGGCAGCATACTTCCAAACATGCTCTCGCACGAACAACGACCTGATCTTTCTGTTTTCTTTTTCTTTAATCGTATCCAAGAAACTTTCAAAAGCAGCTTCGGTAGCCCAAGGCTTATCTTCGTACTTGACCAAAAAATCTGCCTGCACCAACTTTTTGAACACTTCTGCATTATTTCCCTTTTGAATCCATTCGAACAAAATCGTCAATTCGTCCTGCGAAGCTTCTTGGTTGATGTACCGTGTAATTATTCGTCTGATATCAATCTTGGTCATCTGAGTATTATTGTCACTTTTAAAAGAGACGCAAGATTTTTAAAAAACCCTTACAAGGACTTAAAATTTTAACATTTAAAATGTGAAATCCATGATTAAAGAAGGGTTTTATTGACTATAAAATCCCAGTAATCAGGCATTTGAGAAGTAAATTATTATAAAAAAACAGTCAATTGTGCCCTAAGTCGTTTCATGGCCTTGGCCATGTGCACCTCTACTGTTTTAATGGATATTTGAAGTTGTTCCGAGATTTCCCGATATTTTAGACCTTCCCTTTTGCTCATAATGAACACTTTTTTACACTGTTCCGGCAAATTATCGATCTCTTGCTCTACTTTTTTCAATCGCTCTTCAAAAAGTGAGCTGTCGGTTTCGGCCATTTCCAAATAGGCTTCGTCCTTTAATTTTTCCAAAAGTTGAAATTCTTTCTTCTTTTTGCGTTGTGAGTCGATAAACAAATTATAGGCAATTTTAAATAAATAGCGCTTTAATTTATTTTCGGAAACGGAAAGTTTTCGTCTGTTGTCCCAAATTTTGATGAAAGTCTGTTGGGCAATATCCTCTGCAGCTTTTTGGTTACCCGAAATTGCAGTCATATAATTGCACAACTCCCTATGGTATAGGCCAAACAAGTGGGCATAGGCCTCTTTACAGCCATTTTGCAGCTGTTCAATGAGGTAGGTTTCGTTTGTAAAACTTTTTTGGCCCATTATTTCACCTTTCTTTTTAGGTATGTCACAATCCAAATATTATTCGCATTGGGCAATTCTTTGCCAATTGTCAACATATCATCATTACATAACACAGAACCGCTAGAACAAACCATATGAGGATCTTTTTAAGTTTTCAACAAAAAAAGTACCGACGCTTATTATTCTCTTTTAAAGAGAGAATCTTTAATAAAGGAAAGTTGCTGTTATTTCCTAGATTCGATTAAAAACCAATTGAAATACTACCAAAAAACGTTAACAAATTATAAAAAAAACTTTAATAAAAATATTTTGAGCAATTTTTTTTATGATTTCCTGAAAACCCCCTGAGTTTTTAATCACCTAGATAATGGGGTAAAGTCGAGTCCCTACACAGTATAAAGGAAATACATCTAAGTTTTTTAACTATGATCAACTCTTTTCCTTCTTTAAAACCGAAAGTGGGGAGTTTCTCACAATTCCTAAACTATTGGCCACTCCCAACACAAATACCAACAACGTAATGGCCGGAAGAATTATTGCAAATGGAATCCAGGATGGTGCAAATGCCGTATCAAATAAGACCCATGCCAAAAGTGAGCTTCCGAAAACAGCCAGCACAACGCCCATAAACGCACCTAAAAAGCCTAAAATAGCATACTCGATGGCAATCAATTTTAAAATTTGGTGACCTTTGGCACCCAAAGTCCTGAGCAAGGCTCCCTGTTTTACCCGTTGGTGCTTACTGCTATATATGGCTCCCATAAGAACAGCAATACCAACAAATATGCTGAAAAAGGCCATAAAATTGATGACCCAGCTTATTTTACCCAATATTTCTTCCAACAAACTTAAGATGCGTTTTAAATCCAAGATCGAAACGTTAGGAAATTGTTTGACCAATTGCTGCTGTAGCTTTGCCGAACCCACATCGGTCTTTGTTCTTGTGGTGATTACGCCAAATTGTGGTGCATTTTCCAATACTCCTTTTGGAAATACCACAGAAAAATTAGGTTGTAGCCTGCTCCAATCCACTTCGCGTATACTTTGCACCCGGGTATCCATAATTCTTCCTTGCACATTAAAGGCCACCGGATCTCCAACGCTTACCCGTGCCATTCGTGCAAAGTCACTACTTACTGAAATGGGAATATCGGAATTTGAACTGGCCGTACCCCTCCAACTGCCCTCGATTATTTTTTCCGAGCCGATAAGGGTATCTCTGTAGGTAACCCTAAATTCGTGGTTCAGAATCCACCGACCGACTTGGGACGTGGTGTCCTTGCGAATTTCTTCCACGTGTTTTCCGTTGAGTTTTTCCACTCTCATGGTAACAATCGGAATTTGATCAATGACGGGCAAGCCTGAACCCGTAATGGTTTTGGATATAGCGCTGACCTGATTGCTCTGTACATCCATAAGAATCATATTTGCGCTGTTTGCACTATCTTCTATGGAGGCTTTTTCCAAAAGCAAATCCTTGGTAAAATATAAGGTGCTGATCAAAAATGTTCCTATACCTATGGACAGCACCAAAACCAAAGTCTGATTTTGCGGTCGGAACAGATTCTTTAAACTTTGGCGGGGAATAAAACCCCACGAATCTGGAAAAAACTTCTTCAACAGGGCCATAAAAGCACGGGCAACCGCAGTTAGGACCAAAAACACGGCCAATAAACCTCCAACAAAAGCCAGAGAGCGTTCAAAATTGCCCAACAACCAATAGGAAAAACACAGTACAAAAAGAACAATGCCCAATCCCACTGCCATTGTAGCCCTTTTTGGACGCGACCTTGTATCTCCCACCACACGCAATGCCTGCAATGGTGATACATATAAAGTTTTCATCAACGGATATAATGCAAACAAAATGGACATCACCAAGCCTAAGGCGACACCTAGAACCATACTTTGATATGACATGCTAATGTCGACATCCACAGGCAGTAAATCGCCCAAAAGTACCGGGAACAATTGTTGAAGAAGATAACCGACCGTTGTACCCAACAACCCTCCTACAATACCCATGGCTGCAATTTGTATAAAGAAAATCAAGTAACTCTGCCTTTTTGATGCTCCCAAACATTTTAGTACAGCTATGCTCCTTAATTTCATTTGAACATAAATGCCCATGCCACTTGCTATGCCCACACAACCCAAAAGCAAAGCTATAAACCCGACCAGGTTCAGAAACTTGCCAAAGTTTTCGTAGCGTCTGCCCAAACGTCGTGCTTCCGAAATATGGGTATCCAAGTCTGCTTCTTCGGCATCCAGCACCGAGGCTAGTTGGTCATTTAACAATACCAAGTCTTCATTCTCATCGGCCTTAAAGTAATATTTGTATTCAATTCTACTTCCTGTCTGTACCAGTCCTGTTGCATCTATATATATATAAGGTATAAGTACCGGCGGTGCAATTGCACCAAAAACCGATGTGCTTCCTGGAACATTTTCCAGCGATCCGGCAATAGGGAGTGTAATCGCGCCCAATTTAATGCTGTCCCCTACTTTTAGATCGAGCTGCAGCATTGTGGTTGCATCTACCAATGCTCCACTCTGCACAAAATCTTTGGCTGCTGATTTTGGGATTGTTTCCAATTCACCATAAAATGGAAAACCACCTTCCACTCCCCTAACCTCCAAGAGCTTTGTGCCATTGGAACCGGGGAAAGCTGCCATGGACAAAAAATTGATTTCCTTGGCGTCGGCTCCGCCCAATGAGTCTATAATAGCCCGTACCTTATCGTTGACGGGTTTATCACTTTCGATTAAATAGTCTGCACCCAAAAGTGATTTGGATTGCGAAGCAATGTTCTTTTTTAAAATCCCACTGAACGAGTATACACTGACCACAGCTGCCACTCCCAATGTAATGGAAAAAACGAACAGTATTAGCTTGCCAAAACTTGCTTTACCATCTCGCCATGCCATTTTTACCAACCAAGAAATCCCAGTATTGTTGTTTCCCATTACCCAACTACAGTTTGCTCTATTTTGCCAGACCTTAGCCTTATGCTCTTATCTGTTTTTTTGGCGAGTTCCAGATCATGGGTCACTATCACCAAAGCAGTGCCCTGTTCTTTGTTTAGCTCAAAAAGTAATTGCTCTATTTTTGTCCCAGTCTCATCATCCAAATTTCCTGTTGGTTCGTCCGCAAAAAGAATGGATGGTTTGTTGGCGAAAGCCCTGGCGAGGGCAACCCGCTGTTGTTCCCCTCCGGACAATTGTGAAGGATAATGTCCGGCCCTATCGCCAAGACCGACTTTAACCAAAAGCTCCTTTCCTTGCTGAGCGGCTTTTTTAACCCCTCTTAACTCCAAGGGAACAATAACATTTTCCAAAGCCGTTAATGTGGGCAATAATTGAAAGTCCTGAAAAACAAAACCTACATTCTGATTTCTTAACCGTGCTCTTCCGTCCTCATCCAATTTCAACAAATTTTGGCCACAAAGCCAAATCTCCCCCTCATCAGTAGTATCAAGCCCTGCACAAAGTCCCAACAATGTGGTTTTTCCACTTCCGGATGGCCCAACAATCGCAAAACTTTCTCCGGCATCCACTTCAAAAGACACATTATTCAGAACAGTAAGATCGTGCTCACCGCTCCGGTAGGTTTTAGAGAGGTGTTGAACTTTTAATATCTTTGACATAACTCGTTTTTGGTTAAAACTCTCAAAATACTAAAATGGACAAGTCCAAGAAAATACCAAGCTCCCCTAGGCCGTTAATGTTTTGTTATTTTTTGATCTTACTCTTAATTGGCTGTGGTGATAAATCCGTTAAGAAAGACACGATTAAGGACAATCCAGCTGAAAAAACCGAAACGATTACGACCGAAGGTTCCGATAAAAAAATTTTATTTTTTGGAGATAGCCTTACCGCAGGTTATGGACTTGAAATGGGTCAGGCCTTTCCAACTATAATTCAACAAAAAATAGATTCCCTTGATTTGGATTATGCCGTGATCAATGCCGGATTAAGCGGAGAGACCACGGCCAGTGGAAAAAACAGATTGGAATGGGTTCTCGAAGAAAATATTGATATTGTAATTATAGAATTGGGTGCCAACGATGGTCTAAGGGGCATTCCCTTGTCGGAAACAGAGTCCAACCTAAAAAGCATGGTTGATACCGTCCGGGAAACCTTGCCAAACGCAAGGATTATTTTGGCCGGAATGAAAATCCCACCAAACATGGGACCCGAATATACCAAAGAATTTGAAGAAATCTTTCCAAAACTGGCCTCATCCGAAGAGATATATTTAATCCCTTTCCTACTGGAAAATGTGGCAGGCATCCCCCATCTTAACCAAAGTGACGGCATTCACCCAACCATAAAAGGGCAAAAATTGGTTGCCGAAAATGTATGGAAAGTACTGCAACCGATTCTATGAAACCTTCGTTATTTTTAAAGATAAAATCTTAAAAATCGAAAGGCAAACATATTTCATCCCAAATAAAAACTGTAGTAAGCAATTTATTTTCAATTCAATAGCAAGAGTTAGAATTCTAATTTTTGGGCACAAAACGCTTCAATAAAATAAAGCTCCACTATTCTTATTTAGATTAATTATATTTAATTATTTTTGTCAGCGTAACTAAATAATGTAAACTTTCCTGATGAAAAATATCATGTTCTCTGCATTGGTTGTTTTGATTTTCGCCAATGCTTTTTCTCAAACCGAAAAAAAAGATAAAGATCGCGAAGCCATTAAGAATATGTGTGGTTGCTACGAGGTTACTTTTAACTTTGCCGAAACCTTTAATTATGCCAACGATTCCCTATACAAACCCTCTAAAACAAAAGTGGACAAGGGATTGGAGTGGGCACAATTGGTTACTGATGAGGACAACAAGATTTCCATACAACACCTATTACAGGTAGGCAACCCAAATGAGCCCTACATTGTAAAACACTGGAGACAGGATTGGTTGTTCGAGAATACCGACCTGTATAAGTTCAACGCCAATAATGAGTGGACCTACCAACAATTGGACCCGGCAGAAGTTAAAGGTCAGTGGACCCAAAAGGTATATCAAGTGGATGATAGTCCCCGCTACGAAGGTTCCGCCACCTGGGTACACGTAGATGGAAAAAGCTATTGGGAAAATACAACTCCAGCTCCCCTCCCCCGTCGAGAATATACCACCCGAAGCGACTACAATCTGACCATGAGGGGAAACCGCCAGGAAATAACAGATTATGGATGGTTGCACGAACAGGACAACGCAAAGATCATACGTGAAAAGGGGAAAGAAGACTTTGTTTTGGCCAAAGAAAAAGGGTACAATACCTATGTAAAAGTAGATGATAGCCGATGTGCCGGAGCTGCCAAATGGTGGAAGGAAAACCAAGAAAAATGGGCCATGGTTCGCGCCAAATGGGACGAGGTCTACGGCAGAAACACTGATCTGCAACTAGAGAACAAAGTGGACAACAAAGTTCTTTTTAAATATTTGTTGGATGAAGAGGCCTACAACGAAAAAGGCAAAATTGATGAGATTATCGAAGCTTTTGTAAAATAACCAATACATGAAATCACTAAAGAAAATACTTTTATTGGGTCTGTTCTTGCCTACCTTTTCCTTGGTCGCGCAAAACAGCAATGTTTTACTTGATAGAGCTTTCTGGAAAAGCAACCCAGATGTTGAAACCGTAAAAAACAAAATCAAAGAAGGCAACGACCCTGTGGCGCTCAATACCAATGCTTTTGATGCAGTGGTGTACGCCCTTTTGGAAAAAGCGGACGACCGGGTTATTACCTATTTGTTATCCTTAGAAGGAAATTCCGTGGACAAGAATACCCACGATAGCCGTATTTATCTCCATTGGGCAGCATACGCAGGAAAAATTGAGATGGTAGATTATTTACTGGAAAAAGGTTCTTCGGTGACCGATTTGGACAGTCATGGATACACTCCCTTGGCTTTTGCCGCCAATTCTGGTCAAAAAAAACCAGAACTGTACAATACGTTCGAAAAGCATGGAGTAGTTCTTACCGAAGAAAAAAGCGACAACGGTGCCAACCTTCTTTTATTGGTAGCGGCAGCTCTGAACAATGAAAAAGAGCTCAACTTTTTCCTAAATAAAGGATTCCAGTTGGACAGCAAAGACCAATCAGGCAACGGTATTTTTAATTACGCTGCAAAAAAAGGAAATACTCAATTCCTTGATTTGCTCATATCAAAAGGGGTCGATTATAAAACCCCAAACAAGGAAGGTGCCAATGCTTTTCTATTTGCAGCACAAGGAGGGCGTGGATTTAGCAACCCAATATCTGTCTATGAGTATTTAAAAAACCTAGGGTTAAATCCCAATATGGTAACCAAAGATGGTTATACGCCTCTTCACCGTTTGGCCTACAACAATAAGGACAAAGTTATTTTTGATTTGTTCCTTGCGGCCGGAGCAGATGTAAATCAGAAAGATATCAATGGTAATACTCCGTTTATCAATGCTGCTGCCAGAAACAATATAGAGATGGTCAAACTACTTTCAACAGATGTTTCAAACTTCAATGCAAAAAACAACGAAGGGCAGACACCTTTAATGCTCGCCTTGGAAAACAACACTCCCGAAGTGGTGGAATATTTGCTTTCCAAAGGCGCCGATGCCACTTTGAGCGACAACTCTGGAAATTCAATGGCCTACTATTGGGCAGCCTCTTATAACGCCAAAAATATAGCAGCCTTTGAAGAAAAAAGAAAGATGTTGGAGAATAAGGATGTGGTATTCGATACGGCACAGGCCGATGGCAATACCTTGTACCATTTGGCGGCCAAGAACAATAACGTATCCCTTGCCAAAAAACTGGATGGTCTTGGTATCAACGTGAATGCCAAAAACGCCGAGGGGCTCACGCCATTGCATTTAGCTGCCATGAAAGCCGAAGATGATAAATTAATGAAGTATTTGATATCAAAAGGTGCCGATATAAACATCAAGACCGACTTTGAGGAAACGGTTTATGATCTGGCCAGTGAAAATGAACTCTTACAACAACAAAACATCGTATTAACCTTTTTAAAGTAAGATGAAAAAATTGATTAAACTAGTTCCTGTACTTGTGCTTGCAGGATTACTGTTCACCGCCTTTGCACCTACCCAGACCAAAACGGTAAAGTGTCTAATCCAAATGACCAATTATACTGGTGAAGGTGCGTATTTGGTGGTTTCTCTCCTTAAACCTGATGGTGAATATGAGCAAACCCTCTATGTCCAAGGTAAGGATAGTGAATGGTACAGTGAAATTCCCGAATGGTGGAAGTTCTATGGCAAATATCGTCCCAATATAGATGGTATTTCCGGTGAAACCATAAGTGGGGGCGAACGTACTGTTACCGTTTTGCAGATACCCGAGGATAAAATTGATAAAGGATATCGTATTCGCTTTGAGACTTCCGTTGAAGATCAGGAGTATTACATGGATGACATCCAATTTGAGCTGACTTCGGATAATCTGAAAAGCAAGAAAGAGGGCAAAGGATTTATTCGCTACGTGCGAATGCTCGCGCAGTAAAAAAGATCTATGACCATATCCATTTGGCGATACAGCCATTTTTTATTGGCTCTGGTTTCATCCATATTTCTTTTGATTGCTTCCGTTACCGGTGTAATATTGGCCGTGGAACCTATACAGCATCAAGCCAAAGGGTATGCAATCAAGGATTTGGACCAAATTTCGCTGGCAACCACGATCCATGCACTTGATCAAAATTATGAGGAGGTTTTCTCCTTTGAGGTAGAATCATCCCATTTTGTAAAAGCCTCGGTTCTGACCATGGATTTGGAAACACACGATATTTATATCGATCCAAGAACGGGCGAACAACTGGGCATGGTTCAAGACCGACCTGGCATTTATAGTTTTGCCACCAATTTACACCGCTCACTGTTCTTAAAGGGCATTGGGCGGTTTTTTGTGGGGTCAATTTCGTTTTTATTGCTCTTGATCACCCTAACCGGATTGGTGCTGTTGGCCAAGCGACAAGGAGGGATAAAAAAACTGTTCTCCAAGGTACAGCAAGATTATATGGAGCTTCGCTATCATGTAATTTTAAGTCGATGGTTTTTTATCCCGATCATCATCCTTTCCGTTACCGGCGTTTATCTTTCGTTGGAAAAATTCAATTTACTTCCGGACACCAGCACAAAACATTGGGTAGAACAGAAAATCCGGTCCCAGAACAAATACAATAGTGTTCTAAATATCCCTTTCTTCCAAAACACAACACTTCAGGATGTTAGAATGGTAGAGTTTCCTTTCTCCGAGGATCCGGAAGAGTTTTACCAAATCTCACTAAAGTATGAAGAAATCCAGGTAAACCAAGAAACTGGAGACATAGTCGCCAGTGCTTCCTATCCTTTTGTGAACTTAGCTTCCAGGGTGAGTTTTAACCTGCATACGGGAGAGGGCAGTGTTGTGTGGTCTTTGGTCCTACTTTTGGCAAGCGCTTCGATCTTGTTTTTTATCTATTCCGGGGCTGTGATGTCGGTAAAACGAATAAAACGTGGTAAAAAGCACATTACTTTAGATCAAATGCCGGATAAGGATGAGAGCGAGATTATAATTTTGGTGGGCTCGGAAACCGGAACCACCTACGATTTTGCACTGCGATTATACCGATCAATGAGTTCGACCAATAAAAAAATCTACCTTACCGAGTTGAACCATTACACCACATTCCAAAACGCAGAGCACATTATTATTTTGACCTCTACCTATGGTGAGGGCGATTCCCCGACCAATGCCAGAAAATTTCTGGGTAGGGTAAAATCAGTGCATCAACCTAAAGACCTGAACTATTCGGTTGTTGGTTTTGGCTCTACCACATATCCTGATTATTGCAAATATGCCATTGAAGTGGACAATGCCCTTAACCATCGGGAAAACTTTACACCTCTTTTGCCGCTTCAAAAAATAAATAATGCTGCGTTCTCTACGTTTAATGACTGGGCACAGGAGTGGAGCAAAGCCTCAAAAATTGAATTTTCTCTACGACCCGCTTCAAAAAAACAGAAAAAAATCAAACTTGTCCCTTTTGACGTGGTCCACCGCTCGGATTTAAACATTGATGATACCTTTTTACTCAGGCTGAGGCCCAAAAACAGGGTTGATTGTACTTCTGGCGATCTGTTGTCCATTTACCCCAAGGGTTCCGATATTGCCCGACAGTATTCGGTAGCTAAAATTGGAAAAGACATTGTTTTAAGTATTAAAAAGCATGATTTCGGCCTTTGTTCAACCTTTCTATCCCAATTGGAGCAAGGAAGCACCCTGATGGCAAGTATCGATAAAAATCCACACTTTCATTTTCCTAAAAAAACACCTTCCGCCATTCTCATTGCAAATGGAACGGGGATTGCACCATTTTTGGGAATGATCCACCAACACAATACTATTAAAATCAGCTTACTCTGGGGGGTGCGTTATACATCTTCCATAGATTTATACCGTGGGTATATAGAAAATAACATCGGGCACAATACCAATATTGCCCAATATATCGCTTACTCGAGAGAGGAAAATAAGATGTACGTTCAGGACATGCTTTCCAGACAAGAAGACCATATCTTGAAAACTATAAAAGATGGCGGTTGTATTATGATCTGTGGTTCCTTGGCCATGCAAAGACAAGTGCTGGATGTTTTGGAATCCATACTTCTGGAACACACTGAGCTGGATCTTGATCTACTCCAAAGTAATGGACAATTAAGAATGGATTGTTATTGATTGGATCAAGTTTCTAATTGAAATAGTCCCATTATAAATAAATACAACAGAACACTATTGATTACTTTAAGTATCTTTACGAGAAACATTTAGTTCCAAAAATTTTATCATAAAGAAAACTTTTACCAAAAACCTTTCCTTTTAAAATTATGGTATACACTCAGGAGACTTTTTACTTTGATCATTCCAGTCCAGAAATTCAAAAAATGGTGGAGAGCATTAAAAATTTGGTTTCCGACCAGGAAAAAATCGAGCAATTGTATCTTAAAGTTAGAGACGGTTGGCGTTACAACCCATACAATATTGGATTGACACCTGCGCATTATAAAGCCAGTGCCATTGTCCGAAAAACGGTAGGCCACTGTATCGATAAAGCTATTTTATATGTAGCAGGGCTCCGTGCACTGCACATACCTGCCAGATTACGTTTGGCCAAAGTGGCCAACCATATCGCGACGGAACACTTAGAAGAAACTTTAGGCTCGCATGAAATAGCCCCACATGGTTTGGTAGATGTATTCCTCAATGGCAAATGGTTCAAATGTTCGCCTGCTTTTAACAAAGAACTCTGTGATTGCTATAATGTTGCTCCCTTGGAGTTTGATGGCACCCAAGACTCCATTTTTCAGGAATATAACAGGGACAACAAACAATTTATGGAGTATTTGGAGGATTACGGTCACTTTGAAGATGTTCCTATTGATTTTATTTTCAAAACCTTTCAGGACACCTATCCTGAGGTAAGTAAAAAAATACAAGGTGCCAAAGAGATCAAAATCAAATAACTTGGATCAATTTAGACCTACAGCAAATCATTGTAGCCTAACCCCTTTTAGAACATTACTAAAATCGTAAAATTATCATCAAAGTCGTCTGTTTCGGGGAAGGCTACAAACCGACCCACCGGTAATTTTCCCTCTTGAATCAATTATTCTTGTATCGGTCCAAAATTTTGGAAAACAACATCAATTTAAGTTGTGAATAGTTTTTTAAATGCTCCATGTAGCCATCCCTGTTTTTTTCATGCGTATTCAAGTAATAGGCATCACATTCCAAGGTATCGCATTCTATGGCATTTGCCATGTTCCGTTCGTACCGGTATAGGGTCCCCAATCGCAGTTGGTTTTCCCTTTGCAATGCCAATAATCTTTGTTGAAGGCTTGCATTGCCCAAAAGTCGCTTTTCCAATGGGATGAGGTATTGCAACTCTTCATTGATCAGTTCCATGTTATCCGTCCAATTACCTATTTCCAATTTATCCTTTTTACTAAGAATATTGTTTATGGATTCGTGATAATATGGTCTTCCTACTTGTTTCATATTACCATGTTTATATCTATAGGTTCGTTTTCTTGCTCAATATGCTCAATGGTCAATTGCTGAACACCTGAAGGAAATTCCCATAAATAGGTATCTCCTTGTGCATAACCAATTACCGATGCCCCCATAGGGGTCAAAATGGAAATATGATTGTTCCTAACATCACTCTTGCTCGGCATTACCAATTTGAATTTCTTGTGCCATCCGTTTTCGGAAGTGATCGTGACCCATGAATTGAAGCGTATGACATCCTTGGGCATATCTTCCCCATCCAAAATCTGTGCTGATTCCATCTCTTCTCTAAGTTTTCCCACAGATCGTTTAAAGGTATCGTCTTTATGGTAACCAGTAAGGTTTATCAGCCGTTTGAGAAGAACATACTCCTTTTTTTCAATTATCAAACTCCCATATTTCATTGTGTCATTCTTATAAAATTATTGTTAACCTCATCATACTTCACTTGGTAATTTTTCCTTGATCAAGGAAAAATACCTCTTTGTACATAGGCTTCCTCAAGTCGCTCAATAGCAATTACAAATGCAGCGGTCCGTGCATCGATTTTCTCGGTTTTTGTTTTTTGCATTACCTTACTAAAGGATTCCCTCATCTTTTTCTCCAGCTTTTCCAACACCTCATCCAGTTGCCAAATCTCTCCGTTACGGTTTTGCAGCCATTCAAAATAACTACCGATGACACCTCCTGAATTACATAAAATGTCCGGGATAATGTCCACCCCATTTTTTAACAGTATTTCTTCGGCCTTTACATCTGTAGGCCCGTTTGCGCCTTCCGCGATAAGGCTTGCCTTTATTTGTGGTGCATTTTTTACCGTAATCTGATTGCCAAGAGCTGCTGGAATACAAATATCACAGTCCAACCCAAAAAAATCAGCGTTATCCACAGGATTGCCACCACTAAAACCTAGTATACTCCCTTTATTGGCCTTGGCATAGTCCAAAAGTTGCTCAGGATGAATACCGGACTCATTGTAAATACTTCCATAGGCGTCTTGTACTGCAGTTAGTAAGGCCCCCTCTTCATGTAGAAAATGGGATGCCCAATATCCAACATTACCAAAACCTTGCACTATGAATTTTTTACCTTTTAGTGAAATGTTCTTGTGTTCCGCCCAAAACTTAATGGTCAAGAAAACACCATACCCTGTAGCTCTATCCCTACCTTCGGAACCACCCGCTCCAATGGGCTTACCGGTTACTACGTGTAAATTCTTGGACCGCTCGTTGGGAGATTTTGTGGACATATAAGTATCCAAGATCCAGGCCATGGTCTGTGGATTGGTGTTTACATCCGGAGCTGGTATATCTAGCTCAGGTCCTATATTGTCACCCAGGGCATAGGTAAACCTTCTGGTGATCCGTTGTAACTCGTCCTGGGAATATTTGGTCGGATCTAGCTGGATTCCACCTTTGGCTCCACCATAGGGCAATCCTGCCAAAGAAGTTTTCCATGTCATCCACATGGCCAAGGCCCGTGCGGCATCGATATCCACAGTTGGGTGATATCGCAGACCTCCTTTATATGGTCCAAGGGCATTATTATGCTGAACACGGTAGCCTGTAAAAATTTCTACCTCGCCATTATCCATACGGACCGGAAAGTGGACCACAAATTCATTGTTGGTCACTTCAAGGATTTTTCTGATATTCTTGTTTAAATCTATAATGTCAGCGGCATTGTTGAATTGACGCATAACATTATCCAGCATCCCTTGCTTTTTTTGCTTCTTCTCTGATGTTATCGTTGTTGTCATATGTAATTTTAAGATACTTCTACCTTCTTTTTTTGATTATTAATACATTTCATCCGACATCATTATGGTAGGCTCTTGGTTATCTTCCATAAAATGATGGTATTCGTTGCACAGACTAATCTGGGTCCTTTTTTTGCTCAACGAGCAATACGATCTATGAATACAGGTCGAGCAAAGGCTCCGAACAAATTCGTTCATTGGATTATTGATTTTTAGTTGTATTTGTTTTTTAATGAAGGAAATAACTTGAGATGGACCTATGGTTTCCAGGTCTGTAGATTCCATAATTGTTTTTGACCATCAGGAATTATTCATCTTCAGTCCTTTTGATCGTGCTTTACGGTGATCCTATCATTGTTACCACATTTAGTTCGTTGTTACCAATTTTATTTGGCAACAGTATGGCAAAAGGCATACCCTTTAAGACACAAAAAAGCTGATTCTATTCAAGTACCTAATAATCAGATTATTAAAACTTATGTGTACATTGAAAGTTATATGGGAAGTGGTCACTTTTGAACCAATTGGTCAAAAGCTATCCAAATTAATCCAGTTTGTCCCGGAGGGTTTTACGGGTTATCTGTAAAATTTCGGCTGCTTTGGTCTTGTTGCCTTCGGTATGAGCCAGTACTTTTTGGATGTACCTTTTTTCCATTTCCTTTAAAGGTAATAATTCGTCTTCCGGAAATTGAATTTCGTATTTTAAATAATCTGGCAAATCTTTTATGGAAATATGGCCATCTGCCATGATCACGGCCCGTTGGATCACATTTTCCAGTTCTCTAATATTTCCTGGCCAATCATATCTTTCCAATATATTAAGGGCATCCGGGTCTATGCGCACAAAGCGATCTCTATATTCGATTCCGTACTTTTGGAGAAACTTGTCCACCAATAAAGGAATATCTGACTTTCTATCACGCAATGGAGGCACATTGATCTCAACAACGGTCAATCTATAATACAGATCTTCCCTAAAATTCTTTTTTCTGATTTCCTCCAAAAGATCAACATTGGTTGCGGCAACGATCCTTAGTTCTATTTTCTCCACGGCTCTGGAGCCCACTTTTGTAATCTCCTTTTCTTGAAGCGCCCTCAGCAGTTTGGTCTGTACATCCAAACTGGCCGTTCCTATCTCATCCAAAAAGAGTGTCCCCCCCGACGCTGCCTGAAAAAATCCATCACGATTTTGGTCGGCCCCAGTAAAAGCACCCTTGGTATATCCGAAGAGTTCAGCTTCTTGAAGATTCTCTGGAATGGCACCACAATTTACGGCCACAAATGGTTTTTTCGCATACTTGCCCGAATAATGAATTGCCCTGGCGACCAGTTCTTTCCCTGTACCGCTTTCCCCATTGATCAAAACAGTGGCCCTGTTGTTCTTAACCCTATCGACAATAGTTTTAACTTGATCAAAAGCCACGGATTCTCCCACCATTTCTTTAAAATGGGCATCTACCCTAATTTTAGTCGCAGAGGACGAAGGTTTGTCTGTTTTACGCCCTTGGGACAATGCTCTATCCACAGCAGTTTTGAGCTCTTCTTTGGTGAAAGGCTTGGTCAAATAACCCATCGCACCCGATTTAACCACTTCCAACGCGCCATCCACAGAGGGGTATCCGGTAACTACCAACTTGGGCATATTTGGATAGTGTTCGTTGGCAAATTTTAATAATTGAACCCCGTCCACTTCGGGCATTTGTATATCCGTTATTAAAAGATCTATAGGTGTATCTTTTAGAATAAATACAGCCTCTTTAACTGAAATTGCTTTAAAAACATGAAAATTCAGGTCCTTTAATCTTCTCGTTAAAAGTTCCAATATCCCAATATCGTCGTCAACGATCAAAATGTTTTCTTTGTGCAGTGCCATATATACCCTTAATTAGGAAACTCAATGGTAAAAATAGTGCCTTTTGGCGTATTGGGCTTGTGGGCAATGGTGCCCTTGTAACTTTTAATTATGCCGTGGACCACGCTCAACCCCAAACCTGTCCCCTCTCCCACCGGTTTGGTGGTATAAAAAGGTTCAAATATTTTATTTTCGATATCCGGAGAAATTCCCTCTCCCTGATCCATAATATTTATAACAGTCGTATTGGTCTTTCCAATGAGTTCTATTTTTATTTCGCCCTGTACCGGTGAATAATAGGCCGCGTTCATTATTAAATTGAAGAACACTTGGGTAAGCTGAACAGTATTGGCACGTATATAAAGATGATCTTGCTCAAAAGCTGTGATGATTTTAAGTTCTTTTGCCCTGAGCGATGGTCCCATTAACCGAACCACATCTTCGATTACCTTGATCAGGTCAACGGGCTCCATTTGATCGGGCATTTCGCAGGTAAAGAACATTAATTTTTTAACGATCTCACGGCTAAAAATGGCATTGTCCATTATTTTTTGCAGGTCTCTTTTGGTCTGTGGATCGGTTGCCCCATCCATCAACAATTCGGCGAATCCCAAAATATTGGCCAACGGGGTATTTAGCTCATGGGCTATTCCGGCAGTAATCTCGCCTAAAATATGAAGTCGATCATTGCGCTCCAATTGTCTTTTGGTTTCCTGCTCCGTATCATGGATTTGCTTGCGCTCAATAAAATTACCTACAGCCAAAGACACATTTTTGAGCAGTGTTTGCTCTTCTTCCAGAAAATCTTCCATGGTGTATTTGGGTGAGGGATAACCTACGGAAATAGTTCCTTCGACCTTGTTGAAGACAATGACATTGCAAGTAAGGCAAACTCTATGTTCGTCGAACCCGCTTGTCTGTACTTGATAATCACCTATGGACAATTTGGTCTCGGCATCGTCCTTAAATTGCCATCCTCGCTTTAAACAATAGGCAATAGCTTCCAACGAAGTAGTGAGCTCATCGTATCCTGAATTTACAATAATGGAAGTTACCTCGTAAAGGCAGGTCAACTCCTTAACACGTTCTTTTAATTTCTGTTCGGTACTTGTCATGGACCACTATTTATTACTGTAAAGTTACAGGGTTTGGAACGAGTTGTACAACGAATGCAAAAATATCGGTTAATAGAAGGTATAATAAATTCACATTTTTAATTATTCTGACAGATATACCTTTGTCTCTTACCATATGTTAGTTGCACGAAAAGGAAAATTCGATACTTGTTGACCATAATACTTCCCCACTAAGCACTGTTGATAACAAATCAAACATTCCTTAGGTATACTATGAAGAGGCTTTTATTTTTGGCGGCCAGTAGCCTATGAGACCACTAGAAATCGGAGATAAAGTATACAATGTGACCCAAGATGGGTTCGATGATTTTAAGCGCTATACCTTTTCTGTAGTTGTAGAACTTACCAAAACTTTGGCCATACTAAAAAACGGGACCCGCCTGGTGAACTACCCTAAACCCTCTTATATTATGGAAGATATCGGTTATTCCGTATATCGTCAACGCGGGGTGCATTGGCATTTGGTATCCATAAATGCCATTAGGGAAGCACAAATAGAAAACAAAAAAATTGAAGTACACGACTGGTTCGAGGACAAAAAATTTACTTTAGAAGAAAAACAGGCTATTTACGAGCTTTTTACTAAGTAAAAAGGTAAATTAAGCCCAAATGGATCAGCTCTTACATCAAATCCAAGGCTGTAACCTCTGCGAAAAACATTTGGCATTGGGACCAAGACCTATTGTTGCGGCCCATCCAAAATCCAAAATCGCTATTATTGGACAAGCCCCGGGAGCCAAAGTTCACCAAACAGGTGTACCTTGGGACGACCCAAGCGGAAAAAAACTGAGGGAGTGGCTCAATGTAACCGAACAACAATTTTACAACAAACAGTTATTTGCATTGATTCCCATGGGGTTTTGCTATCCAGGCAAGGGAAAATCCGGGGATCTGCCTCCTCGACCCGAATGCGCTCCAAAATGGCACAATCCATTAATGGACCAAATGCCCAACCTCGATCTCATTATTTTAATAGGCCAGTATGCCCAAAACCATTACTTGAGAGGTACTATGAAAAGAAATCTGACCGAGACCGTGAACAACTATAATATTTATTTGCCCAAATATTTTGTACTCCCCCACCCATCTCCACGAAATAGGTTTTGGTTGCAAAAAAACCCTTGGTTCGGTAAACAGGTACTACCGGAATTGCAGAAACGGGTAAATGCATTGATCGCACCCTAGGCTTCCCATTTTATAATCGACCAAAAGGATCAATGTACCCTACTTCCTATTGCAGCAACATCCTATCCAAAACAGGGCCGGGCAAACCTAGTACACCAAAAATCATACTTATTAATGTAGCTTAAGAAAATTAGGGCAATACTTGGTTTTCTTTGTAAAAGTATGCGATGATGAAGTCGCTTCGCTTTTATAAGATCTTTGAATCACATCCATAATTTTCCATCATGATAAATCGTATATCAACTTTAATCATAACACTTTTATTGACCATTGTTTCTTGTAAAAGGGAAAGCAATGGCCCCTCATCTCAAGAAACGACACTTCGATTGGAACTGTTTACATCCGATATGGAAGCATCCATTAACTTTTACACAGATGTTCTTGGCTTCACCATGGCGGGAGAAAAACCAGACCCATCGTATCAAGTCGTAACTAAAGGTGGTGTAGTGTTGGGGATCGGTCCCATACTAAAACTTTCCCCGGACCATTATTTTGATCCCAAGCTAAAAAGCATCCAAAAAGGTTATGGAACGGAAATTGTTATAGAGGTCGAAGACATTGGCGAGTTGTATCAGAAAGTGAAATCCAACGGATATCCGATACAATCCGACTTAAAAAAGCAAAATTGGGGTCTCACTGATTTCCGTTTGATAGACCCTGATGGTTATTACCTTCGAATTACTTCAAAAAATTAGTGCTTGGACCATTTTTAGTGTAAAACCAAGGTTTAAATACGAACTTGTGCATGGATTTGTTATCTTGAGAGCAGCGTCAAACACCTAAAAGATCGTATTGAAAAGTGAAATTGTCCAATTGTTGGAAAATGCTCTGACCCTGACCGATGAGGAAGCCTTGGTCGTGACCCAATGTATTCCCATCCATAAATTTTCGAAAGGACATATTTTATTGCGCGAAGGTCAGGTTTCCAACGAGTCCTATTTTAACATACAGGGGCTGGTACGGAAGTATTATATGGTAGATGGTGAAGAAAAAACCACGGAATTCTATGTTGAGCAAGATGCTATTTCTTCCTTGCAGAGCTATCATCTTAAAATTCCCTCCAACCATTATCTGGAATGCATTGAAGACTGTAGATTGGCTATCTTATCAAGAACAAGCGAGAAAAAACTATTCAAACATGTACCTGCCTTCGAATCCATTTGTAGGGTTTCTGTAGAGGAGGAACTTGGAACGTACCAGGATAAATTGGCCCAGTTCATGATTTCCAGTCCAGAAAAACGATACATAGACCTATTGGAAAATAGGCCTGACCTTTTACAGCGTATCCCACAGTACCATTTGGCAAGTTACCTGGGCATAAAACCTGAATCGTTGAGCAGGATACGAAAACGCATCAGTTCTCGGTAGTACCACCCGACCAGTTGTACTTTCTATTAAACCGGTCTCCCCAGAACCCTTGGAACAATAACCAAAACGTAAAAGTCAATTCACCCAGTACACCGCAGATAAGTACCACTATTTCAAAAGTTTCCTTGTAATTTTTGTAGCTGTCCAGAAAGAGTTTGGCCAAACCATCCAATAGGTATCCAGAAGCCGCTAAAAGCAGTATTCCTCCAATGCCGTTTGCAATCCTAGGGGATTTTAGACAGAGGTACCCCAAAACCAACAAGTGCATTCCAAAGAGCAACAATCCAATATTCCAAGTTGCATTAAAATTGGCCAGTGCGGCAATTACCAACTCCTGCAATTGCTTTTCATCCATTATTAAGGATGGGTGTGTATTTTGGTAAATACTGAACAAACTCATCAATGCGACAGTAAAAACCAATGCATGGGAGAGTCGCAACAGAGAAGCGAAAATGGTTACTTTTTTGTTGACGTGATGTGTTACAAAATACAACGAGCCTACCAAGGAGACATCAAAAAGCAGCATCACAACAAATCCTAACATTCCTTGACGGAACAATGAACGAAATTCAACAAAATTGCTGACGGTAATTTCTGGATCTGAGGGAACTACCAGTTTTTCCAAAACAAAAAAGTTAGCATAAAATCCAGCAACGAACAGCAGAATATAACTGACACCCGAAAATTTTATCGATGGTTTGTAGCACATTGTAAAACATGTTTAAAGCCAGGCAAAGCTAAATTTCGATGTAACAAAATTCATTGACTTTGGTTAAGAACTTCTTGTGCCAAAAAATTGGTTAGCATACATTTTTTGTCAATTTAAGGGATGTATCATTAGCCTTTGTTCAACTTTTAGTAATTTCAGGTTTAAATTGAATTTTGGATTCCAAGGCCCAACTAATATCGCATTTAAAGGAAAGTATCAGGCTTACGCCCGAGGAAGAATCCATCGTATGCGATAGCTATTCCGAAGTACAGCTAAAAAAGAAGGAGGTTTTGCTTTTTGCCGGGGAGATATCCTCGCATATGCGTTTTATAGCAAAGGGTTGCCTTAGGGCCTATCACATGGATGAAGAGGCTAAAGAACACATCGTACAATTTGGGATAGAAGGTTGGTGGGTGAACGATCTCTATAGTTATCTGACCCGAACCCCTGCCAAACAATTTGTACAGGCCCTGGAGCCTTCCGTGGTTCTACAAATTCATCGAGATACTTTAAACGATCTATATAACAAAGTTCCTGCCATTGAGCGGTTTTATAGATTGAAGTTCGAAAATGCGTATGTGGCCCTACAAGACCGCACTATTAATTCCATGAGCAAAACAGCAGAAGAACGTTATTTGGAATTCCGCACGAAGTATAGAAGCATAGAGCAGCGCGTACCCCAATATATGGTTGCCTCGTATCTGGGAATTACCCCGGAATTTTTAAGTGCATTGCGAAAAAAACGGTAACAAAAGCATTTCTTAATCCACCTTAAGATTAAAAATTTCCCCTCTATTTAGGTTTGCACTGACCATACACATTAGTGCAGCATGAAAAAAATAATAGCGATTTCGGGCAGTAATGGCCGTAACTCCATTCATAAAAAGTTGATCGGTTATATTCTAAAGGAATTTGCCGAAAATGATATTGAGTATATTGATCTTGAAACATTTGACCTACCTATTTACAGTCCGGATATCGAAAAAGAGGGCTTTCCCATCCAAGTCAAAGAGCTTTTTCAAATTTTCACCTCGGCAGATGGATTTATCATCGCATCGCCAGAGCACAATGGCCTGCCTACAACTTTTTTAAAGAACCATATTGATTGGCTTTCGCGCATAGATCAACGGTTTTTTGGCGATAAGCCCATTCTTCTTTTAAGTGCCTCTCCCGGAAAACTAGGCGGTAGTACCCACCTCAATATTTTAGAAAGATTGATGCCCAATTGGGGTGGAAAAATGGTGGGGCGGTTTTCCTTAGGTGCATTCCATAAAACATTCGATATAGAAAACAATGAACTGATTAGGCTGGAAGACAAACTGGAACTAAAAGCTGTGGTCCATAATCTTCTGAACTACCACAATCAACCTAATGGTAGGTTCAAAACACAATTAGAAATGGATTCATTTATAGATGAAATCAAGCATAATCTAAAGTCCAAAGGATTTATATAATAAGAGAGATCATGAACAAACAAATCATTGCGCATTTATTTGAACTGTGGGAACAGATTGGAAAACATACCGATTCTTTTAACAAGGAAAGAGGCTTTGCCTTTACAAAACCAGAGCCCGACTCATGGCCCAGTAAAGTTTACAACATTGAGGTCGGTCAAATAAATATTGAAGATGTACAGCGAAGGATTCGCACAGGTGAAATTCCCAATTCGATTGGAATACCCGAGTGCGAAAACACGAAACAGTTGTTGGAATCCAATAATTTTTGCTCCACCTCCAAGGTAAAAGCCATGGCCATGAGCACCGAGCAATTATATTATGATGATATTGACGAGTCTGAATTTACACTCGTGGACTCAAAAAACAAGGCACGTATTTTTGCGAAGACAGCATCGGCATCGTTCGGATATTTGGTAGATACCTCTGTAGTCCAATCCTTGATCAACAAAGAAAACATGCAGCTCTTTTTGGGGAGATGTAAGGATGACTTCCCAAGCTGCGGAATGGTCTATTTGGACCAAAATGGTATTTCAGGAATCCATATGATAGGTACCCGGGCAGAATTTCAGGGATTGGGCATGGGCAAAAAAATGACCCGATTCCTCATAAATCAATCAATAAAGTCAAAAAGCAATACGGTATTTCTTGTGGCATCGGAGGCAGGTGAGCGTATATATCACAAACTTGGTTTTTCCACGTATGGTAATTTGGAAAGCTTTTCGCTAACCGGACCATAAAACAGTGTCTGCTGAATAGGTTTTATAGGCGTCCCATTTTAACAAAGGGGCGCCTTCCCATTTTCTATGACCCTATTTTCTTTCTTAATATACCTTAAGTATTCCCTTTTGGTTTGCATGTAGGTTTGTCCCAATAAAATTTAGAACAATGGGCAAGGGCAAACTTCTATTCATCTTTTTAAATGTATTGGTTATTGGCGTTGGGTTTGGACAAGAACTACGTTTTGATCCCGATGTGGTATTGGGTAATCGATCTATCACATATAAACATTTGGTCAAATACACACTCAATCAAAAATTGACCGTCGATAATTTAACCCTGTTCGATACCGAATACAACACCGATGAAAACAATCTCTTTTTTATAAGAAACACCGTTTCATATTCCATGTTCAAAAATGTGAGTGCAAATGCGGCTATCGGCATAAAAAATCCTGGGGCATTTAGCACTTTGTCAATGTCCTATACTTATCGGTCACCAAACTTTATCGGTATTTATACCGTGGGCGGAACATATCAAAAAGGCGTGTCATTGGAGCAATCGCTTGTAATGAGCTATATGCCCGTGTTAGGAAAAGGTAACCGAGGATATCTAAATCTGCTCGCAACAGCAAATTTGAATTCGAATGGATACACAAGAGGCCTCCAACAAGTTAAGGTCGGTATCCAAAAAAACCTACTGACCACTGGGATTGCTGTTAATCTAGACCAGTTCAATAACGCAAAAAGAACACTTACCAATTTCGGAATATTCTTTAAGTATAATTTTTAAATCAAAATAAATTGAATCATGAAACGAAACAAAAATGTTGCTATCCTTCTTTTTAGGGTTTCCATTCCCTTTACCATGCTTATTTATGGTATCGATAAAATTACAAACGGCACCGGGTTCATCGGCAGTTTATTGGATGCCTATAATTTGCCCTCCTTTTTGGTCTATGGGGTTTTTATAGGGGAAATAGTAGCACCACTAATGCTCGTGTTAGGCTACAGAAGTAGATTGGCAGGTTTACTATTAGCCTTTAATTGTTTATTGGCCATACTTATGGCCCAAATCCAACATATTTTCACATTAAACCAGTATGGCGGTTGGACATTAGACCTTTTGTTTATTTATCTTGTTGCCGGAGTCGCTTTTTATTTCAGTGGCGCAGGTAAACATGCTATCTCGACCTCTCATGCTTGGGACTGATGATAGCCAATAAAACAAAGTCAATATGTATGCAGTAATCTATCGGTTTAAAGTTATCCAAGGCAAGGAAGTTGCTTTTGAGAACTTATGGCGGGCGGTTACCAAAGCATTTATGGCCCATGCGGAAGGGCTTGGCTCCCGTCTCCATAAAACCGAGACGGGTGTTTATATTGCGTATGCCCAATGGCCGAGCAAGAACCACTGGAAGTCAGCAAAGGAAAAACTCCCCGAATCGGATCTTGAAATTATCCAAAATATGAATGATTGTTGCGAAACTGCGACTGTGCTACATCAAATGGAAGTGATGGATGATCTTCTTGTTTTTCCAAGTACCTAATCAAATACTAGAATTCCCACTTCGCGATGTCTTTCGTCTGTACTGTTGCCCTCAAACTTCTATAAAAAGTAATGGCCTTAGTGTTGTTGGTTTCAATTTCCCATCCTATCAAAGTCAAATTTTCACCCAAACCGTGTTCTCGTGCCTGTTCCACGAGCTTGCGCCCTACCCCTTTGTTTCGAAATTACTTTACCGCATACACCTCTTCCATTGTTATATATTGGTATTATTTTCTAGTTTCATATGCAAAATCGGGTAAGGCTTTCCCAATGAATCCACTTCTGAGCGTCCAATTACTACAAATCGGCAATGTTTATAAAACCCAACAGCCTGTTCATTCTGCTCATTAACATCAACTTTAGTCACATTTAAATGGTTGATACCAAAATCCAACAAGGTCTTTCCTATTCCTTTTCCTATATATGATGGATGAATGAATAGCATTTCCAAATTTTGATCGGCCACTCCAAGAAAGCCCATTATTTTTCCATTTTCATCTCTAATACCTTTTAAATCAACAGCATCTAAATAGGTATTTAAAATTAAAGGCTTGAAATAGGCTATGTCCTCTTCTTTTAAGAAGTGGTGAGTAGCTCTCACAGAGGCTTCCCATACATCTACAACTTCCTTGTATTCTGTTTTATCTATATTGGTAATTTTTACTTCCATTTCTTAATTTTTATGTTGAAGAACTATGCCCCGCCAAACACAGATAGTATAATTTCTTTAACATTGAATATAGTTAAGCCATAGTTTTGGTGACTGCATCTCAAGCATCATATTGGAGCAGTCGAGGACAAAATGAGGCATACTAATTAGATTTTTATTTTTTGCGTTGCGTTAATTTCTCGATTTGTTCTAGTGCGTTTTCACAATAGAAACAATCCTCTTTTGGCTTAAGCTCCAGGGCCTTCCTATAACTTTTTATAGCATCCTCATCTCTATTGGATGCCATGTAAACTTCTCCCAATGTATCCCAAATATTTCCGTCATTGGGAAATAAATCACAGTTCAACCGTGCAATTGCCAAGGCCTTTTCCTGTTCTTGTTCTCTCAAGTACAGACCACTTAATCGATTTAAGTGCGAAGGTGAATCCAATTCTGCGCTATATTTCTTCTTTATAGCAGCGGACAGTTCTTTGTGGGTACCGGAAAAATCTTCTACAAAGTGAACTAGTTGCATTACCAAATTTTGAGGATAAGGTTCAGCAACATATGCATCATCAAAAAGTATCCTTTCCAACTCAATGGGCATTCTTGATGTTTCTCTTGTGGACGAATTGGAGGCGAATAAAATAAGGGCATCTTCTTCTGGAAACCAAAGAAACTCAAAATAGCTCACCCCATTGAATCCGTTATGACCAATTATTTTGGTATTTCTATCCGATTCAAAAATGGCCCATCCATACGCATAATAGGTAGACTGCCCCACTCGTTCCTGAACATGAGGCCGGGTCAATAGATCTATGGAGGCTTTACGCAACACTTTTTGATCTCTCAATGCCAAATACCATCTATACATATCTTGCAATGTAGAGTTGATTCCCCCATTGGCTTTTAAAGGCCATGCGATTTTTCCATCCGCTAGATATCGATCAACATGATTTCCTTTATCAATTACATTGTACACATACTCATTGGCTACATGGTTCAAGTTCCAATTGGGCAAAATATAGCCGGTCTGTGTCATTCCGGAAGGAGCAAATAATTTTTCCTGAAGAAAGGTCTCGTAGGATTTTCCAGATACTTTTTCAATAATTTTACCAAGTACGCTATACCCGGAATTGGAATAACTATACTTTTCGCCTGGATCAAATCTAAGCTTACTGGAGAACAACCGATCAAAATACTCTGCCTCTGGAATATGATCAAAATCCCCTTCGCCGATGCCATGGGAAAAACCTGCGGTATGTGTCAACAATTGGTGAATTGTAATATTTGCCTTGTCCAAAGGCATGTCTTTAAAATAGATGTGTAAAGGGTTATCCAGTTTAAGCCTTCCTTCTTCCTCCAATTTTAGGATGGCCGCTGCAGTAAATTGTTTGGTAACAGAACAAATATCAAAAACGGTTTCTTTGGTATTATAAATCGAATCCGCCGTGTTTGCCCAGCCATAGCCTTTATCCAGAATAGCTTCATTGCCCTTAACAACCAATACCGCACCATTATATCCATTGGTCTCGGATGCCGATAAATAGTTGTCCAATCGCTGAACCAAATCTTGGGTTTTGGTAGGTAGTTTTTGACCAAAACTCTCTGAGCAAAAGCTAAAGGCCATCAAAATAAGGAGGTAGAATTTTCTCATGATAACTCGTTGTGTTTGTAATGGTTTTTATCGTAACCTGTGGGTAGAACAGTGTACTTTTTAATTCTGTTAAATTATGTCTTCTCGGTCGTGCTACAAGCATTACCCTTTCAAAAATATTTGTATTGGTAACATACCATTTAGATCAGTGTAAAAAAATCAGTGTAGGGGAACCTATAAAATATTATTCAGAAATGCCTATTCATCAACCAGCCAACTGGAAATTTCATCTAAAAATCCATCAACAAATCTCTTTTCAAGTTTTGAATATTCATCGCGATTGCCGGTCTCAGCTTTTTGAAAGAAATGGTTGGCCTTATCAAAGGTTTTAAATTGATAACTTGTCCCTGCACTCAGCAAAGCATTTTCCATTCTATCTTTATTTTGATGAATGGGCACTTGAAAATCCAGCCCGCCAAACAGACTTAAAACAGGAGTATTGAGTCGCTCAAAATCCTTGGAAGGGTCGTAATACAGAAAAGATGTTAAAGAAGGTAGACCATAGATAATATGGTATTCTTTTGCGGTAACCCTGACTTGCTCCGCTATCTTCTTCAAATCCAATTCCTTTTCTGAATTTTGGAACCGTAAAATAGCCTGACTTGTATTTTGGAACGCTTCGAGCGCTGTTTCGATGTTGTTCTGGTCCTTTATGGCTCGCATTAATCTATTGTGAGCTGAAACATCCTCCTCTATCAATGAGGGAGAAATACCCAATTGTTTATGTTCCTCTCTAATTTGATAAAGCACGACATCGATCAATGGCACTGCCGGAGCTCCCATTAAAATTACTTTCTTAACTGATGTGTTCGCAACCGCGACCTTAGAGGCTACAATTCCACCTTGACTATGCCCTAATAGAGCAAAACTTTTGAACGTATGGGATTTTGACACTTTAAAATAGTCTATGATGCTTTCCAGATCCTTGGCGTGGTCATCGAGCGTACTATTTACAAAATCCCCGGTACTCTCTCCAACTCCCCTATCATCGTATCGGAAAGAAGCAATTCCATTAGCTGCCAAATGCTCGGCAATGGTCTTAAATATCTTAAATCCCTCCAAAGTTTCATCCCTATCCTGTGGGCCACTGCCCGAACTCATAATAACAAGCGATCTTGTTTTTAAATGAGAGGGGATCACCAGGGTTCCTCCAATGGCAACTTTTTCTGTTTTTATAACCATATCAATCGATACTGGTGGTTTTTTTTGGAAACTATTATTTCCAAAACAGGAAAATGTTGCGAACAACAAAGCTGTTAAGTAGATTCCAAGTTGGGTGCCAGCACTCAGCTTTTTGGACCCACTATCTGAACCTACTATCAGTTTCTCAAAAAACCGTGGCCTGTTTCCATAATTGGATTTTGATTCTAAAAATATCATTGGATTCTCTCTATTTGATGCTTGTTTTCCCATTCCCACAAAAATATTTTGTGACCATCACATCCGCATTGACTTTGGTTAAGAAACCATTCTTCAATCCGAATTAAAGTATGGTCCAAAGCTAGATCTGTGCGTTGTTTGGTTTCTTAATCTACCTTAAGAAATTCCGAGCTGTTGAACTATAGCTTTGCTTCATCAAAAAGTAAAGTCATGAACCAGTATATCAACATTTTATTGGCTTTTGTAGGCGGAGTGTTTCTGGCCATGCAAGGTGGATTAAATGCACAATTGGGCGTTCAATTAAAAAATCCGTTGTTGGCTTCGCTCACGGCATTTTTTTTTAGTACACTCTTTGCATTAGTGGTAGTGGTGATTAGTATCAAAAACATTCCTAACGCCTCTCAACTATGGAGTATTCCAAAACATTTATGGTTCACTGGAGCTCTTTTTAGCGTGATAGGGATAGGACTCTACTACTACACGATCCCGAAGCTGGGCATATCCACTATGATCTCCGTTGGTTTGTTCGGTCAACTTATTTTTTCAGCAATCGCCGGGCATTTTGGCTGGTTTGGACTGCCCCAAGAACCGATGGCCATAAAAAAAATAGTTGGATTGATAACAATGGTGATCGGCATTCTATTAATCAATAAAGTTTAAAACATTCAATTAAAAATCCAAGACAATGAATCTAGTAGAAAACCTAAAATGGCGTTATGCCACCAAAAAATTTGATGCTTCAAAAATGGTAAGCAAGGACGAGCTACAAAAACTGAAAGAAGCTGTGCAACTTTCCGCTTCATCCTACGGGCTTCAGCTGTATAAAGTTCTAATTGTCTCCAACAAGGAACTTAAAGAAAAATTAAAGCCTGCCGCATGGGGCCAAGATCAGCTTACCGACGCCTCCCACATTTTTGTTTTTTGTAATTATACCGAAAGAAAAAACGAGCATATTGATGATTACATTAGAGCTACCTCTAAAATTCAGGATACCCCAATCGAGAAACTTGAGGGGTACAGTAATCTGATCAAGCAGAGTACATCGAGTAAATCGGATGTGGAATGGCAAAGCTGGTCTCAAAAGCAAACCTATTTGGCTCTTTCCAATCTATTGGCCGCCTGTGCGGAACTAAAAATTGATTCCTGTCCTATTGAGGGGTTTGAACCTGAAAAGTTCAATGCCATTCTGGGTCTTGAGGAGCAAGGTTTAAATGCAGCGGTAATTGCAACGGTCGGATATCGTTCTTCCGAAGACCACACCCAGTTCAGAAAAAAGGTAAGAAAACCCATGGAAATTCTTTTTGAGGAAGTTTAACCAATTTGCAACCTGCACAACACTCAAAAGATAATCTAAGTAACCTCGACCGGAGTTTACTCGTCCAACCTTTGCATCAAAAAAAACAAAAACATCATGAGATTGTTACTTATTCCAATTCTAATATTAATAGCTAACGGATGTGGGTCCAACAAGGTTATCGCTCCCACCAATTCTGAAATTTTTGCTGAAAACCACCCCGGTTTTGCAACGCAATTTCAAAACAAGGTAAAGGACATTTATCTTGAAAAAGAAATGTATGGGGATTTCATCTTCGCCGTGGTCGACGAAAACGGCTTGGCATATTCATTTGCATTGAATCGGGAAATTTTAATTGGCAAAGAGGGCTCTCTGGGTAACGATACTCCTATTTATATTGCATCCAGCACCAAATCGTTTACGGGTACTTTGCTACAAATTTTGGAGGAGAAAAATGTTCTCTCCTTGGAAAAGTCGTTGCACGACTACCTCCCCGATTTAAATTTCAAAGATAGTGTCGACACAAAGAACATTACCCTTACCCATCTTTTAAACCATACCCATGGGACCTTCAGTACGCCGATGACATGGAAAACCGCCTTTTTGGGATACAAGGATGGGAATGAAGAGCTGATACATGATCTAAACACTGATTTTCTATTTGATCCCTCAGGCAAGTATCGGTATTCCAATGTAGGACCAATCCTAGCTGGCATGGTTGCAGAAAAAGTGACCGGAAAAACATGGAAAACCCTTATGGGGAACCACATCTTTTCTCCTTTAAAAATGGAAAACACAAGTGCCAATGTCAGTGATTTTGACTTCGAAAACATTCGTCCTTCATTAACCGTTACCAAAGAAAAGGGAATTGTTGAAAAAGGATTCTATAAATCAGATATCACGATGCATGCCTCTGGAGGGATTGTTTCCACCATCAATGATCTATCCAAATGGTTGGCCGCGAATATCAATCAGGATAGTGTGCTATTACATAAAGGTTCGTGGGGTGAACTGCATACCTCAACCGCAACCCAGGACAAAAAATACTTTACCTACCAACGTTCTGGTTATAGTTTGGGCTGGGATATTGCGGCATATGGGAATGATAGGATTTTGACCCGATTTGGAGGACTGGCCGGGATCAGCTTTCACATCTCTTTTATGCCCGATAAAAAGGTCGGGGTGATTGCTTTTTCGAACGATAACAGAGCTTACCTATTACCTCATTTGATGGCAAATTATGCCTACAACCTAATCAATGAACAGCCTGCTGACAGTATTTTAAAAATTGAAAAAACCTCTTTCGATAATAGTTTTAAGAGGGAAGATAACTTGGAATATCCTGATGACTCGCAAATGCTTTCAGCCAATTCAACCAATGATAGCATCATAGGAACGTATCACAATGAGCAAAACTGGCCCGACATTGAAATTTACAGAGAAGAGGACCACTACTTTTTTAAATGGGGGGTATTAAAGGGTAAAATATTCCGAAACGATGAGGGTGGATACAGTAGCAATCTAGGGGTATTATCAAGAACTTTTCAGGTCAGTAAAGACTCCCTATCCACCGGATCTTTAATTTACAAAAGATGAAATAGGCCTGTAAAATCACCTCTTGAAAGTTATCTTTAAGGAACAAGAATATTTTACAAAAGAATATTTTATTATTGTTTTACAATAATTTTTTATATGTTTGCAGAAATATTTATCATCTAACCAATGAAAAAAACAAGAGTACTATCTACAATATTGTACGCCATTACCAGAAGTCTCGCTTGGATATATTTGGTAATTGCATTGTACGGGGGCTTTGCTTGGCTAACAAAAACGAATATTCGCACAGAGGATACACGGGCCATAATCAATTATCCATTTAGCGATGTTTCTTTTTTAATCTTGGACAACAACTGGTCGTATTTTTTATTCGCCTTTTTACTGCCTGTTTCGTCTTACACCTTATTTTTTTGGTTGCTCTCCAATGTATTTAAAGTATTCTACCGGGAAAAACTTTTTACCCAACCCAATGTTGCACATTTAAAGCGGTTTTATGCAGCTAATTTGATTTTCCCCATAGTGCTCGTTGCCTTTTCGTCGTTCTTTATTGAGATCGATAAAGGAATATTCATCATTGTAGCGTTACATCTTGTTTTAGGGGTCTTTATATTTATTATTTCAGAAATTTTCAATCAAGGACTGTCATTACAAAACGAACAAGATCTATATATCTAAGTTATGCCGATTATTATAAATATTGATGTGATGCTCGCCAAACGAAAGATAAAGAGCAAGGACCTCGCCGAAGAGATTGGCATAACCCCGGCCAATTTATCCATACTTAAAAATGGAAAAGCAAAAGGTGTACGCTTTGAAACCCTAGAGGCCATTTGCAAGGCTTTGGACTGTAAACCAGGAGATATTATTGACTATGTAGCATAGTTCTTCCAACATATTTTAATCATGAATACATTAAAAATCGATAATGTATCCCTTGTGTACAGCAATGGGTACAGGGCACTTACTGCCTTAAATCTAGAAATACAGAACGGAATATTTGGACTTTTGGGGCCCAATGGTGCTGGAAAATCTTCC